>NZ_CP104174.1:1527884-1833461 GCF_025200925.1 Bradyrhizobium sp. CB1015 | reverse complement strand
TGGACGCTGTTCGACAAGGTGCGCGGCACCTACAACGACAACGTCCAGACCTTCGATCTGCACATGCCGACCTGGCCGTTCTTCGCGGTCGCCTGGATCGGCGACGTCTGCGCCGTGCTGCTGATCGCGATCCGCACCTATCGGCTGATCTTCCATCCCGAAGAGATGCACGACCCCAAGATCAAGGCGACGGAGTAACCATGAGCACCGATGCCGTCGCCGTAATCGGCTTCATTTCCCTCTTCGTCCTGATGCTGCTGCGCGTGCCGGTCGGCATGGCCATGGGCCTCGTCGGCGTGTCCGGCTTCGCCTATCTCGTCAACGGGACAGCAGCGCTGAAGCTGGTCGGCCAGACCTCGATGCGCACGGTCACCGACTACACGTTCGGTGTTATTCCGATGTTCCTGCTGATGGGCTCGTTCGTCTCCCATTCCGGCATGAGCCGGGAGCTGTTCCGCGCCGCCAACGGCTTCGTCGGCCATCTGCGCGGCGGGCTCGGCATCGCCACGGTCGGGGCCTGCGGCGGCTTTGCGGCGATCTGCGGTTCCTCGGTCGCGACCGCCGCGACCTTCTCCGCCGTCGCCTATCCCGAGATGCGGCGCTTCGGCTACCCGCAGTCCTTTGCCACGGGCGTCATTGCGGCCGGCGGCACACTGGGCGCGATGCTGCCGCCCTCCACCGTGCTCGCGGTCTACGGCATCATCACCGAGCAGGATATCGGCAAGCTGTTCATCGCCGGCATCATCCCGGGCCTGCTCGCGATGACCATGTACATGATCACGATCTTCCTGATCGGCTATTTCCGCCCCGACTTCCTGCCCAAGGGCAAGGTGACGCCGTGGCGCGAGCGCTTTGCCGGGTTGAAGGAGATCTGGGCACCGGTGCTGCTCTTCATCTTCGTCATCGGCGGCCTCTACGGCCTGCCCTTCCTGCCGCGCTTCACGCCGACCGAGGCCGGCGGCGTCGGCGCGACGGGTGCCTTCATCATCGGCGTGCTGACCGGCCGGCTTGACCGCGAGAAGGTGCTGGCCTCGCTGCTGCAGGCCACGCGCACCGCAGCTGCGGTGTTCACCGTGCTGATCGGCGCGCTGATCTTCGGCTATTTCCTCACGGTGACGCAGACGCCGCAGAAGGTGACGGAATTCCTCACCGGGCTCGGCCTCGGTCCCTACGGCGTGCTGGCCCTGATCATGGTGATGTATCTCGTGCTCGGCTGCCTGATGGACGCCATGGCGATGATCATCCTGACCGTGCCGATCATCTTTCCCGTGATCATGCATCTCGGCTTCGACCCGATCTGGTTCGGCGTCATCATCGTCATGACCGTCGAGCTCGGCCTGATCCATCCGCCAGTCGGCATGAACGTCTTCGTCATCAAGAGCGTGGTGAAGGACGTCTCGTTCTCGACGATCTTCAAGGGCGTGATCCCGTTCGTGGCGACGGACCTGGTGCGGCTGGTGATCCTGATCGCCTTCCCGCTGCTGGCAACCTGGCTGCCGACGCGCATGATGGCGCATTAGCTTAGCGAAGACCGTTACTTACCCTCCCCTGGAGGGGGAGGGTCGATCGCGCATAGCGCGAGCGGGGTGGGGTGACGGTCTCTCCACATTGAATACTGCCCGAGCGGAGAGATCACCCCACCCCGGCGCTTCGCGCCAACCCTCCCCCTCCAGGGGAGGGTGAGACGCGGTATCGTTCGTCATAGTCAATTAAGAGGTGAAGCGATGACCACCCCTGCCCTCGAAACCAAATACGTCTTCACCATCACCGCGCGGATCGGCGACGTCGTGACCGCGGGCGAGACCGGGATCGGCGTTCGCCGCATCATTCCGATCATCGGCGGCGAGGTGACCGGCGCGGTCAGCGGAAAGGTGCTCCCGTTCGGCGCCGACTTCCAGACCATCCGGCCCAACGAGCTGATCGATCTAGAAGCGAAATACGCCTTCGAGACCGACGACGGTGCGACCGTCTACGTCGAGAACAAAGGTATGCGCTTCGGCCCGGTCGAGCTGTTGCAAAAGCTCAAGCGCGGCGAGCCGGTCGATCCGAAGCTGATCTATTTCCGCACCGTGCCGAAGTTCGAGACCGGGCACGAGAAATACCGCTGGCTGATGGAGCACATCTTCGTGGCGTCAGCGGCGCGCCATGCGGATCGCGTCGTGATCGACGTGCATCAGGTGATGTGAAGGCCATGCCGTAGGGCCTCTACCCGGATCGCGCCGGACGATGCTGTGCATCGCCGGGGGCGATCCGGTTGAGGCGAAGACGCCTACAACGTCTCTTGCTTATGCCCGCAGTTCTTGCAGGCGAACTTGACGCGGGTCTGGCCCTTCTCCGCCTGCACCCGGTTCGGCGCTCCGCACTTGCCGCAAACCGCCTCGATGCGGGTGGTGCCCTGCTTGACCACGATGGTCTTCTTTTCCATCGATTCGCGGATCAGGCGCTCGGCCTCCTCGCGCAGGGATTGTTTCGACAAAGCTCGTCTCCGCCTCTGGAAAGCGCGAGAGCCATATCGCACCTGCACGCGAAGCACAATGCGCCCTTGCTGCCGCCGGAGCACCCGCCGCCCCAGATGGCGCGCTGCGGCCGTTCGCCTCAAGCCGCCTTGGAGACCTCCATCAGCAGCCGCTCGGCCTTGGCATCCTCGATGCGGTTGACGAGACGGCTGCTCTCATGATTGTCGCGCACGGTCTTGGTCAGGGTGACGCAGGTCTGGATCATCATCACAATGCCCATGGTGAGATAACCCTTCATCCAGAGGTCGATCGGCAGGAAGAAGATGCCGATGGCGACGAGGAAGGCGGAAGCTGCGAAGGACGCGTAGGTGAAGCTCACCCAGGCGCCGCTGTGGGGCTGGCCGTTCTGGTTCATGATGGTCTCCTGTTGATTCGAATGATGATTGCGTTCGGGTTCAGACTCGAGATCAGGCCGCCGGCATGCGCCTGGACTTCAACCGCGCCAGCACGTCGTCTGCAGTCGTCTTGAGCCGCGGGCCGAAGCCCTGCTCGGCGAGTCTTTCGGCGGTGGCGAGCGGACCGGTGGCCGCGTCGAGCTCGACCAGGGCTTCATCGGCCGCCTGAGCCTCCATCTGCCGCTCGCGCAGACGCTTCAAGGTCCCCTCCGCCTCCGGCAATGTCGATTCATAGGGGCGCGCGGCCTCGATCCCGCTGCGGCGAAGCGAGCGCACCGCGTCCGAGGCGCGGGCGATACGGCGACCGCGATCGAGCTCGGTGATGCGGGCCTGCGCGTTGGTGACGTGGCGCTTCAGCCGGGCGATCTCGGTGGCGAACAGCGCGCGCGCCGTCATCGCCGCATCGCGATCGGCCTCCAGGGCCGCAATGGCTTCGGCGGCCTCCTTGGCGAGGTCCTCGCGGCCGCCATCCAGCGCCGCAACGGCACGGGTCTCGAGATCGGCGATGCGCGCATTCGTGGCGTCGAGCTTGCGGCCTTCCTGCTGGTCCTGCGCGATCGCCAGCGCCAGCGTGCGCTTGCTGCGCTCGACGGCTGCGGCTGCATCGCGCATCTGCTGGTCCAGGATCAGAAGGGCGGTGCGGTCTTCCAGTTCCTCGCCCGCAGCGGCGACGCTGCCGCGGAAGAGGGTCACGACGGTCTTGAACATTGGTTGCTCCCTGTCTATGAGCGTTGCTCACGGATACTTTGTAGCAGAAATCTTGAACATCGTTCAATATTAATTTGAGCGACGCTCACGAACTTGGTTAAGAATGACTAAACCATTGGCACGGCGAGAGAAATTACGTGCCGCCCTGATCGAGGCGGCCGAACAGATGATCGCCGAGCGGGGGTTGGCAGGTCTGAAGACCCGCGATTTGGCCCGCGAGATCGGCTGCGCCAATGGCGCGGTCTACAATCTCGTCGCTGACGTCGACGAGCTGATCCTGCGGGTCGGCTCGCGCACGCTGCTCCGGCTCGACGAGGCGCTGACTCTCGCGAGGAGTGCGGGCGAGCCATCGCCACCGGAATCCCTGGTCCGCATCGCGCTCGCCTATTGCGATTTCGCCGCCGAAAACCTCCAGCTCTGGCGCGCGCTGTTCGAGCACCGCATGGCGGCCGACAAACTGGTGCCGGATTGGTCGGTGCACGACCAGATGCAGCTGTTTCGTCATATCTACCAGCCGCTGGCCGCGCTGTTTCCTGGGCGCAGCCCGGAGGAACTCGGCATCACCGCGCGCAGCCTGTTCTCGGCCGTGCATGGCATGGTGGCGCTCGGGCTGGAGCAGAAGCTGGTGGCCGTGCCGTTGCCGGCGCTGCGCAAGGAGATCGCGGGGCTCGTGCGCGCGATGATCGACGGACTGATCGCGCGCGATGTGAAAAGGAGCGGCGGCGGCTGACTAAAATTTCACCTGTCGCATCGCCAATAGCGCGCTTAGCCTTCGAGCCGTCCCTCACCTTTTGGAGTCCCTCATGCCCCTCCTCATCCGCGGCGGCACCGTCCTCAATCACGATCATTCGCGCCGCGCGGACGTGCTGATCGACGGCGAGACCATCGTCGCGATCGGAGCATCGCTCGATGCGCCTACAGGTAGTGAGATCATCGATGCCGGCGGCGCCTACATCATCCCGGGCGGGATCGATCCGCACACCCATCTCGAAATGCCGTTCATGGGCACCGTCACCGCCGACGATTTCGAATCCGGAACCAAGGCAGCGCTGAGCGGCGGCACTACCATGGTGGTGGATTTCTGCCTGCCCGATCCCGGCCAGTCGATGCTGGCCGCCTATCAGGAGTGGCGGCACAAATCCGAGAAGGCGGCCAGCGACTACGGCTTCCACATGGCGGTGACGTCGTGGTCGAAGCAGATCCATGACGAGATGGAGATCGTGGTCAAAACCTACGGCATCAACACCTTCAAGCATTTCATGGCCTACAAGGGCGCGCTGATGGTGAACGACGACGAGCTCTACAACTCGTTCGCGCGCTGCGCCCATCTCGGCGCCATGCCTGTCGTCCATGCGGAGAATGGCGACGTCGTCGCCTTGATGCAGGACGCGCTGATCGCGCGCGGCGTCACCGGCCCGGAAGGGCACGCCTATTCACGGCCGCCGGAGGTCGAGGGCGAAGCCACCAACCGCGCCATCATGATCGCCGATATGACCGGCACGCCGGTCTATATCGTGCACACCAGCTGCCGCGAGGCGCATGAGGCCATCGCTCGCGCGCGGGCTAGCGGAAAGCGGGTGTATGGCGAGCCGCTGATTCAGCATTTGCTGCTCGATTCCGGCGAATACCAGAACAAGGACTGGGACCATTCCGCACAGCGCGTGATGTCGCCGCCGTTCCGCGACAAGTCGCATCAGGACAGCCTCTGGGCCGGCCTGCAAGCCGGCTCGCTCCAGGTGGTTGCGACCGACCATTGCGCTTTCACGACCGAGCAGAAGCGGTTCGGGCGCGGCGATTTCAGGAAGATCCCGAACGGCACCGGCGGCCTCGAAGATCGCCTGGCGCTGCTCTGGACCGCGGGTGTCGCCACGGGGCGGCTGACGAAAGAGGAATTCGTCGCCGTGACCTCGGCGAACATTGCGCGCATTCTCAACATCTATCCGCGCAAGGGCGCGATCGCGGTAGGCTCGGATGCCGACATCGTGGTGTGGGATCCCAAGGCGAGCAAGACCATCAGTGCCAAGCGGCAGATGAGCCGGATCGATTACAACGTGTTCGAGGGTTTTGCCTGCACCGGCGGTGCGGCCGCTACGCTGTCGCGCGGCCGTATCGCCTGGAAGGATGGCGATCTGCGCGCCGAGGCCGGCGATGGCCGCTACGTCGAACGTCCCGCCTTCTCGCCGGTGCATGTGGCAAATTCGACCTGGAAGGAACTGACGGCTCCGCGCGCCGTCGCACGCAGCGCGGTGACGCCGTAAGCCATCGCACTTCTTCGCAGACGTCCTGGCAACGACAACCTCAATCTCGGAGAGACTTAGGAACGAACGACTGGAGGCCTCGTTGTCGCGTAGTTTCCCTCCAGCACGCGAGTCCCCCCATGTATCACCACGTCAAGAAGCTGATGTTCACCGTGCGCGTCGACGAACCCGATCCGCGCTTCGGCAATATGCTCCTCGAGCAGTTCGGCGGCGCCAACGGCGAACTTGCGGCTGCGATGCAATATTCGATTCAAGGGCTGAATTGCGAGGATCCCGACCGCAAGGACCTCTTGATGGATATCGGCACCGAAGAGCTCAGCCATCTCGAAGTCGTCGGTTGCCTCGCCCGGATGCATCTTGCGCCCTCGCGGAACGACCGGCAGGCGGCGGAGGCCGATCCGCTGATTGCGATTGCCGGCGGAGGCGGCGTCAATCTGTTCAACTCGCAAGGCAATCCCTGGACCGCCGACTATCTCAAGATCACCGGCGAGCTCGACGTCGATCTCCGCAGCAACATCGCCGCCGAGGCGCGTGCCAAGATCGTCTACGAACGGCTGATCAATTTCTGCGACGATGCCGGCAGCAAGGACGCGCTGCAATTCCTGATGACGCGCGAGATCACGCATATGAAGGCGTTCGCGCGCGCGCTCGAGAGCCTGTCGAAGCCGGCCTTCAGTGTCGGCCGCATTGCCCCGACGCCCGGTCTCGTGAACCAGTACTTCAACGATTCCACCGGCAGCGGCGACCACGGCGAAATCGATACCCGCGGCCCCTGGAACGAGGGCGAGGACTGGGTGTTCACGGAATCGCCTGCGCTGCAATCCGCCGATCCGGGCGCTGCCACCCCGATCGTCGCGGAGAGCTCACCGCCTGTCGACGAGGCCGGCCTGACCGATCTGCTGCTCCATGAGCTGCGTGATATTCTCCATGCCGAGAAGCAGCTGACCAAGGCGCTTCCCAAGATGGCGCAGGCCGCCCGCTTCGACCAGTTGCGGGAACTGTTCGAGCAGCATCTGGCCGAGACCGAAAATCAGGTCGAGCGCATCAACGAATGCTTCGAGCTGCTCGGCGAGAACGCTCGTGCCAAGCCTTGCAAGGGCATGATGGGCCTGATCGAGGAAGGCCAGGAGGTCATGAAGGAAGGCGACGAGAAGGAGGACGCCGCCGCCGACCTCGCGCTGATCTCTGCGGCGCAACGCGTCGAGCATTACGAGATGGCCGGCTATACCACAGCACGCAACTTGGCGCAGCAACTCCGCCACAGCGCCATCGTCGCCCTGCTGTCCAAATCCCTCGCCGAGGAAGAAAATGCCGATCTCCTGCTCAACCAGGTCGCGCGATCGCTGATGTCGGTGGCGAAGATGCCCGCCGCGCTGGAGCAGGCGGAATAGACCGCGCCGACGCGCAACGCATATCCGATCGAACCCAAGCCGCCTCGCATTCGCGGGGCGGCTTGGCGCGTTCTGGCTGTGGCATACACCTTGCCTCTCGATGCCGGACAATTCCGGACAGGAGGCACCTTTGAGCGTTTCACCCCTCGATTTGAGCCGCCGCACTGTCATGCTCGGCGGCCTTGGTGTCGCCGGTATGGCAGCATTTGCTCCACGCCTCGCCTGGGCGCAGGGGCGCAGCGAGACGCTGCTGGTGGTGCAGGAGCTCGGGCCGAACTCGCTGGACATGCAGGGCGTCGGCTCCAACCAGACCGTGAACGGCCTGTCCTGGAATTGCTACGACCGCCTGCTCACCTACGCCTCCAAGACGTTGCCGGACGGCACGTTGTCGTATGACCGCGAGAAGCTCGCGCCCGAGCTGGCCGAGAGCTGGGAAGTCGCGCCTGACGGCATGTCCTGCACCTTCCGCCTGCGGAAGGACGCCAAATTCCACGACGGCACGCCGGTGACCGCCAAGGACGTCAAATGGTCGTTCGATCGCGCCGTGAAGGTCGGCGGCTTTCCGACCTTCCAGATGTCGGCGGGATCGCTGGAGAAGCCGGAGCAGTTCGTGGTGGTCGACGACCACACTTTCCGCATCGACTATGTCCGCAAGGACAAGATGCTGCTGTTCAACGTCGCCGTCGTCGTGCCCTTCATCATCAATTCCGAGCTCGCCAGGAAGAACGCGACACCGGAAGATCCGTGGGCGCTGGCGTGGCTGAAGAACAACGAGGCCGGCGGCGGCGCCTACAAGATCGAGAGCTGGAAGCCGGGCAGCGAGACCGTGCTGACGCGCTTCGACGACTGGAAAAGCGGGCCGCTGCCGAAGGTGAAGCGCGTGATCGCACGCGACGTTCCTTCCGCCGGCACCCGCCGTGCCATGCTGGAGCGGGGCGATGCGGATATTTCCAGCGGCTTTGCGCCGCGCGATTTCGAGCAGATCATCAAGGAGGGCAAGGTCAAGGTCTCGGGCGTGCCGATCCCGAACGCGTTGTGGTACGTCGCGCTGAACACCGCCAAGCCGCCGTTCGACAATGTCAAGCTGCGCCAGGCGATCGCCTGGGCCATGCCCTACGAGCAGATCCAGACCAGCGCCTTCTTCGGCCGCGCCGTTCCCATGTATGGCGGCGCCGCCGACGTCTCGAAGCCGGTCTGGCCGCAGCCGTTTCCTTACGTCACCGATCTCGACAAGGCCAAGGCTCTGCTGAAGGAAGCAGGCTTCGAATCCGGCCTGGAGACGACGCTGTCGCTCGACACCGGCACCGCCACCGTCGGCGAGCCGACCGCGATCCTGATCCAGGAGAATCTCGCCAAGATCGGCCTCAAGGCTTCAATCGAGAAAATTCCCGGCGCGAACTGGCGCACGAC
This sequence comes from Bradyrhizobium sp. CB1015, assembly GCF_025200925.1. GTDB lineage: Bacteria > Pseudomonadota > Alphaproteobacteria > Rhizobiales > Xanthobacteraceae > Bradyrhizobium. Next base: position 1,824,783 of record NZ_CP104174.1, on the reverse strand, counting down.
GCTGAACAAGAAGGAGCTGCCGCTCGCGCTCAACCGCTTCAGCGGCTGGCTCGATTATCCCGAATATTACTTCTACTGGAATTTCCACGGCAACAACTCGATCTTCAACATCTCCTCGTACAAGAACAAGGAGATGGACGCCCTGATCGACAAGGCGCGCTTCACCACCGATGCCGCGGAGTACGACAGGACCGTGAAGGATTTCATCGCGCTCTGCATGCGCGACGTTCCCGTCGTTCCGCTCAACCAGCCGATCCACGACGTTGCCATGCAAAAGGGCGTCTCCGGCTACGAATTCTGGTTTCACCGCGAACCGGACTACCGCCAGTTCGCGAAATCATAGCCTGGCGGGCCGAGAGCTCGAAATGTTCTCATCGTCATGGCCGGGCTTGTCCCGGCCATGCACGCCTTGCCTCTCTGCACCAAGAACGTGGATGCCCGGGACAAGCCCGGGCATGACGAGACGCTCCAGGCGCGCCGTGCTCGCACGCAGCATCGCCGCATCGAGCCTGCCCTGTCGCGATCCTTCCAGGGCGCAGGCAAAGACACGGTAGAACTGCGCGCCGTCATAGGCGACCAGCAACAGATCGACGCCGGCATTGATCGCCTCGACCACGGTCTTGCAGACGTCGTTCTGGTAGATCGCCCCCATGACGAGGTCGTCGGTCATCACCACGCCCTGGTAACCCCACTTCCCGCGAATGATTCCATCGACGACGCGCTTGGAATGCGAGGCGGCGCGATCGGGATCGACCGCGCTGAGCGTGACGTGACCGACCATGAGGGCGCTGCGCGAATGCGACAGCACCTCGCGGAACGGGAGCCAGTCGGTTGCCTCCAGCTCCTTCACCGGCGTGTCGAGATTGGCGCTGAAATGATGCGTGTCGGTGCGCACGCGGCCGATGCCGGGAAAATGCTTGAGCGTGGCGCCGACGCCCGTCTCTTCCAGCCCGCGCACATAGGCGCTCGCGATGATGCTGACGACGGCGGGATCGGTCGCTATCGCGCGCTGCCCGATCAGCGTGTGGAAATCGAGACGGTTGCGCCGCTGCGGCGGCTTGAGGTCGAGCACCGGCGCGAGATTGAGGTTGACGCCGACTTGGGCGAGCTCGCGGCCGTGAATGCGGCCGAACTCTTCGGCCTTGGCCTCCTGATCGTCGGGGGCAAGCCCCGTCAGCGTGGCCAGCGCCGGCACTTTCGTCAGCGGCGGCGCAAGATGCCCGACGATGCCGCCTTCCTGATCGGCGGCGACGATCAGCGGCGGCAGGCCGGCTGCGCGCCTGAGATCCTGCAGCGCCGCGATCTCGGCCCGCAGCGTCTCAATGGTGCGGCCGCGGATATTGTGCCGGGTGACATAGACGCCGCCGATCAGGCCCTGCTCGGCAAGACGCGCAACTTCGGGAAATGAGGAATAGCCGACCATGAAATGAGGCCCGAGCTGCCGCGCCTCGGCGGCTTTGGCGGCAAGAACGTCGTGCTTGCGCAGCTCGAACTTCAGATGCGCGGCGGACATCAAGACAGGCGGCAGGCACCAGAGCACGACCAGTGCCTTGTCGGCGATGGTGCGCCAGCGACCTCTGCGCAGCAAAAGAGCGACGATTGCGATGCTTGCGACGACAAGGGCGATGTTTCCGGCGCCGCGCAACACGAGCAGATAGGGATCGTTCTTGTTCGCAGCCGCAAACGCAACGAGCGGCGCGGCAAGCCAGAGCATGATGAGACCGATGCGACTAGGCAATTGCATGATGAGTCACCTGCGAAGAGCGATCAATGCTTCGCACCTATCAAAGCACTTCGCGCGGCGCGAGAGCCAAGATCGCGCCTGCACGAAAACTGCAAAAGACTCCTGAAACCGTGCAGACGATGGCCGCGGCTTCTGCGCAAGCGTCGTTCAGGGTTCGTGATGCCACCATTCACGGAGACTCTCTGGACATGACGAGCCTGGCTTCAACGACGGACATCCAACCGATCAGGCCTTCTGCGCTGTCGGCCAAGCTTGCAACGGCGCTGCTGCTGGCCGCGCTCGCCGACTGGCTGTTCTACGGCCAACGGATTGGACTGTCGCTGACGCTGTTTGCGATCGCGACGGCCTGCGTGTCGATGCTGTTCAATCATGCGGCCCTGAACTTGCGTCGTGCGGCGATCGGCGGCGCGATCCTCACGCTCGGTGTTGTTCCGGCCGTGGAGGAGCTCAACACGCTGTCGTTCCTGATCCTCGTCGCGACGCTGACGATTGCGCTGTTGCTTGCGACCAATCCGGATACGACCGAGCTCACCGACCGCGCCCGCGCGCTGCGCAATTTCCTCCTGCTCGGTCCCTTCAGGTTCTTCCTCGACGCGCCCCAGGTGTTCAACATGTCGGCGTTCACCCGCGGCGTCGCGCTCTGGCTGATGCCTGCGGCGCTCGGCATCGTCTTCGTCGCATTGTTCGCCGCGGCCAATCCGGTGATCGAGCAATGGGTGTCGCTGCTCAATCCCAAGGTCATCTTCGAATATGTCAATACGTGGCGCGTTCTGTTCTGGGCCTTGATGCTGGCTCTGGTCTGGCCGTTCATTCATGTGCGCTGGCGGACGAAGACGATCGTCACCACCGCCGTGGCCGATGGCCCTGTGCCACCGCCGCTACCGCCCGTGGTCTCGGCGGAGTTTCTCGGCCCCTCCACCATCCTGCGCTCGCTGATCCTGTTCAACCTGCTGTTCGCGGCACAGTCCATTCTCGACGGCATCTATCTCTGGGGCCACGTGGCGCTGCCCGACAACATGACTTATGCGACCTACGCCCATCGCGGCGCCTATCCGCTGATCTTAACCGCCCTGCTCGCCGCTGCCTTCGTGCTGGTGGCAATGCGTCCGGGCGGGCCGGCGGAGAAATCGAAAGTGATCCGGCCGCTGGTCTATGTCTGGGTCGGGCAGAACGTGCTGCTGGTCGCCTCCTCCATCCTGCGGCTCGATCTTTACGTCGGCATCTACATGCTGACCTACTGGCGGATCGCGGCCTTCATTTGGATGGGGCTGGTGGCTCTCGGGCTGATCCTGATCGTGGCCCGCATCGCGCTTAACCGGTCCAACCGCTGGCTCGTCGGCGCGAACCTGATCGCGTTAACGATCGTGCTCTATAGTGCCTCGCTGGTGAACTTCGATGCATTCATTGCCGACTACAATCTGATGCACAGCAGCGAAATGGGAGGGAACGGCGTGACGGTCGATGCCAACTACCTCCTCACGCTCGGACCGCAGGCGCTGCCTGCGATCGACAAGATCATCGCGCTTCGCGGTAGTGACTCCTGTCTTGCGGGACGTCGCGATCGGCTTGTAGAAAGTCATCAGCAGGACGTGGCCTGGCGGGCCTGGGGCTTCCGGAGCTGGCGGCTGCAGCGCCGGCTCGACGCTCAGGCCAAAATCCAGCCCGGCAATCAGCCGGCGGGGTGAGCGGAGAGTTTCTTGGCGCATCGCATTCTCATCGTCGACGACGAAGGCCATATCCGCGAGGTCATCCGCGTCGCCCTGAAGAAGGCCGGCATGGACGTGATCGAGGCCCGCGATGGCAAGGAGGCGCTTCTCCGCTTTGCCGCCGACAAGCCCGATCTGATCGTGCTCGACATCGGCATGCCCGAGTTCGACGGCCTCGACGTCTGCCGCGAGATCCGCAAAGGCTCGGACGTGCCGATCCTGTTTCTGTCGGCGCGCGACGAGGAGATCGACCGCATCCTCGGCCTCGAGATCGGCGGCGACGACTACGTCACGAAGCCGTTCAGCCCGCGCGAGCTGGTGGCGCGGGTCAACGTCATTCTGCGCCGCCTCATCCCGCGCAACGGCGAGGCCAAGGCCGGACCTACCGCGCTGACGCAGGGCGGCCTCCTCATCGATCCCGAGCAGCATGTCGCGACCTTCGCCGGCACGCCGCTGAAGCTGACCGCGATCGAGTTCGGCATCCTGCGCGCGTTCCTGACCCGGCCGACATCGGTGTTCAACCGCGAGCAGCTGATGCGCGCCGCCTACCAGCTCAGCATCCAGGTCTCCGACCGCACCATCGACAGCCATATCCGCAACATCCGCGCCAAGCTCGCGGCGCTTGCCTGCGACAACGTGATCGAGACCATCCACGGGGTCGGCTTCAAGCTCGGCCGCTGCGAGAAAGAGGCATGAGCGCTGCGCCCGACAAATGGCGGCCGTCGCTCACCCTCGTGATCTTCATGGTGCTGGCGACGGTCGGCATATTGCCGCTGGTCGGCCTGTTCTTCTTTCGTCTCTACGACAACCAACTGATCCGCCAGACCCAGGCCGAGCTGATCGCGCAGAGCCGCGTGCTGGCGACGGTCTATGCGCAGGAAGTCGCGGCCCGGCTCGACAGCGGCCTCGTGCTCGGCGCCGAGGTGCCGCCGGGCGTGCTGCCCGATCCCGGCGACCAGGTCACGCCGATCCGCCCGGCGCTCGACCTCACCGCGAACGACCTCTTGCGGCGGCGACCCGACGCATTGCCCGCGCCCAAGCCGGCGCAAGCAGCCTATGTCGAGATCGGCGCCAGGCTGACGCCGATCATCCGCGAGACGCAGAAGGTGACGCTGGCCGGCTTTCGCATCCTCGATCCGCAAGGCGTGGTGATTGCCGGGCGGCAGGAGGTCGGGCAGTCGCTCGCCCATATCGAGGAAGTCGCGGACGCCCTGCACGGGCAATACCGCGCGACTTTACGCAACCGCGTGCCGGACAAGCCGCCGCCGCCGATCTATTCCTTCAGCCGCGGCCTCGGCGTGCACGTGTTCTCGGCGATGCCCGTGATCGTCAACAACCGCGTCGCGGGCGTGATCTACACGACACGGACGCCGAGCAACATTTTTGACCATCTCTACCAGGAGCGGGCCAAGTTCGTGCTGGCGGGGCTCGCCGTGATCCTCGGCACGATCGCGATCGGCCTCGTGTTCTCGCGCACCATCACGCTGCCGATGCGCGAGCTGATCGACCGCGCCGCCAGAATCGGCCGCGGCGACCGCGAGGCGTTCCAGCCGCTGAAGCATTACGGCACGCGCGAGTTCGCCCAGCTCTCGCACAGCTTTCTCGGCATGGCCGAGCAGCTGGCGCGGCGCTCCGACTATATCGCAACCTTCTCGGCCCATCTCACCCACGAGCTGAAATCACCGCTGACCTCGATCAAGGGCGCGGCCGAGCTGTTGCAGGATTCGGTTCAGGGCAAGGCCGAAGGCCTGACGCCGGCCGAGCAGAAGACGTTCATCGCCAATATCCTGTCGGATACCCAGCGGCTGGAGGCGATGGCTCAGCGGCTGCGCGAGCTCGCCCGCGCCGAGAGCCTACCGCAGAACGAGCGCACCGAGCTGGCGCCCGTCATCGCCGATCTCAGGAACCGGTTTCCGGCAAGCTCGATCGAAGCCAGCGGCAACCTCGACCGGGCGATCGGCATGTCCTCGGAGAAGGCGCTGATCGTGCTGTCGCACATCGCCGACAACGCGGTGCGGCACAAGGCCGGGACGATCAGGCTGGAGGCAGTCGACGAGCGGACGACCGTGCTCGTGACGGTCAGTAACGACGGCGAGCCGATCTCGGCGCCGAACCGCGACAGGATCTTCGATGCGTTCTTCACCACCCGCCGCGACCAGGGCGGCACCGGGATGGGGCTGGCGATCGCGCGCGCGGTGATGGCGAGCCATGGCGGCTCGATCAGCCTGAAGCCGACCGACGAAGGGGCCGCCTTCGAGCTCCAGTTTCCGGTTGCCTAGATTGCAAAGACCCAGGCGGCGACGATGGTGCCGATGGTGACGAGACCGGCGATGGTCCAGCCGGCGGCGTATTCAAGCTCGGGATGACCGGTCGCCCGCATGATCTCAACCGGATCGGCGGTATGCTTCTCTGCCATGACAGCCTCGCACGTTTCTTCCCGCGTCATAGATAAGTCGCACCAGCCGCAAAGAGGTTCCATCACGGAAATGCGAGGCATGACGCAGCTAGGTTTGTTCGCCGACCCGCAGGTAGGGCCGGCCGGCCTTCGCTACGCGGACGATTTTATCGATCGTGCCGCCGAGCAGGATCTGATCGGCCGCATCGCAGCATTGCCGCTCCAGCGCTTTCAGTTCGGCGCCTTCGAGGGCAACCGCCGGGTGGCGTCGTTCGGCTATCGCTATGACTACACGCTGCAGCTTCTGGCCGAGGCCGATCCGATCCCGGACTGGGTGCGGCCGGTCGCGCGCCAGGTCGAGACCTGGGCGGGGCTGCCGGAGGGCAGCGTCCGGCAGGTGCTGTGCACCGAATACGAGGTCGGCGTCGGCATCGGCTGGCATCGCGACAAGCCGCATTTCGACAAGGTGCTCGGCCTGTCGCTGGGCTCGCCGTGCAACTTCCGCTTCCGCCGTCGCAGGGGCAAGACTTGGGAGCGCCACACGCTCGCGGCCCTGCCGCGCTCGCTCTACATGATGGACGGCGATGCGCGGTCGCAATGGGAGCACAGCATCCCGCCGGTCGAGGCGCGGCGCTATTCCATCACCTTTCGGACGATGAAGCGGGCCTGACGGGTCGTCCAAAACAAAAACTGCGAAAACAACCCCATGCACAGTAGAAGGCCGTTTCAGGCACGAGCCTCGGCGGCGTCGGACAACGGCTTGACGGATCGGGATAAAACGGCGGCTGCGCGCCCTGCCGGCGAAGGTGCCGCGAATTCGCCTCAAGGCCGGCTGACTAATGAGGCGAATTGAAAAGACAGGCCATATCAGCGAGCCAATAGGAGCCCCGCAAGGCCGCCACGCCCATGAAGAATTATCTGACATTTTTCCTGTTTCTGACCATGACCGCGGCCTCCGCGCACGGACCCGTGCCGGCCCGGCTGCCGCCGCCTGCCGATCTCCTGCAGGTGGGCCTTACCGACTCCGACACCACCGCCGGCGGCACCGCGCGGCTGTGCGAACAGGTGACCTTCTCGCGCGGCCTGCGCTATGGCGAGAGCGAGGCCAACGTGCTCGATGTCGCGACCAGCGCGACCAAGGCCGATACGCCGCGGCCGGTGCTGCTGTTCGTGGCGGGTGACACCTTCACCGGCGACCGCGGAGCGCCGGAGCTATCGCGCCAGATCCAGGACCAGGCGATGTGCTTTGCCGCGCGCAACGGCATGATCGGGGTCCGGGTCAATTATCGCCTGGCGCCCGCGGCGACCTGGCCGGCCGGCGCCTCCGATGTGGCCGCGGCGCTGTCCTGGGTCCACGGCAATATCGACCTCTTCAACGGCGATGCCCGCGAAATCGTCGCGGTCGGCTATGGCGCCGGTGCCTTCCACGTCGCCACCCTGCTGGCGCATCCGGAGCTCCAGACCGACCGCGCCGATGTCGCGGGTGTCGTGCTGGTGTCCGGGATCTACCGCGTCGGCAAGGACGCCAGCGATAGCGAGAAGGCCTATCTCGGCGGTGATGCCGCCCAGTACGACAAGCGCTCGGTGTTCCCCGGCATCCTCAATGTCGACGTGCCGATCGTGCTGGCCTGGGCCGCGGACGATTCCGCGGGCCTCGTGGCGCAGGGCGAGACCTTGAAGAAGACGCTGTGCGGCGCCGGCCATTGCCCGCGCAGCACGCTGCTGCGCAGCCGCGACGGCATCGCGAGCGCCTTCGGCCTCGACGGCTCCGGAGACAGTCTCGCGGAGCCGACGCTGCTGCTCGTGCACCAGCTCGAGGCGCGGGGGCTGCCATAGTAGGGTGCTCGAAGGCAGGAACCTCCTGCAATCGAGCACCGTAATCCACCGGCCTATGCGGCAAGCGCCTCCTTGGTCAGTGTCCAGGCTTGGCTCAGCTTCTTGGATCGAGTCTCGAAGTCCACCTTGGCGAGAGCGATGCGCTTTTCGATTCGTGCCTTGGCCATCCCGGTTGCGGCCTTCGCCTGATCCTGCAACGCCTTCACTTTGGCGTCGGTTTCCGCCTTGGCCTGATCGAGCCTTGCCTTGGCCTCGTCCTGCATCACCTTGATCTGCTTCTTCACGGCCTCCACGTCCTTTTGGATCGCGGCGCGGTTCTCGGCGGCGGCCTGCTTGAGCTCGTCATTGAGGGCTTTCAGATCCGCTTCAAAAGCCGCACTCTCTCGCATGAGTTGATCAGCGACGACTTCGCCCCGCAGGCGCCTGAAAACGATCCCATCAAGCTTGTGCAAGCGGATGTCGATCGGCGTCGTCCAGCTCTCTTCAATCTCCGCCAGAACGGCGAACTTGCCGCCAGTCAGGGCCTTCGATACGTCGTCCAGGAAGGTGACGTCGACCCCGCTCTTGTTCACGTCGAAGACAAGCCCGGCCAGTCCACCGATCGAGGCGCCGATAGCCAGGCCTGCTGGCCCTCCAAGGATGCCGATCATGCTGCCGGTGAGCAGCCCGAGCGCGGTGCCTACCGGTCCAGGATCGGCTTCCTGCCTGAGTTCCACCGTTCCATTCTTGTCTTTCGCGATGACGGCCGAGGAATAGAGCGTGATGTCGCCGCCGCGGTGCAGGTCTTTCAGCGCACTCAGTCCCTCGAATGCTGCGGCCTCAGTGTCAAAAACTGCAACGAGCATTTTGTTCATGACCAGTACTCCTCCGTTTGATCCAACGCCGGGTCGTCATTCTCCACCGGTTCGAGAAAGCGACGAGGAATTTCCAGGCGCAGAATGGAGCTCCCAACGTTCCACTCTGTCGTTGATCGAGATCAATCCTTCCTCCGGTGCGAGCCATAGCGCATTGCGACACCTGGTTTCGCGGCCGGTTCGGCACGCGACGCCGAAGCAGCATGTTTTGCGAAGCGCCGAGGATGTTGCCGATGATGCGCAGCGATCAGCCTGTCGCCTCGAGGCATTTGAGGATGGGGAGCGCGTAAGTCCGCCGCGCCGTCGATCGAACTCCGAAAGTCCAAATCCCCGCGACGGACTACGTCGTGAAACCACCGTAGAGGCGCCCCGCGGCCCCGCCATAGCGGCACGTCAGTACGCCTGCCTCTTCGCAACGCCGGCTGCGCCGCGTTGACGCGGGCCATCAAGCCACAGCTTTGCCAAACGCTTGACCTAGATCAAGCAGCCTTGGTGAGGATTGAGCCGACCTCGTTGGGGGCCAACCACAAGGCATCGAACATGCGCGTCATCGGCAGGATGCTGTTCGCTTCCGCGATTGCCGTCGCATCGCTGGGCGCGATGTCGCAGCAGCAGCACTCGGATCAACCCGCAAGCGACCAGGAAATCCGCATCGGCAATGTCATGCCGTATTCGGGGCCGCTCTCGGAGTTCGGCGCGATCGGCCAGGCGGAAGCGGCCTATTTCGACATGGTCAACGCGCGCGGCGGGATCAATGGCCGCAAGATCCGGTTCATCACCCGCGACGACAATTCCGATCCGGGGACAGCGCTGGAGCTGACGCGCAAGTTGGTCGAGACGGACGGCGTGCACCTGATGTTCGGCTCGTTCGGCACGCCCGGCAATCTCGCCACGCGCAGGTATCTGAACGAGAAGAAGATCCCGCAGCTGTTCGTCGCCTCCGGCGACGAGGAGCTGAGCCAGCCAAGCGCGTTTCCCTGGACCATGGGCTGGCAGCCGTCGTTCAGGTCGGAAGGGCGCATCTACGCCAACTACATCCAGGCCTATTATCCCAGAAAGAAGATCGTGGTGCTTTGGCAGAACGACCAGTTCGGACGCATGCTGTACAAGGGGATTCAGGAGGGTCTTGGCGATCTCAACCGTCACGTCCTCGTCGACATCGCCTTCGACCTTGCCGACGAGCATCTCGACGGGCACATCTCGATCCTCAAGCGCGCCGGCGCCGATATCTTCGTCTTCCTCGGCGTGCCCTCGACCGCATCCAAGGTGATCAAGCTGGCAGCGTCCCTGAATTGGCGCCCGGTCTTCATCGTCAACGATGCCTCCGCCTCGATCGCCAATGCGATGGCGCCCGCGGGGCTGGAGAATTCCGCCGGCGTGATCTCGGCGGCCTTCCTGAAGGATCCGAGCGATCCGGCCTGGAAGGAGGATCCCGCCATGAAGGACTGGTTCGCCTTCATGGACAAGTACCACCAGGTCGAAAGCACCAACAACAGTGCGGCCGTCTATGGCTACGCCGCGGCCGAGGCGCTGACACAGGTGCTGAAGCAATGCGGCGACGACTTCTCGCGCGACAACATCATGCGCCAGGCGGCCTCGCTCAGGGACGTCAATCCCTCCGTGGCGTTGCCCAATATCAGGATGAGCACCTCGCCGAACAATTATCTGCCGATCAGGCAGATGCGGCTGGTGCAGTTCGACGGGCGGTCGTGGCAGCCGTTCGGGGATGTGATCGAGACGGCGTTCACGGAAGGCGCGGCGCGGTGAGGTCTCTTACCCTCCCCTGGAGGGGGAGGGTCGGCTCACATGAAGCGTAGCGAAATGTGAGACGGGGTGGGGTGACGGTCTCTCCACATCCGACACCGCCCGTGTTGAGAGATCACACCACCCCCGCTCGCGCTGCGCGCGATCGACCCTCCCCCTCCAGGCAGGGCTATCGCATATGACTTGTGGCGGCGGCCTGCGCGCACGCCTCGTCCTTCGAGACGGCGCTTACGCGCCTCCTCAGGATGAGGCTAATCAGCGTCAGTGCTCGTTGAAACTGCTGCCGCGCACTCCGCCCTCATCCTGAGGAGCCCGCCCAAAGCGGGCGTCTCGAAGGATGGCTGCAGGGAAAAGCTCTCAAATGCGATAGCCCTACCCCTCCAGGGGAGGGTAAGAAAGCCTCACGCCGGCTTCAGCGAGGCCAGCGCGTTCTCCAGCAGCGAGCGGACGCGCGCGGCGTCGCCCGATTTCACCACGGCGGGGTCGAGATACAGCTCGAGCCCCGGTGCGCGCTCGGTGATGATGCCGCTGCTCTCCGCGGCAGTGTAGTTCAGCGCGTCGACCGAATAGGGAATGACCTCGCGGCTGATGCCCTTCATCGTGATCGCCGGCAGCGCGTGGGCGCGAACGATGTCGCTGACGAGGGCGAAAGTCTCGTAGCTCAGCACGATGCCGCCGGGCTCGGCGATCGATTGCAGACGCGCGGCGAGGTTCGCCTCCGCACCGATGATGGTGTAGTCCATGCGGTCGGTGCTGCCGAAATTGCCGACATTGCAATAGCCCGAGTTGATGCCCATGCGCGAGCGGAACGGCTGCTCGATGCCGGAGGCGCGCCATTTCGCGTTCAGCTCGGCAAGGCGCTGCTGCATGCGCCAGGCCATCTGCAGGCAGGCCTGCGCATCGGCGCGGTCGCCTTTGGTCTCGGGGTCGCCGAAGAAGATCAGCATGGCATCGCCGATGAACTTGTCGATGGTGCCGCCATATTCGTGGGCGATCGCCGACATCTCGGTGAAATATTCGTTGAGGAGCTGGGTCAACTGCTCCGGCTGCAGCCGCTCGGCCGTGGCGGTGAAGTTCTGGATGTCGGAGAAGAAGATGGTGAGCTTCTTGCGCTCGGTGTGGATGGTGACGTCCTTCTGGCCCGAGAAGATGCTCTTGTAGACCTGCGGCGGGATGTAGCGCGAGATCTTCATCGACAGCGAAGCGAGGAAGTCGTTGGCGGATTCGAGCTCCTTGTTCATGGTCTTGATGCGGCGCGCCTGGCGGCGCTGCAGCGAGAGGAACGACAGTCCGCTGCCGGCTGCGATCAGGAAATAGGCCAGCAGGAACTTGAACGAGAAGATGTTGGCGGCGATCGGCTGGGAGATGATGACCTCCTGGATGCCGCGGACATCCCCCACCTTCCAATCCTTCTTCGGGCTCTCGGGATGGCTGTTGTGACAGCTGACGCAGGCCGGCCCCATCGTGACGGGAGCGACGAGACGGACCTTGTCGTTGAACAGCGAGGTCTCGGTCTCGACGATCTTCTGCTCGGGATCCCGGCGCAGCGCATCGAGCGCGTCCTTCTCGAACTTGTCGAGCTGGTGCGGGGCGCGGTTCTGGAACGGGAAGTCCGAGACGAACCGGTAGGTGATGTTCTCCTGCTGGGCGCCGATCACTCGGCCGAGTTCCAGCGACAGCGTCGCGGGGATCGGGATCGCGCCGGGAACGGATTCGTAATTGTGAACGACCCTGGTCGTGCCATTCGGATTGGCCAGCACGCGGCCGACCACGTTGGAGGCGTAGTAGCTGCGCACGCTCGTGATCACCGAATTGAGATCGATCGCCTGGCGCCGCAGCGCCGTCTTGCTGAGCTCGGTCAGGTCCAACCACACCGCGAGCGGCAGAGCGAGCAGGAGGAAGGCGATCGCGGCACCCGTGAGGACGCCACTCTTGCGCTGTTCTTCGGAGATCTGTTGTTTCACGTCGTGGCTCCGTTGTGTGCGATTTTGTCGCAAACCCCTCGGAATCTGCGGCAAGGAATGCGGCGGCACAGAGCCAAGAATTACGGGCTCACGCAACCCATTTTATGGTGGGTCGGGAGAGGAGCCTTTTCGTTTGATCACGGATGCTTAAGATCGGCGCGACCTGCATCCGCTCCGCCGGGAGAGAGCCATGACCGAGACCATCCGCATCAAGCGCTTTGTCGCACGCCCCGTGATCGTGCCGATGAACCTGCCGCTCCAGACCTCGACCGGGGCGGTTGCCAAGGCGCCGCTGGTGCTGATCGACTGCGAGACCGACCACGGCGCTATAGGCCATGCCTATCTGTTCTCGATCACGCCGTCGGCCCTGAAGCCGCTGGCGGCGATGGTCGCGGAAATGTCAGACCTCGTCGCCGGCGACGAGCTGTTGCCGTTCGAGATCGAGCGCAAGCTGAGCCAGCGTTTCACGTTGCTGGGCCTCGCCGGCCTGCAGCGGCTGGCGCAATCCGGCATCGACATGGCGGCATGGGACGCGCTGGCGCGCACACGCGGCCTGCCGCTGGCGCACCTGCTCGGCGGCGCGCCGAAGCCGGTGCGCGCCTACAATTCGAAGGGTCTCGGTATCATGCCGGCGGGCGCCGCGGTGGAGGAAGCGCACAAGCTGCTGGCCGAAGGTTTTCACGCCGCAAAAATCCGCGTCGGCCGGAGCGATGCCCGGGAGGACCTCGCCGTGGTGCGCGCGGTGCGCAAGGCCGTCGGCGACGACGTCACGCTGATGTGCGACTACAACCAGGCCCTCACGGTCACCGAAGCAATCCGCCGCGGCGAGATGCTCGACGACGAGGGCCTTGCCTGGATCGAGGAGCCGATCCGCCACGACGATCATGCCGGCTGCGCCCGCATTGCCGACGCGCTGCAGACGCCGGTCCAGATCGGCGAGAACTTCGACAGCGCGTTTTCCATGCAGAGCGCCCTCGCCGCGGAGGCCTGCGACTACGTAATGCCCGATGTCCAGCGCATCGGCGGCGTCACCGGCTGGCTGCGGGCCGCTTCGCTCGCCCATGCCGCCGGCATCGAGATGTCGACGCATCTGTTCTCGGAAATCAGCGCGCATCTGCTCTGCGTGACGCCGACCGCGCATTGGCTGGAATATGTCGACTGGGCCGACGCGGTGCTGGCGAGCCGGCTGCAGATCAAGGACGGCTTTGCGCTGCCGAGCGAGGAGCCCGGCAACGGGATCGCGTGGGACGAGGCGGCGGTCAGGAAATATCTGGTGCAGTGATCGCGAGTGACGGTCCCGTCATTCTGAGGCGCGAGTGGCGCGATGCGAAGCATCGCGCCGGGAGCGTCGAAGGATGAACGGCCCGGATGCAGCGGGGCCGTCGCCCTTCGAGGGCGGCTGAAGCAGCGGCCACCTCAGGGTGACGGTCCGTATATATGTGCCGGCTGCATCAACATCGTCATTGCGAGCGCAGCGGTCGCGGTAGGGACGCTCATTGCTGAGCGCCCCCCGCACAGATCCGTACGTGCGGCTTTCCCGCATACGGCTCCCACCTCGGGTGAGTGACGGCGAAGCGTGTTCGGGGCCAAGGATGGAGGATTTGTGGCTTGGGGAGCAAGTCGGAGGCAAGCCGCGCAACCCGCTGCCACGTCGTGCCGTCGGTCTGGCTGCGGCGCCGAAGCATTCGCCTCCAGTGTTCGATGACGAAGTAGCGGAAGGCGGCAAGCGCTCGGCTGTTGGTCGGCACCGCATGGTAATTGAAGTACCCGGTGACGACCTGCCGCAGCCATTTGCCCTGTTCGAGCACCGACTGGTGCATGCGCCGTTGCAGCCCCTGCTTCACGGCTTGCAGCTTCGCCCGCATGCGATCCTTGCGAGACTTGCGCCTGATCTGGAACTTGCCTTGCCTGGATCGGCCGCAGATGAAGGTGAAGCCGAGGAAGCTGAAGGTCTCCGGCTTGCCGAGCCCGCGACGCCGGCGGTTGTCCTCCGCATGGCGTCCGAACTCGATCAGCCGGGTCTTCTCGGGATGCAGTGACAGCGCGAACTCCTTAAGCCGTATGCGCAGTTCTTCGAGGAAGTGCCGGGCCTCATCCTCATGCTCAAAGCCGACAATGAAGTCGTCGGCGTATCGCACGATGATCATGTCACCCGTGGCCTCGCGCCGTCGGAAGCGTTCGGCCCACAGATCAAGGGCATAGTGCAGGTAGATGTTGGCAAGCAGCGGCGAGATCACCGCCCCTTGCGCTGTCCCCTGCTCGCTGACCCTGACCGTCCCTTCTTCGAGGACACCCGCCTTGAGCCATTTGCGGATCAGGCGGATGATGCGCTGGTCGCCGATCCGATGCTCTACGAAGCGGATCAGCCATTCCTGGTCCACCGTGTCGAAGAACGCCCGGATGTCGGCGTCGACAATGAAGTTCACCTTTCTGCGCTCGATTCCGACCATGAGCGCATTCATCGCATCGTGCGTGCTGCGCCCGGGCCGGAACCCGTACGAGAACCCGAGGAAGTCTTCCTCATAGATCGCGTTGAGCACAGCGGCCGTTGCCCGCTGGACGATCTTGTCCTCAAGGGCCGCAATCGCCAGGGGTCGCTGCCGTCCGTCCGGCTTCGGGATATAGACCCGCCGCGACGGCTGTGGTCGATACGCGCCCCGGTGGATACGAGCATGCAGGTCCTCGAGATTGGCCTTGAGGTTTTGCTCATAGTCCCGCCACGTCACCCCGTCCGCGCCCGCCGCGGCATGCTTCTTCAGCGCGAAGAACTCCGCCGCGAGCAGGTCGGGATTGATGTGGTGGAGCAGCGCGGTGAACCTCTCCTTCTTCCTTTCCCTTGCCGTTCGCCGTATGCGTTCCAGCGCAGGTGTCACGCTTGTCCGGCTCGGCGTCCGGGACGTGCTTTGCTGGTCCGCATTCCCCTCGGTCACGGCCCTTTGCTCCACCTGCTCCTCCGCGGATCGCTCCGCTTCGTTCGCCGGCTTCCCAGCTACTACGGCCGCATCCGACTTCCCGCACCTGTTCATCATCGGCTTCGGCTCCTCGCCTTCCCGATGCGGACCTTGGAGGCTTGTTGCCATCGGCCAGATGCGGGACCTCCCAGGTTCCGACACGATCCCTTCCTGCGTGATGGGGTCTTCGACCACGGCAGAGCGTCAGTCCCTCGCATAGCGGGACCGCACATGTTGCCTTCGACGTTGCTTACCGTCTCGGCCTCTGCGAGTTTCTGTCTTTCGCGGCTCAATAGCCCACCCCACAGGATCGCTGTGTACGCTTCGCAGCCGCCGTCACCGGCGACCACGCAACACTCGCTACCGGGCGCCCGCTACGGCCTACCCGGACCGGTCTTCCACCGGCTGGATCGCGCCAGCTTCTCCTGGCGCACAAGCAATCCAGAATCTTTCCGCGGGTAAGAGTCTTGATTACTTCGCTGCGCTCGCAATGACGGAAGGTGGGGCGACGGCATGACCCCAACGCTACCACACCTCCGCGCCGGGAATTTTCTTCCGCACCGCCATCCGTTGGATCCAGATGCAGCGGCGGACGGATTTGCTGGAGCGGCCGACGGCGGAGATCCCCTCGCCGGCCTGAAGCAGCGGCGCCACGTTCTGGCGCAAGCTGCGGCAGCGCTGGAGCTCGGCCTGCCAGTCGACGATCGCTGCGTCCGCGCGCAGCGCCATCAGCGCCAGCATCGCGATGGTGAGACAGATCGTCCGCATCGTTCGTCTCACTGTGAACCACCTCCATCGCGTTTGTAACGGAAGTCGCAATGGGAGGCGCCTTGCATGATCGTCTGCGTGCGCGTGAGCTTGATGTCGGGACCAAAACCTTCCGCGGTGGCAAAGTCCGCGGTGCAGATCAGGAGGAAACCGAGCTCCGGCTCGCCGAGGGCCTTGTAGAACTCGGCATAGGCGCAGCGCGTCACGTCGAAAGCGAACGCGTCATGCGTCTGCTCCACGACGTCATAGGCGAGCGCATCGTCGCGGGCATAGGTGCGGAAGGCCGACGACACGGCCTTGCCGAGATCGCTCTCGTTCTTGGCCTTCCAGAACTCCTCGCCGAAGCGGCGATAGAGATCGCCGAGCGCCTTGCGCACCAGCGCGTTGGCGCGCGCCGCGCCGAGCTCGGCCTGCAATGCCTTGACCAGCGGCACCAGCACCTGCGCCTGGATCTTTGCCTGTTCGATGACGGACACGGTCATGGGCGGCCTCGCAGCGGAGACGTCATGGTAGCGCGGATGGAGCGTACGCGTAATCCGGGGCGGTGCCCGAGGGGATACCACCCCTGGATTGCGCTGCGCTCCATCCAGGCTACGGATGTTCCAATGATAACCGAGTAGGCGGCACCAATCCGTCTTCGCTCTTCGAGCTACGCCGGACACGCTTCGCAATGAGATTCTCGGCTTGCCGAACCGAAGCTCGCGGCGGCAGCCCGCCTGCGCCCTTTGGGCTTCGGCGCGGCATCCTTCACTCTGCTATCGCGAGCGAAGGATGGTGGGCACGACAGGGATCGAACCTGTGACCCCTACCATGTCAAGGAAGGGCTCGCCGGCGTATCTCCTTGATTTTGGTTCACATTCGCTCCAGCTCGTTACGTTCGGTGAAGCCTCGTTTCCGCGGCTTTTGGCCCTTTCCTGGAAGGTTCGTGGAAACGGCTGCGCTTCCCTGCGGGTGCCCGCATGAGCACCGAGACATCCACGGCGCACCGGAAAGCCTTGTTTAATCGCCTGCCGCCCGAGCTCCGTGAGGAGCTCATCACGCTTGGGCGGCGCGCCAAAAACATGTTCGGCCGCATCCGCTTTCAGGACGTTTTCGATCAAAACCTGCAGCTGTTCGAGCGATTGGCCGCCAATGGCGCGACGGCAGCCGATATCGGCGAGGTGCTGGCTGCCGCCGGCGTGACGCGCAAGGACGGCATGGTCCTGCCGGAGGGGACGGTTACCAGCGCCCTGAGCCGTGCGCGCGAACGCGCCGGCCGCCGCACCACGACGTCGGCCGGTCCCTGCATGCCCCTGCCGAGCCCTGCACCGGCCTGCAATGCCCTGCAGAGTGGGGAGGAAACCCGCTCATCTGGCGGCCTGCCCCGACGCCCGCCCGTTCAACACCCGCCGGCCCCTATGCCCGGCCTCAGTTCTGTTCGGACTTCCCCGAACGGACCGGCAGGTTTCGTCCTTCCGGCACACGCGCGCCGCACCGCGGCACTTCTACACAAGATAAGGAGCGAAAACGATGAAGACAGCTAAGACGACCGATTTTCCGGACCTCGTGGAGATCACGGCGGACGGCACCTCGATCGGCAAGACGGTTTTGGCCGGCCGCGTTGCACACTTCTTCGGCGAGGTGGGACGAAAGGTCATCAGGGTCCAGATCGAGAGCAGCCGCCGCCGAGGCGCGGTGGAGACGGGCGATATTTTCATCAATCTTGAGGAGTTTGCCTCCGCCGGAATCCGCAACGGAGGCCTGGTCGGCGTGCTTTCCCCGCTGTTTGAGGCGGTCATAGAGGCCCGCAAGAGTGGCGCCGGCGTCGTCGTCGATTGGGCGGGCGGCACGGCGGGCCATCGTTTGGAGGTTCTGGCCGCCACCAACTTCGACGCCACGCTCGCCGCCATGCAGGTGAAGGCGCTGTCGATCGTCATGACCACCAATTCCAGCGAGCACATGGCCCAGGCTGAAAAGCACCTCCACAGCCTTCAGAAGGTTGCTCCCCACCTGCCCCGCGCCTTGGCTCTCTCCGGCCGTGCGGGACCGTTCGACTGGCCGGTCAACAGCGAGCAGCGCGGCCATTTCGACCGCTTGCTCGCCGCGGCGGGAGAGGTCCCGGTCCTGCGCATCCCGCTCGCCGCTGGCAGGGCCCTGCAGGTGTGTGCCGACGCCGGCCTCGACCCGACGCAGGCGCTGCTGATGAACTTCGATGAGCTCGCTGCGCGTCTCGGTGTCCACATCTTCCAGGCCACGGCCTGCGCCACCGAGATCGCGGTTTGGTGGCAGCGGGTCGGCGGAGAGCTGCGCAAGTTGCTCGGAGCCGCCCGTGTACCCGTCACCGCGTAGGCTCAACGAACGCGTAAACTACTTGGTACGCCTGCGGCGGCTCCTTGCCGTCCAGGCGGCAGCCTTCACGCTGGCCTACTATCGCCGCCACCGCCGGATGCCTCCCGGTTATGTGCTGCGCCTCTTTTCGTCCGCCACCGTCCACCGGATCCGGCTCCGGGCAGAACTGGAAATTTTGCTGGGAATCCCGTCTCTCTACAGGTTTTCCCGCCTCTTGTACGACTGCGTCATTGACCGTTGCCATGGCTCGCGTGACGTTCGGAGCCGGCGCTAGTCGATGAGCGATTAGAAAAGCCATAGATATGGTAAACAAAGGAGTCCGGCCTATCATGATCGACCTCAATAATTGCAGCCCCTATCTGTTGCTCTCGACCAAGGAGGTTGCGGCGGTCCTCGGCCTTAGCAAGGGCGCCGTGCGAAAGTTAGCCCGGAGCGGTCGCCTGCGCACGATCGACGGCTTCCGGGTCTTGTATTTTTCGGCCCAAGCGGTGCGCGAGTTCGCGGCCGGCGCTGGTGTCTGATGCGGTACACGAGCGTCCATTCGATCGGTGAGTTCGAGCTGTGCAAGGCAAGCAACAGCCCGAATTACTACGTCGCGACCTACGTCCGCGAAACGCAGCAGATGGTGTACCGCTCGTTGCGCACGAGCGATCTAGAGAATGCGATCGCCCAAGTGAAAAGCCTTGTCGCCCGCGGTATCGCGGGCGACCCCGGCGACGCGCTGGTTCAAAAGCCGATTCAGACGGTCGCTGAGGTCCTTGAGCTCTACAAGCCGCACGCTGCCGAGCTCAAGTCGGCGGAATTCACCAACATCGCTATTGAACGCATCAATCGCCTCATCGGCACTTCGATCTTGTCGACCATGGTCAAAAGCGATTTCGACGACTTTCGTAAGGCTGCAGAAGCAGAAGGTCTTGCCCTTTCAACGGTGGCTCGGACCCTCACCGTTTTGCGGAGCGCGTGCAAGATAGCGGTCGGAGAGCGCCGGCTGGCCGAAGAGAGCGTTCCGCATATCCCCTATATCATGAGCAAGAATGACGCCCGTTCGGCGCCGGCGAAGGGCCGCGTCATGACGGCGCCTGAGATCGCTGCGGCAATTGATCAATTGGACTATCTGCACCTCCTTGTGGCCAACGTTTTCCTCCTCAATACGGCAAGCCGCATTGGCGCAATCCTCGAAGCGCAAGCTGATCAGATCGATGGCACCTGTAATATTATTCACCTGAATGCGAAGGGCCGTATCCAGACTGACAAGTACCGCCCTGACTTGCCAATCACCAATACGCTCATGCCGTGGACGATCAACTTGCCGCCCGGCCCGTTGGTCGTATGGCGCGGAGTCGCGGTCGAAGAAATCGACACCGGCTTCGGTGCTGCATGCAAGCGTGCAGGTCTCCCCGGCGGCGAAAACACCTACTCAATCAGGCATTCCGTCGCCCGCTATATGCTGCAGAAGGGCGTCGACCGTGCCGAAATCGGGCAGTGGCTGGGCCACATCAAGCCCGCCGACTCGCCCGAAACGACCCTGATCTATTCACCGTACGCGCCCGATTATCTGCGCGCAGCCAAGGCAGCGGTGGAGGATTTCGTGCGCGAGATCGCTTCACGCTGCCGCCGACACGACATCCTGACCCCGCCCTGGCTCAACTGACTGAGGTGCATGATGACCACCCGGACCGAGAAAACCAAAATTTCATACCGCAACCGTGCAAAGCAGATAGCGACGGCGGGCGCCAAGAAAGCAGGACGCCGGCTGTCGCCGAGGGAACTCGCCCAAAGCCTCGTCGACCGCCGCGCCGAGCTTGCCCCGTCGAGCTTCCGCCAAAATCGCGCTGCCCTCCGCTTCATGATGAACGAGGTTGCGGAGGATCAGCCGAGCTTGGTACCGGAAATGCGCGCGGCGATTGCCCTCCTGGAGGATGTCGAATCGCGCGAAAGGTCCGACGATGGACTGTTGCGCACCTCTCAGCAGAAGTTGAAGCGCCTCGACGACGATTTGGATCGCATCTGCCACGGTGCACTGGCCACCACGAGCCCGAATGCTGGTATCCTGGTAGACTGTCTGACCGCTGGATCGCTGACCGGTGCTAGACTGGAGGAGTGGCCAAGCGCCAAACTCCGCCCCTCCAGCGATCCCGACTACGCATGGGAACTGGAGTTCGCGAACGGCAAGTCCGGAAATGGCCGGGCTCACGGCGAAACGCGCGTGTTACGCTGGGCTTGGCTCCCTGAAGAACTTGTCGACCAGACGAAAGCATGGATCTTCGCGGCTCGCGAAGCGGCCTGCAATGGACACTATGAGACTCTCATTTCAACGCTGAGATCGCTGATGCGTCGGGTCACGAAGCAGCTCTTCCCGACGCGGAAGCGCCGCCCCACCCTTTCGTCAGCCCGGCACGCCGCGGCGGCGAGATGGAAAGCGATCTACGTGGCTCCCGCTCGCACGCCGGAGGAGAAGGAGCTCGGACTTGCGATCGTGGCGGCGTTGTTGGGCCACGCCAGCGACGAAACCGCGACCAGACACTACGCACGCCCGCGCGAGGCGGACGGCAGGTTTCCTGTCCCGACGCCCGACCCCACCGAAGTCGCGCGCGTCCGCAAGCGCTACTCGGCACCGAGCAAGAAGCGCGATAGCCTTAAGCCCTAAATAGTAGTCGAGCACACCTGGTAGCGGGGGAGCGCTACCGCCTTTCCCCACACCGACCAGACCTACGATATTTCATCCAATCCAGCGCATGAGCCTATTGGGCCCCGCCCCGCTCTTACCCTCTTGCGAAGGGCAATTCGCAATGGCGCACGGCCCGGATCGGAGAAGCTGCCACCATCTTAACTGGCGCCGAGATAAGCAGCTTCCTTTGTTCCGCGGCGAACGCATAGTTTTTTGCAGTGTTGGTGCAAGCTTATCATTCCTCGCCGCGCAGAAGCCCATTCAATCACCACGGAAGTTTGGCATCAGCATAGCCACCCTGCACTGAATACTGCGACTTCCGCGGCTGACTGGAACATTCTTATCGCGTACGCCGGCATCTGAGATCACTTGTTTTGTGAAAGGATCGGAGACATGAATGCGCATGAAGGGACCGGCAATTGCCGTCCAACATGCAAGCACGCCCGGCACTTGGCGCAATCATACGAACGGCCCACCCAAGCAGCCGATTCAGCGCAGAACAGGCGAGAGTGCTGCTCGCGCACCAAAGGCCGCGCCGAAAAGCCTGCCGATAACCTGTTGCACCAACGGATCGTTCCGCGGCAGGTCGGCAACCGCGTGGGTAAAGGTACGGGTTCGCGCCTTAATCCACTCCGTCCTGTCGCTACCGGCGCGCCGCGCAATTCCGGCGAGGATCAAGCAGGACCAGCTGAACATAGGCCGTTCCAAAGACCCGGCCTTCCGTTCCATATCCGGTCCTCGGGGATCGCATTCCCGAAATCAACTGTACCGCTCGCCGTAAGTCTCTGGCCGGAGCCATCCCATCGCCCTGGATGCTGACGCCGGGCTGCTTGGTATCGACAAGTACGGCGATCCGCTTGCCGCTCTGGTCAGCCGCTACGATCAAGTGATCGGCGTACAGGGTGCCAGTCGCGTAATATTCGTGCCATTGAGCTGTAGTCCGCCTCCGTCCGACGTCACCGCCGTTCGGTAGCAATCGGCGGCTCCGACACCCATCTCGGTGTCGCGACCACGATCGGGGTGTGGTTGGAGGTTATGTAGCCCTTAGCTCTTCCTCTGCGGCCGCAATCTCATCTGCAGCGCAGCCTGTGCCGACATCCCGTCCGTTGTCTCTAATAATTCAGGTTGCCTGGTGGCTGATCTGTCCGCTCCTGTTTCGGCGGGCGCTTTTGGCCTGAAGTCTGGCTCTCTTGCGTCTTCGCAGCATAACTCTCGCATCCGTTCGATATGAGCCAGCGTTGTAAATTCTTTGCTGGCAATCTTGTCGATAACCAACCGGTTGCGATCGCGCTCACGGCGTAGACCGGCAACCGTCATTCCTCCGAAAGGAAATGCGATCTTCACGGCATCAGCAAGGCGAAGCGGCGTGTCAGGCGACATTTCAGGTTGCGCTCGATTCAGCATCGACGCTTTTCGGACCTGTAAACCGTGTGCGGTGTGGCGAGCCCTTGCAAACGACTGCCTCGAAATGAAGCCGTCACAATCGCGCAATCTGCAAGTACCTGGACGGGATCAGCGAGAGTCGCGTTGCCAGTTAGGCGCACTAAGCATCGATTACCTGCTCCGGTGGGAATGGGTCTTTCCCATTCGACTACTCATGGCAGGAGGCTGCAGGCCGCTCGTACGGCGGGACCAGGTTCCGGCACTCGAATTCAGCGCGTCGACATATGGAAGGCTCTGCCGAAAAGAAGCGTCGTTTGCCTGACGAACATATCGTCATTTGGTCGAGCAGGCGGCCCGCCTGTATCGCGATGACGCGGCGGAATGTGTGGTTTCCGCCTCCTCACCGCTCATAAACCAATGCCATCGTTTGTCGCCCAGGCTCGCCCTCAATCTCAGTCTCAGCGTCGTGAGGCGTGCGCCGAAATGCTTTCTTACTTGGTCGCGCCCTCGATGATCCACGCTTCGACCCGAGCTGGCGCGACCGAATATGACCAACACTCGCACCTGCAACGCGCGGTGTGAGGCGTCTACTCGTAAGTTCCATCCAGAATAGACGAGGCTGATCAGAGGAGCAGCCGGTGATTTTCTAGTAGAGTTGAAAGAAAGCAGGCATTGGCCCCAGCGCATTCAACCCTATCCGAGCGGCGATCGAGACACGCACTTCCCACCTATTGCGGATTACAGAGAGGGATTGATACAGCCTTAGTATAAGACCCCTTAATGCGCTAAATATACGCGGCACCGAAGACAAGTTACTTTTGGACCCATCGCGCCCTCCGCCGCTAGGCGTTGTATATGCCTCCTGAACAAGCTCCTTGGCACGCGAGCTGCGAAGAGAGGTGGTCGCCCTTGCGTCGACACGGGCCGCGATGGCGGCGCTATTTTCTTCAATTGATGTAATCCTTGCTGCAACTGTCGTATAGATGTCCAATTTAGTGGTGTAACTTTCGGGAGCGAGGATGATGGCCAACGCGCTCGAGATCTATAAGGCTCATCCGGTACCATCGCGGCTCGGCATGAGAGCGGCACAATATGTACGCATGTCGACACAAAGGCAGCAATACTCGATTCAGAATCAGGCTGCTGTGATTGCGGCATACGCGCACGCCCATAGCCTGACCATTGTACGAACCTATCGCGACGAGGGAGAGAGCGGCCTGCTCATCAAGAACAGGGCCGGCCTTATACAGCTGATCAAGGATGTCCAAACAGGAGAAGCGGATTTCGGTCATATTCTGGTCTATGACGTAAGCCGGTGGGGCCGCTTTCAGGACGTCGATGAGAGCGCGTATTACGAATTTGTATGCAAACAGGCAGGCATTAACATCGTGTATTGTGCTGAGCAGTTTGACAATGACGGCAGCGTGCTCTCCAGCATCATCAAAAACATCAAGCGCGTAATGGCAGCCGAGTACAGTCGTGAGCTTTCGGCAAAGGTTCACGCTGCGCAGTGCCGGTTCGCCCGACTTGGCTTCAAGCTCGGCGGTCGCCCTGGCTATGCTCTCTTGCGAGAACTTGTCGATCAGAGCCAGCGATCGCGAGGCGTGCTGAAGAATGGTGACCAAAAGTACCTCATGACTGACCACGTCCGAGTGCGACCCGGCATTCCCGAGGAAGTCGCCGTGGTGAAGTGGATCTTCGAGCGCTTTCTGCAGGTAAAGTCCGAAGCGACTATCGCCCGGGAGCTAAACCGGCGGCCCATACTCACGAGCACGGGAGTTCGGTGGACGCGCGCAGCGGTTAACACGGTGCTTAGAAACGAGAACTACATTGGGAACCTGACCTTCAACCGCCGATCACGTAAGTTGCGGCAGCACTGCACCTACAATCCTCCCGAGCTTTGGATCACCAGCGAGAGATGTATCGAGCCGATCATCGAACGCGAAGTCTTCCTGAAAGTAAACAAGATCATTGAGGAACGGCGTGTCGATCTAACTGAAGAGGAGATGCTTGCCCGTCTACGCAAAACGCTACTCAAGGAAGGACGCCTGAGCTCTGCCATCATTGCCAGCACGGTCGGCCTTCCCTGCGCTTCCACCTATCAAACTCACTTCGGCAGCATGATGAACGTGTATCGGTTAATCGGCTACACTCCCAAGCGAAACTATGCATTTCTTGAGTCGCGCCCGCGCTGGGCGGAGGAAGAGGCCAAGCTCGGCTCTCACATCGCCATGGCCATCAGGAAAGCTGGTTGCCGCATCACCTCTAGCAACAGGACCGATTACTTGCGCGTGCGTGGATCGGTCAACATCTCAATTCGATCAGCCCTCTGCTGCGGAAGGCAAAATCGAGCAATGTACTGGTCGATCAAACGCAGGGCACGCCTGCCTCAGGGCTGGATTGCCGCCATCAGGCTGTCTGAGCATAACGAGTCAGTGCTCGATTACGTACTGCTGTCGGTCGACGGGAAAGTAAAACGAACCATAAACTTTTCTGAGAGGGCTCGCGTTCGCCGTGGAATCGCTCGCTTCGATACCCCTGACGCTTTGGTTCGAGCTATCGCCAAGCTAGTGACACGAAAAGACCGTTCTGCGCCAGCATCACATGAGAAGCGATCGAGACCAAAGCAGCTCAACACCAAGAACGCCGGCGCGCGCCGCTGATCAGACGCAGGCACAAAACCCCGCAAAGCAGTGCTTCATAATCTTTTGAATCTTGTCCAGATTTCACGCGCCTTCACTCCTGCCGCGGTTCGCTGTTTCGGAGCATGCCGTTCGCTTCTCCGACCATCTTTGCCAAACTACTTTTCGGCAAGCGGGTGCTAGGCGGCCCAGGGAACTTGTGGTCTGGTCAAGTTCGCCAGCCGTCAGCCGAAAGCGGGAGCAGAAGCGACGGCAACGGTAGAGCGAGCGCATCTGTTGCCGGCTGGCGCGGAGCGCCAACTTGTTTCAAGAAGCGCCGCTTACTTCTGACGGCCTTCGGATATCTCTCCAGAACATGCCGACCGCGATTGTCAGAATCCTCGACCGTCAGAACATCGTCAGCGGCGGTGGCGGACGACTGCCCGATGGATATTCCTCCGACGATCGGACGCGTGGCGCATCCGGATCGCGGTGGCTGGGACGTCGCATGGCCAAATCTCACAATCAATTGGCTTGATCTCGGAAGCATATGCCATTCCTTATCGATGAGTGGCGTAACGGTTGCCAGTTCTCGAATTGACATAAGTTCCGCCACGGTGTGATGAGCCGGATCCGCCCAAATAGCTGCCCCCATGACCGGTAGTGTGATGTCCGCCTCCGTAGCTGACGCGCCCTCCATGCCCCCGCGCGCGTCTGCTTGCCTGATCGCGCCGAGCAGCAACAGACCGGCAACTATTGCAATCAACCTCATTTTCGCCCGCCCCTTGGAATGCGGACGCGTATGCAAGCGCATCCAGTGCGAGATAATAACTTCTGATATGGGCAAAATATGCAGCTTTACATCGGGAACAGCTAGAGCGGAGTCGTTTTCCGGCGAGTAAGGCTCGCGCAGTCGTCCGCGAAACTTCTCGACCTCCAAATGGAGCCGGTGACCTCGTCTGAATGTCAAGCCGATCGAGCAGAAATACCGCAGATGAAGGCCCTCTACGCTGGTTATCCTCATGGCCACGATGCTAACGTAGGCCTGCTACTTACTTGGGGCCAACATTGCCATTGCAGGAAATTTCCCCCCAGTCGACTGCTGCAGCCGATCGGGATCTAATCTTCGTAGTGATCGAGCGTCATCGCGAGCTGTTGGCGCATTACGATGCGGCCCTGTCCGTATCGGCGAAGCTCGATTCGGGGCCCGAGTTTGATGCCGCCGACGAAATTAGCTGTCAAAGGAACCATGCTCTCGCGGAGCATGGGAACGTGCTCATCCGTTCAACGCCAACCACGATCGCGGGCGTGATTGCTCTGACGCGTTACGTCGGCAGCCTACGAGAGTGGGACCTTCCCGACGATGACGCGTGGTATCGGACTTTCTTGGAAGGGCTGGCAGACGCGATCGATGGAATCGCCATGGCGCAGCGGCTTGGGCAAGATGGCGATTAAAATGGCGCTCGCTTTCATCTTCCGCGGCATACTTTTCTGGGTGGCAATCGCTGCGCTTCTCTATTTCATGTGGAAGTTGCCCTTCTGAAGTCTGACGATTGGGGGCTCGCCCGAGCCAGCATCGAGGCAATGAGGAGGGGCGGCTCTTGAACCACGGTACTCGCCGGATCCCTGGAAGATGGATGCGATTTCAGTTTCCTGGCCTTGCCCGAAGCTGATCCGTCTTAGAATCGTCGACCACGAACGCCTTTGCCAGCGCAGCGCGGCAGGCGCGCCTGCTCTACTGCTGCAGAAGGGCATCGCTTGAGAAGGATCAAGAGAACTGGCGAGCAAGTGAGGTAGCTTTGGGCCCAGTGTGCCAAGGGGGCCGTGCCCATAGCCTCACGAAAAGCTGCACGGTCGTTCCGCTATCAGCGCTTAAGTGCGCGAGAAAGCATCCGTTTCCTGGAAATTGGGATACTTCCGGACATTGCGGAACAAACGACCGCACGAGCCGCTGTAGACCAGCCCTACCGCCGCCGGTGCCACGACGTTCCGCGCCATGGCGGCGGCTCGGTCTATTGTCCAGGAGACAGAGACGCTGGGCAAGCCGCCGGCGAAGTGAACTTAGCAATCCGCAATCGCGCATTGCCCAATCGGACCGCTCTGGCGATCTTTACTGGCGCAGAGGCTTGCGAGACGCCATCCTGCTCCCAGCAAGCCACAAGCCGAACATATGGTGCCGACAGGGAATTTACATCGCGGTCCACGCCCATGGGCCGATTGAATTCTTCGAGAGTCTGAATCGCCTGCTTCAGATCGTGACGCGGCTGACGAATCTCCATGAGACGTGACGTGCGATGCCGTGGGCGGTCAGCGATGCTCCCGCGGATTTCGTCGCGATCACATTGTGGAAGGCAAGCGCAAGATGAGCCACCCCCCGTGCCTGATCGCATTCTTCTCCACCGGTCTAGCGGCGAGCAAACTGGCACAGGACCAGGAAATTGCAGCTTTTATCCTACTTCAGGACCGAGACGATAATGTGCATAACTGCCGCCAAGAGCGCCGCTCGACAGAGAGCGATCTTACATCTGCAACTCTCACAGGCTCCAACGGCAATTAGGGAGATTAACTCGGGCCGTCAACTAACTCGCGAGTCTGCCAATGGAACAGTCAGCTTGAGCTTACTAAAGGATGTGGAGAGTTGTCGGTATTCTGACAGAGGCCCAAATCCCATGTCAGGTCGAGTACAGTGGGCATAGTACGCGAACTCTCAAAAAGCCCATTCGGCGTTGTGGCTTGCCCAGCGTCGCCTGGCATGGCCATTGCCTAAAACAAATCTATCAAGAAACAGAACCATAAAGCAGCAAATGCTCACGCTTCACTCGCATCTCACCCTTGAGGAACGGTCAGCTGATTCACAATGCGGACATACCCGCTATGACCATCCGAGGCATGTAGACCAGCAAATACTCTCGAACACGTTGATATGGCACGATGGCGTTCGATGACTCGCGGCAAAGACCACGACTCGTTCAGCGCCTACTGTCGAGGACATGCTGGTCTTTCGATTGGCACGATGCTTGCTGAAGATCATTCGCTCCAAGGGGGTGGGGGAGACCTGCCAGGGCCTGGAAAAGCGAGATCAGCGCAATGACTTTGATCGGTGGCGTCATTCCGAGCGCGGATATTGTGAAACGTGCAGCGCGCATCGGTGCCGAAGTCAAAAATATCAAGCTATCAGGCGATCTACCGGATCACGCGATAGCTGCGATCAACAGCTTATTGCTAGAGCACAAGGTGATCTTCTTCCGCAATCAAGGACATCTCAATGACGCCGAGCAGGAGCGCTTTTCCGCTCGTCTGGGAAAGCTAGTGCCACATCCGATACTCGGCGCTACCAAGGGGGCGTCGCTCCTCGAACTGGACTCCACTCGCGGTGGCGGTCGCGCCGACGTTTGGCATGCGGATGGGACCTTTGCCGACGCCTATCCCAAGATCTTGGTCCTGCGGGCCGTGGTAATGCCAACGTTCGGAGGCGACACCGTGTGGTCTAACACAGCTGCCGCTTATCTTGGTTTGCCGTCGCCACTACAACGGCTCGCCGAGGGCCTATGGGCCGTTCACAGCAACGTTTTCGATTACGCTGGGATCGCGCGTCTCCGCGAGGTCGACAAGAAGCACTTTGACGAGGTGTTCACCAAAGCGGTTTTTGAGACGGAGCATCCCGTCGTACGCGTCCACCCCGAAACAGGCGAGCGGACGCTAGTGCTCGGCGCCTTGGTGAAGCAGTTTGTTGATGTCCCCAAATACGACGGACAAAAGCTGTTCGACCTGTTTCAGTCTCACATCACCGCGCCCGAAAACACTGTGCGCTGGAACTGGTTAGAGGGGGATATTGCGATATGGGATAACCGCGCAACGCAGCATTACGCGGTCAACGATTACGGGGACCAGCATCGCGTCGTACGTCGGGCCACGATCGAGGGTGAGGTGCCCGTCAGCGTCGATGGCCGGAGCAGTGTAACGCGCCTGAAGGTGACCGAATGACTGCGCGACGACGCCCAGCGCTCTCGCGTCTGAAAATCGAGAAAATCTGGCAATCGGAGTTGTTTAGGGTAAACGCGAAAACACACTTTCCGACCCGATATCTCAGCTCTTAAGGCCAACTCGGCAGCGCCTAGCTTGATGCGTGCAAACTATTTAGCGTCGACCGACGGCTTCGAGGAAACTGGAGCATCACTGTCCTTCGCCAGCGGCTTCACGTTTCAGCTTAGAAAATCCTCGATCAGTGGCCATAAAGCGCGCCAACATGGGGGCGATGAGTTTAGTCGGATCGACCACTTGACCACCCTGACGCGTAAGCGCTTCTGCATATGCAATGAGATCACGATGCACCGCCGCAGGCAGCTCCGCACTTACTTTGACCGGCTTGTCGTCCGGAAGCTCTCCTATTTTGAGTTTTGGCATTTTGTTACCCTCTATTTACCGAACGTTTCAAAAAGTCTTTCGGTTTCGGAACGACGGTGCGCAGGAATGCTCTTTAGAAGGAATTCCATCATGCTGGTGTTGTCGCGCTTTTCGCCAGCTGTGTCCCATAAGATGGCTCCCTTGTCGCCCTCGCTAAGGTATGCGCCGCTCGAATATGGACTGCCGCAGTGATGCTTAAGAAGCCCGTTAAAATGCTGCAGGTACTCCCGCGGTTCAGGGTACAGCCACCTCAACAAAGGACACATCGTGAATGCGGTTGTTAGGATCGCAAGGACTCTCGAGTGGTCCTGAAGATCGATAGTCTTGATCGATGGTGCATCCCCATCGCCGGATTGCATAGTGCCTCCTTGCGCTGCCAGTGCCGAACTGTGGCCCTACCGATCTAGCGCTTTGAATGCACCGACCGCGTGGCCAAAAAACCTGCGGTAGCAAAAGCCAGGCCAAAGAATTGTGCGGCTCGTCTTGCTTCTTGGAGTGGAATGTCGTCTTCGCGACAGGACGGGACGCGGTTGATGTCGGGGAGCTAGCGGTTGCGAAAGCGCTAGCCCGAGCTGGCTGATGCGCAACAGCCACCCGAAGGTAAATATCCGCACAACGTTGAGTGAGATGGTTCACTCTTCCGACGCTCGGCATTTACCCCGGGAGGCTTTCAACGATCCTTCGCTGTCCTGCCGCCCCGGAGCCCCGCGAACTGCCGGTGAGGTGCGGGAGCCGCGCCGCGGGATGATCCTGTTGAGCTGGGCGGATCGCTGGCCGGGCAGAAAAGCCCCCGAAGCCGGCGATCCCTACGAATCTCTCCGAGCCTTCGCGGCCACAGGAACGCTCGGCCCATACCGTGTCAAAAATCTTACGGCAGGCGATTCCCGAAGACGTGAAGCCACCTCGCGGGCGATTGCAGAGGGCGCTTAGCGATTCCACCGGACGTTGGTATGGAATTCGCTGCCTCCGCTCGCATCGCCGCAAGCAATTGCGCCATCGCCACTGATGCCTACGCAAACGCGCGCGATCGCAGTGCTCTGCATCAATTAAAGCGTAAGGTTTCTAACATGAAGGCGCTCGTCAAGGCTAAGTCTGAGCCCGGACTCTGTCTACGCGACGAACCCGTGCCCATGATCGGACCGACTAATCTCTTGATCAGGGTCAAGAAGACCGGGATTTGCGGTACGGATATTCATATTTTCCGCTGGGACGAGTGGGCTCGTAAAACGGTGCCTGTGCCCATGGTGGTGGGCCACGAGTTCGCGGGCGAAAGAGTTGATCTCGGCTCGGCCGTTCAAGGCCTTGCATGCGGCCAGCGTGTGACGGGAGAAAGCCATGTAATCGCAATGCACGGTCTGGCCTAGGCCACCCGGACCGCATTTCTGAAGGCACGTAAATTGCTGGATAACGAGCAGGAGCTGGCGCAAAGAACGCAGGCCGCAGCGACTATCTCAATTCTAATGAGGCTGATCCGATTTATCTTGTTCCACTTGACTTTGATGCTGCTTGCACCTGAACTTTCAGACGCAACGAGTGCTGCCGCTGGCGCAAGTCCTTCGAGCGTCAAAGCTGTGGCGACATTCAAGCAGAATGGTCCCCGAGAGGTGCCACCAAGCTTCAGGAATGGCGGCCCCTACGACAGCTAAACGACGCTAGCCGCACCCGGTCAACCGGCGGACAACTTCCGGCCGGTCAAGCTGCCTGGCAATTCCGCGGGGCTGGAACCCAGCCTTATATGTATGATCCGCACGCCCCAACGCCCGACAGTCAATATCCTCGATGGCGCTGAGAGGCTTAACGCCCCCTTGTGACGTACGGGATGTGCAATCCTGCCGCCCCGCGTTTTAATCTCCTAGCTGCAGAGACGCCGCGCTCAAGCAATACAGCTATCCTCGGCGGGGTTCTGATTGTCGCCTTTCTGACTGTTCTTGTCGTTATTTTTGTAGAAGTAAACGGCCCAGGTGCGGGCACGTGAGGGAGCAGAGCTGGGTTATATCGCAGTCGCCGTTCAGCTGATCTCCCGCAACTGTTCGCTGGTTTCGATTCAGCGTTCACGCAAGGGACTCACGGGAATTTGTCCGTCCTCCAGGGTGCGGCAAGACCACACTCCTACGCTGCATTACCCGGATGCAGCGTCTGACGAGTGGAGTCTGCTGGGTCGACGGCGAGATTAGGCAGGATGAGACGATGTTTCAGCCGCACTCATCTACGTCCGATCGCGGGTGTATTTCAGCGGCCGATTTTTTCTCATTTGTCTATTAAAGCGTACTCTCCTGTAGAGCCCGTCAAAACCGAAGACGGCACTGATTGACATTGACGGTGTGGTCGAACCGCTAGTCTTGTGGCACTGCCTGACGGTGGGCCCGTCACATCTTTCTGGGGCGGAGCAATGTAGCGCGCTGTTGATCCCAGCTCGGCTACTTTTAGTGGCGACCCGCTCATTTGGATTCAACTGCACCGCCAAGAGCAAGCTCTGCCATGTTTTTAAGACTTGGCTAGCTTGGTACGATTTTCCTCAAGCTCGACGGCACCCATCAGGACAGCCGCGGAGACGTCGCTCAAGGCGATCAATCAGAAGGACAGGGGCGAGACGACCCTTCAACTCACCGGAGAGATCGCGTTCTACGACGGTCCGGTCCTAGCGCGCGTGCGTCACTCACGCTGCTTGATCGCAAATCGGCTATCCAGCGAAGGTGGCCTCACCGGGGGCCCTCACCGGAGGAGTACTTTCTTACGGCCTTCCCTAAAGTTCTTTGGCCTTTCGCGTGATGCGCTCACCCGTTCGAAGCCGATAAAGGCAAGATCATTGTTGCAGCCTTTGTACGCGCGCATCCCAAGATATGCAGGGGCGGTTCTGCGCGATACCCTCATGCGGCGCTTGAGGGACAATCCTTTACGCTTCGCGAAATAGACTGCGCAGCATTTCTCGCTCTCATGAATCCAGGACCAAAAGTGATTGGCCCCTCTTCGCCGGCAGGGAATTCAGAGCGCCGCGCGGGGCGCGTCCTGCTCTTCGGCTTCGCCCCACTGGACAAATATTCCCCTTTTGCCTTCCTTCTTGAAAAAATCGAGCACATCTTACCTGCGTCGCACCGAAGCAATCGCAATTGCGGCCACAGAGCAGTTGGCAGCAGATCTCATCAGCTCCCCACGGTTCTTAACGAGAGACGCGCCCTTCACATGGCTGCGAGAGGAATGAGGCATAGAACTGTCAACACAAGCTAGATGATCTCGAAGTATCTCCGACGTTCAAAGTCGGTCACTCGATTTTGAACGGCGTCCCATTCCCAACGGCGCGAGCAAGAAAATGCTTCAACAAACCTTTCGCCGAAAACCTCGTTCGCTGCTGCTGACTGTGCAAAACGAGAAGTTGCCTCTGATAGGCCTTGAGGTAGTCTCGCAGTCATTTCCACGCTTGCATCGCCGGCGATCGACGCGGGTAGTGCCACACCTGTCTCGACTCCCAATATTCCGGAACCAATGGCACATGCGAGCGCAAGATAGGGGTTCACGTCTGCGCCAGCCAGCCGATATTCCAGACGATGGACGGATGGCTCTCCCGAGATAGCGCGAACCGCGCAGGAGCGGTTGTCAACTCCCCAGCTTGGACAGATTGGTGCCCAGCAGCCAGGCACAAACCTCTTGTAGCTATTGAAGTTCGGCGCAGCGAGCACACAAAACTCGTTCATGTAGTTTAATTGTCCGGCGATGAATTGCCTCATAAGCTTTGAGAAGTTGCCGACCGCATTGCTGTCGTGAAACGCATTCTGACCATCCGAGGACATCGAAATGTGAATATGGCCGGACTGGCCCGGCCAATCCTCGGAAACCTTGGCCATAAATGTAGCCATCATGCCTCGCCTTTGCGCCCAGGCCTTTATCATCGATTTGAATATGGTTGCTCGATCGGCCGCTTCCAACGCATCACAATGACGAAGTGACGCTTCGACCACGCCCGGTCCGGTTTCGAAGTGCAGTCCGCTGAGAGGTATTCTAGCTTTCTCACAAAGCGCCAAGATCTCATCGAACAGCTCATGTTGAGCAACGGAGCGCATAATCGAGTAGCCGAACGGGCCCCGTGTTAAAGGAACCCATTCGCTGAACGGCTTATCCTCAATTGTATCGGCGTTCTCCTTGAACAACATGAATTCAAACTCGAACCCGACAGCGCATCTGTATCCGAGGTCAGCAGCCCTTCTCAGGACTTTACGCAGAACACCCCGCGGGCAGATGTTCTCATGTGCGCCTGTGAACTCGGCAAGGTAGAGATATTGATTGCCGACGTCAGACACCGAACGGCCGGTGGCAGACAGAATACGCAGATCAGCATCCCCAAATGCTGATAACGGCTGCTGCGTGAAACTGATCGGAATGACCCGATCCGAACAATCCCACGCCAGCACTGCTTCAGAGAACTTGATGACTTTGTCTTGACCAGAGAGATCTTCACCTAAGAGGTGTTTGCCTCGCAGCACACCGTCGAAGTCGCTTACGCCGATCATCGCCGCGCGGGCTGGATTCGCTCCGGTCAAGGTTGCTTCAGTTGCCATCACTGGCTATCCCGCGCCACCAATTCGAACACCTGATCCATTCGCATTGCTCGCAACTTGTGATAGTCATCATTAAGCTGATTCATGTCGCTATTCACGAGATAGACGATGCCTGGTGTCGACGCCAAATCGATGGTCGGAACCAGCTCTTCACCCATTGGAACGAATGCGATGGCATCCGCAAAGCTCGGGAGTTTGCGGATTGCTTGGAGTCCCGGGTAGCCGGCAACGACGCCGCCCCTGTCGGAGATCAGGGAGACACAGAGTGCGTGCGCGTTCCGCTTGTACGGCCCGCGCATCCTCATGTACTCACCAAAGCCCTCGGGATCTGCGTAGCGCCAAGCGGTCAGTGTGATATGGTTATGCCCCAACGCCATCGTTCGTGCTTTTGCCGACATAGTCCCTTGAAGCCTCGCCCCGAAGTCCACCAGAACGGGCCCCCGATGATCGACAATAATCTCGGCATGAGCCGGTCCCTCGAGGATCTGAAGTGCCTGCAACGCACGTTTCAGGTAGTCGGAGAGCTCCTGAACGATTGGTTCGCTGCCGTCCAACAATCTCTCGAGTGAGCAGACCGATGATGCCCCCTCGATAGGAACGGTGTCATAGGTCCAGGCCTCCGTAACGAAGGCATCTCCGTGGATCGAGATGGCGTTTACTGTGTATTGTTGACCGTTTATTTTTTCCTGTCCGAGAGCAAAACGATTCAATGCTCCGACACGGTTCGTCTTCCCGACAATCGCGCTTAGAGCACGCTGAATATCGGAATCTGTCGAGCAAAAGAATACATCCTCGGTGCCCGTACTATTCAGAGGTTTGATCACGATCTCGTCGAAGTTCGCTTCGCGCCTCCAGCTTGCGATCTCTACAGCATTGTCCGACACGACTTGTCTGATCGATCGCACACCGGCATAGGTCAGCGCGCAAGACAATCGCGCTTTGTCACGCCGAGCAGCCGATAGAGCGGTCCCGTTTGAAGGTAAGCCCAGCCGCTCTGACAACGAATCGGCGAGTTCAACTCCAGACTCGCAGCCGGCGATAACGAACTCGACTTCTCTGCCATGGAGCGCCTGAAGATGATATTCAACGATGTCATCATACTCCATGCGCTCGCCGGGGCGAATGACCTCATCGTACAGATCCTCATTGAAATGCGCTTGGAATATAGGTGGAATCTGTGCGGCCGACATCACATGCACGGTCCCAATTCCATAGCGCTTGAATTCTTCGGGAAGGTAGCGACCCGTAGAGTATGCGTCCACGACTACACATTTACGTTCTTTCATGCGGATCTCCGATACTGCAAGTAGATGTTGCTGACAGCGATAGCCGTAATGAGGACATTTCCAACGAACGTATGTGACGAAGGCACGATGCGAGAATCGAAGTACTGGAACAGGAAGGTGACGATGGGGGCGGTGGACAGGACCATGTTGACGGTGAAGGGCTCTACGCGGCGAATGCCCTCCTGAATCAACAGCAAAGGCAAAACGATCGTCGACAGCCCAATTGCTGCGATCGCAAACCAATGCTGCGAGATCTCGGGCACGATAGATGAATGATCGACCAGCCCCAGCAGCAAGAGAATGGTTCCATAAAAGCGATGCGCCAGGACCTGTCGGCCGGAAAACCCACGGTCGAACAGCACCTTGACAAGTATATTTGTGAGGGCGAGCGATAGGCCGGCCACGATGGCCAAGACGATGCCAAAGGACGATCGGGCCCCCCACTCCACGCCCGCATTGCCGCTGGCCGAGATCCAAATCATGTAAGTCCCGATCGTCGCAATCGCGGCGCTCACGACAATATCGGATGTTGGCGGGGCGCCCCTGCGCCTGATCAGGGCGTTTAACCACACTGTTGCGGCGGGCCCCAACGCCACCATGAAAGCGACCACGATCGCAGGTTCAGCGTATTTCAGTCCTATAAATAGTCCGATCCAGCTGATCGCCGTCACGACGTTGAGTGCAACGAAGACCAGGAGCGACCATTTTCCGGCTCTTGCTTCGCCTCCCTCGTGGCGCGCCAAGAAGTTGAACGTCAGACAAACCACAGCGAACGACAGCAGGAGCGCCACGAACACATCGGCTTGCTGAAAATACGATGCCGCATAAACCTCGCCTGCCGCGCTCAGAACGACATAAAGCGCCACAAAGAACACTCCTAGAGCGAAGCCGCTCGTCAATCGTCCACCCTTTTTGTGCCCGCGAAGCCGGGCGGAGCTCTCGGAAGCCCAGGCGCGCGCGTCGGTTTCGGAGGACGGCCCTTTCGGCTCGCGCGAGCCACGTTTCGTTTGCAACATCACGATCTGCCTCTAGCCCTTCTTAGTTCGGCAGTACCCAACACACGCCTCTCCAAATGCTTTGAACAGTTGCTTGCTGAGGAGGTCGGTTGAGACGTGCCATTCGGGGTGCCATTGCACACCGATTTGCAGCGTCGGAGCGCCAATCACTGAAGCTGCCTCGACCAGACCGTCAGGCGCCCACGCCTCGCTCCTCAGCGCTGGGGCAAGCGCCTCGATGCCTTGATTGTGCAGCGAGTTGACTTGCGTTTCGATCATCCGCGCGATTGGAAAGAGTGCGCCATCGGATGATATCCTGACGGGGTGCGCGGCATCGTATTGACGGTCCCTGGGACGATCTGGCTTCTCGGCATGCATGGCGCCGCTTTCTCGGCTCCACTCCGCAAGCGATGGGCGGAGTGTTCCGCCGAAATAGACGTTGAGTTCCTGAAGCCCACGGCAGATACCCAGAATAGGCATTCCGAGGGCGATGGCGCTCTCTATGGCCACGGCAGAGAGCCTGTCCCGGGGACGGTCAAGGATCCCAGGCTCAACATCCTGCCGATCAGGATCCGCAAAGGACGCGGGCGCTGACAGGACTGCGGGGTCCACGTTCGATTCATCGCCTGTCAAGACCAGGCCGTCGAGCCGGCGCATGATGGCCGGGGCGACTTCGTCCCCGGCATCTTCCGCGTCGACGGTCGGCAATACGACGCAAGCCACTCCCGCATG
This sequence comes from Bradyrhizobium sp. CB1015, assembly GCF_025200925.1. Classification (GTDB taxonomy): domain Bacteria; phylum Pseudomonadota; class Alphaproteobacteria; order Rhizobiales; family Xanthobacteraceae; genus Bradyrhizobium. The sequence continues at coordinate 1,787,834 of NZ_CP104174.1, read as the reverse complement.
CCGATGGAGTGCCTGCACGTACTTGCGCCGTAACCAGTCGCGATGCACACCATCGACCAGAAGACGGTTCGAAGTGACGCCGACAACGGCTTGGGTGGGCTCGGGCTGTTGCAACCTCACGCCACCTTGCCTCGCGTGCGAACACCGGCAACGGACTGCTCATACAGCCGTCGATTTCGCTCTTTCAACTGAGTTATGACGCTAGGCTGACCTTGAGGTCCCTTGACAAAGAGCCCGCCCCAGGTGGCGGCGACCTTCGCGTAGTTCGGATCCTGCATTCGGATTTTCTGAGCCTTGCGCAACAGCCAAAACGGGATGCCGGGTGAAAGGTGATGCTCAAGGTGGTACTCATCCAGATTCTGTCCCAGGATGGCTCGTTCGAGGAAGCTTCCTTTCCGATTCCTGGTGAGATAGACGTTCTGCGTCTCTGTTTCGCACATGGGTGAGTGCTCAGCGAGTTCGATAAACCAGCCGAGGACCTGAAACGTGGTGAGATAGGGCACGATCCAAAACAGGACGACGATATGGAGCAGACCAAGAGCATATGACCCGGCCAGGATGCTGAACCAGAACAGATAGAAGCCATACCTGTCGACAAGTATGCCTGAGCGGCTCTGATCTTCGGTCTCTTCGATCGAAAATCGATTAGTCCAAAGATACTTCAGATACGCTACTGTCGCGCCGCCGAAGATCGGCTTCCAAATGATGTTGAAAGCGTATCTCTCTGGAGGCTGCACATCGTAGACGCCGCTGGCCAGGAAAAACTTCAGGTCGGGATCCTTGTCCGGGTCGCCGAGATAGGGATGATGCAAGTAGACATGTGAGATCCGGTAGGCCCAGTGGCGTTGGAACAAGGGATAGGAAGCGAACAGAATGCCCAGGACATAATTCCAGGTCGTATTCTTCGCGAGCGTGCGGTGAGCCGCATCGTGAGCGATGGTTGTCAATCCGCGTTGATAGGCACCGATCAGGAGAACGGCCAGCGGGTAGAACCACCACGAGACAGACACGGTCGCAAGCGTGCACGCTGTGATGACAGCGTAATCTTTCGCAATGTAGGCAGCCCCCGTGATGTTGTCCGGCCTTAGCTCCGAAAGCTGCTTATTGATCTCCCGACTGAATTGAACGGCCTCATAGCGTGATGACCTCAGTTTCCAAGCGTCTGCCTGATTCATGAGAGCCTCTTCCTGATCGCCTTGCAGGTTGTCAGATTGCGGAAAGCGCCTTGTCCAGATCGCGCAAGATGTCGTTAACATCTTCGATGCCGACACAAAGCCGGATTGAGCCCCCAAATATGCCGGCGGCTTCGCGCTTTTCCCGCGGGACAGTGGTGTGGGTCGTCGAGACAGGATGAGTCACGAGCGTGCGGGCATCTCCCACATTGGAAACGTGATACATCAAGTCAACGTTCTGGATGAACTTGCGCCCGGCCATTTCGTCTTCCACTTCGAACATGACCATCGCCCCATGTCCGTATGCGGTGTTGAGTGTCTGATCGACGACTTCCCGATCAGCGCCCTCAAAGAGCCCCGGGTAGAAGACGCGACGCACTTTAGGATGCTCCTTTAGAACGCCGGCGACGATCCTGGCATTCGCGCAGTGCTGCTTCATGCGAAGCGGCAGCGTTTCAAGCCCTTGGATCAGTTGAAAGCTCGCAAACGGGGCGATGGCTGCACCCGTATCACGCAACCAGGTCATGCGAGCCTTGAGGAGAAACTCGCTCTTTCCTAGATCATCGACATCGCGCACAGCGTTGTGCCAGACAATTCCGCCATGCGCTTCGTCGGGACCGTTGAACAAGGGAAAGCGGGAGGCTCCCCGATAGCTAAATTTGCCGCTGTCAACGATTAGTCCGCCGAGCGTCGTGCCATGACCGGATATATATTTTGTTGCAGAGTACGTCGTAACTGCAGCGCCCAGGTCTGACGGCCGACATACCAGCGGCGTCGTCGTATTGTCTACGACCAGAGGCACGCCGTACCTTCGGCCGATTTCCGCCAGCTGTTTGACGGGGAGCGGAATCAGACAGGGGTTCGAAATTACCTCTCCGAACAGGCAAATCGTGCGATCATCAATGGCCCGTTCGAACGTCTCAGGCCTCCGGGGATCCGCTGTCCTCACGCTGATTCCCAAACGCTTTAAGGTGTTGTGGAGCAGGTTCCAGGTATTGCCATATAGATACGGAGAGGCAACGATATTGTCCCCTACTTGGCCACTTGAAAGGTTGATGATCGCAAGGAACGTCGCCGCTTGACCTGACGCAACGGCGAGCGAGTCGCTGCCCATGTCGACGGCCGCGTAGCGCTTCTCCAGCGCGCGGGTCGTCGGATTGATAATCCTCGTGTAGGTGAACCCATCCGCCTTGACGTTGTAGACGTCAGCGATGTGATTTAGATCGCCATCGAGTTCATAAGCTGTATTCTGGTAAATCGGCACTGCGACGGCTTTTGTCACCGGGTCGCGTCGATAGCCCGCATGCAGAACAGCAGTCTCGGCGGAAAGCCGCAGCTGCCGCTCCCCAGCTGCTTGAGCCGGCATCTTTACGCGCGCCCCATATGCCTCTTGGCCCGACGCCGGCCTTGCTGACCGAGCCGGACCGGAGCGGAAATATGTACGAAAGGCGCATCCCAATTTCTCAATCCAGCTGGATTGGATTTCCCCAATGCAACCGACCCGAAAGCTCCGCGTCGCAAGATGCAGCTTCGAGTAGACGTAAAGATTGTGGGCCGCCAAGTGGCGATACAGCCCATCGAACCCTGGCTGGTCCACTATTCCGGGCGGCGCACTGAACGCAACACAGACCGGTGACTGCAACTCGGGGGACAACAGCGGAGCCACTATCCCTTCGAGTTCCTTGATGAGGTCGTCTCTGACCTTCTCGTACCTGAAGCGCCTGGCATCGATGCCTTCCTCGTGCAGAATCTTCAAAGCCATTGCCGTTGCCTGAACGACGTGGGTTGGAGGGGTCGACCGCCACTCACCCGTGCGCTCGAGCGAGCGCCATTGATCTCTCACATCGAGCACAAACGATCTCGGTTCTTGAGTCGCATTCTCCAGTAGCTCGCGCGAGGCGGTGACAAACGCTACTCCCGGCGGCCCTTCTATGCACTTGTTGCTCGATGTGACCAGTACGTCAGGTCCACGCTGGCTCAGATCGATATTGAGGGCGCCGAAGGAACTCATCGCATCGATGATGGTCTTTACGCCACGTCGCCTCGCCACCTCCACGATCTCGTGCAGCGGATTGACGATTCCGGTTGTCGTCTCACAATGCACGAAACACAGGTGCGTAACGCCGGGATTTCGGCTCAGATACTCGCCGATCTCTTCCGGATCCAACGGATCGGTCGCGCGCTTGACAAGCTTCAGTGCTTCGACACCCCACAACCGCAAAATTTGTAGAATGCGCTCGCCATAGATGCCGTTTACGCAAACGAGCGGCCTGTGGGCTCGGGACACAAATGAAGAGAGGGCCGCCTCCATTGCAAAGGAGCCACCTCCTTGAATAGGCACCACCGAATATTCCTCAGCGTTTCCCAGCAAGTCGAGCATCAGCCGCCTCATGCAGGCGGTCACCTCCTTGAACTCGTCATCGCGAGACGCTAGATCAAGCTGCATCTGGCTCCTGACCGCCAGCGATAACGATAATGGACCAGGCGTCAGCAAAGACCGCTGTCTTGTCAAACCATTCCTCCTAACATTGTATTGGTCGATGACCTGGAGTACGCACACCAGGGAGCGCCGTGGCGCGCGTCCCATTCCTCATCAACAGCTTCGAATGAAGCGACATGTATCGCGGACGCGTTTCGCGTCGGCGCGCCCGAAAAGGCTGTCGGATGACAACCTCCATATCTCATCGCGGATGCGAGAGCGATGTTTCACAAAGCTCCTCATTGACGCCCTTCAGACCTCCCAAATAGCCTTTGGCACTAAGCAGTCGGCGCAACTGGCGCCGACGTACGCTCTCCTCCACTGTCACGTATGTGCAAGCTTGAGCGCGGTCGCCCTCTTGCAGCCATGAAGCGCCAATCGGCCGTCGATTTATGTGTGAGCCTGTCCGGTCAGGCACGCTTTACGCTAGCAAGGCGATGCAGCCAGGAGTCGACGTGCCCGGATTATCAATGCCTGACACACTCGATGATCGTGGTTCGCAGCGGGAGTCTAATGCGTTGCTTTGGACTTGATACATTTGCACTCCGTCGCTAGTTGGAGGATCTGGGACGCTGATGACTGTCCATTTCGGAGATCGTACAACTTGACGTTACGGGCGGTTCAACCCTCTCCGGGCATTTTCTCACGTAAATTTTTCTGACGTACTCCCATTTGGCGGCGACAAGCTGACGTAAGCAGCAGAAGACAGAGGATTCACATCGCGGTTGAATCGTAAGCGGTGTTTTCCTCCCACCTGAGATCAGATCGGGAATGGTCGGCTCGGGATTACACTTTTCATCACCAACGTCGAATTGAGGCGCAAACGTGTGGCAGGGCGAGAAGGCTGTCGTCGTACAGTCTTTGGAATGTAGCTAGGTCCTTGCTGACGACGTGAAGCATGTAATCAGGCTCACCGAAGAGTCGCTGGGCTTGGACTATCTCGGCACCCCGAGCAGCGCCTTCTCGAACGCCAACACGTTTTCTCTGCTCCCCTCGCGAAGAGTCGCATAAACAATAGCCGCAAACCCAAGGCCCAGCTTCGATGGCTCTACGGAGGCTCTGTAATCCGTTATCACTCCGGCTTCTTCCAGCGCTCTCAACCGACGATGGCATGGCGAAAGGCTTAAACCGACGCGCTCCGCTAAGTCGGCAGCAGAAATGCGGCCTTCGCGCTGAAGAATAGCAAGTATCTTGCGGTCAATTGCGTCCATGCGAGAGAATATGCCTCATATCGCTCGTTCATTGCAATAAATTGGGAGCACATTTCGCCAGCGACGCCGTAAAAATCCGCATCTCGCAATCAGAGGTGCATGAGATGGAAATCGGTTTGGTCGCCGCCTTTTGGGCTTTGTCGCTGTCACTTGTCCTGACACCAGGAGCCGATTGGGCTTACGCGATATCGGCAGGCATGAAGGACTCGTGCGATAGTGCCTGCCGTGACTGGAATGTTGCTGGGGTACGTAGCAATCACGACAGTAGTAGCCGGGGGTGGGAGCCATCGTCGCCAGCGTGCCGTCTGTCCTAACTGGGCTTACACTGATCGGCGCGGCCTACTTGTTCTATCTTGGGCTTGCGGTTTCACGGAGCCCGCCCCTTCCGGAAGCAGGCCAACAGCAGACAGGAAGTTGGTATCAGTGGCTGACGCGCGGCTTTGGTATCAGCGGCATCAACCCTAAAGCGCTGCTGCTCTTCCTGGCCATCCTACCGCAGTTCACCAGTCGTCTGTCTACGTGGCCGATATCGGAACAAATCGCCTTGCTGGGCGTAGTTCACATAACCAATTGTGCCGTGATTTACACAGCAGTGTCGGCCACTTCACGTGCTGTCCTTCGAACCAGACCACGCATTGCTCGGCTGGTCGCACAAGCTTCCGGTGTCGCGATGATCACTATCGCAATCGTGCTTATTGTCGAACAGCTATCACAGTTCAGCAGGTGACTGCTCGTTCGATCAGGGCATTCCTGCAAACGTTAGCCATTTGTCCGCCGCGAATAGTTCCACGGCATCAGCACGTCGATATGCATCTGCCTGTGCCCGTTTACGATGGCGGTGAGTGTGGAGGACAGGTAGGCGAACGGATCGACGGCATTGAGTTTGCACGTTTCGATGAGTGAGGCGATCGTCGCCCAGTTCTCCGCTCCTGCATCGTGTCGGGCGAAGAGGGCATTCTTCCGGTTCAACGCAATCGGCCTGATGGTGCGCTCAACCGTATTGTTGTCGATCTCGATCCGGCCGTCAGTCAGGAAGACGCAAAGGCCATCCCAGTATTTGGCGATATAGGCCAACGCACCTCGCCGAGCGGCGACTTGCCCGCGACACGGGCGCGATGATGCGTCAGCCAAACCCTCATGTCCGCGATTAGCGGCGCTGATCGTTCCTGCCGCCCGGCGAGTCGAGCTTGTGCGGAACCGCGCAGTTCTGCCTCGATGATAGAGTTCACCAATCCGCTTCAAGCCTTCGTCGGCAATCGGCGCTGATCCGGTGCGAGTGATCTCGACCAGTTTACGACGAGCATGCGCCCAACAATAGGCAAGTTGGATGTTCGGCCCAACACGATCCGGCGCGATCAGCCGATTATGTCCGGCATAACCATTTACCTGAAGGATGCCCGTAAATCGTCGCAATATCCGCTCGGCTTGTAGCCCGCCGCGACCGGGTGCATAGGTGAAGGCTACCCCCGGCGGCGCACCTCCGTCCCACGGTCGATCATCACGGGCCAGCGCCCAGAAGTATCATGTCTTCGTTTTACGAGAACCTGGATCAAGCACCGGCGCACGGGTCTCGTCCATGAAGAGCTTCGTTGACCGCTTCAGGTCCGCAAGCAAGGCATCGAAAACCGGACGCAGTTCGAAAGCTGCCCGACCAACCCAGTCGGCGAGTGTTGAGCGGTCGAGATCAATCCCCTGGCGGCTCATGATCTGGGCCTGGCGGTAGAGCGGCAGATGATCGGCATACTTGGACACCAGCACATGCGCGATGGTCGCCTCGGTCGGCAGTCCTGCATGGATCAATCGTGCAGGTGCTGGAGCCTGCGCTACGCCGTCGGTACAGGCACGGCAGGCGTATTTTGGACGATGAGTAACGATGACACGGAACTGCGCAGGGATGACATCCAGCCGCTCGGATACGTCCTCCCCTATGCAATGCAGGCCACCGCCACAGTTGCAGATCAAGCTCTCCGGCTGGATGATCTCTTCGACACGAGGAAGGTGGGCGGGAAGAGAGCCACGATTGGCGGCGCGAGATTTGCGGCTCGGTTTGCCCGAGGGGCTATCGGCTTCATCTTCGGCATGGATGGCCGCTATGGCGGTTTCCAGGTCTTCCAATGCGAGATCGAATTGCTCGGGATCAGACTTCTCGGACTTGCGCCCAAAGGCAGCCTGCTGAAGGCGGCGACCAGCTTCTCTAGCCGTCCGATCCGATCATCCTTGCGGACTTCACGCGCTTGAGCTGCGAGCAGCATCGCCTTCAAGGCAGCAATATCGTCCGGCAATCGGCGGCGTCCAACATGCCGGAAGTTAATCAAACTCTACCTCTGTTCGCCGCCCGGATTTGTCGCCCGAGTCATCGTGCCGCACCTATTCGATTGCGGTCGGTGCTCTTGCCTCAACGGTACGAACCTGACGCCAGTCGAGACCCGCAAACAGCGCCTCGAACTCGGCATGCCCAAGGGTCATCAGACCGTCCCTAATATCTGGCCAAGTGAACGTGTGCTCCTCCAGCCGCTTGTAGGCCATCACCAGACCGCTGCCATCCCAGTAGATCAGCTTCAGGCGGTCCGCTTTGCGGGATCGGAATACGAAGACCGTTCCTGTGAACGGTTCCTTGTGCAGCTCGTTCTTTACCAGCGCCGCTAATCCGTCGTGACCCTTGCGGAAATCGACGGGCTTGGTCGCCACCATGATCCGAACGCGGTTTGATGGAAAGATCATGAGGAACCTGCGCATGCAAGCGCGATAGAGGCGATCCGGGCGGCAGATGCGTCTTCTTCCAGACGGATCGTCACAGAGCCGAAGAGAATCTCGGGGCGGTTGGCTTTCTTGAGCGGCGGCTCCGAAATGGGGGGCTCGACGTTGACCGCTGCGAACTCCGCCGCGTCCTCGGGTGGTGGCAGAACTAGCTTGCCCTGCCGCGCCTTCGTCCGCCAGGTGGAAAGGTGGTTCGGATTCAGGCCGTAGCGCTCTGCGACTTGATTCAACAACGCTCCGGGCCGAAGGCTCTCCGAAACGATCTGCGCCTTGATCTCGTCCGGCCAATGCCGATGCGGCTCACGTCCAGTGGCGCGTGTCCATCTTTCAAATCGATCGCTAGGTCGTCAGCATCCATTGTTTGCTACTACACGCCGCTCGCCGCGAGACATCTCACCGAGCGATCATGGCGACGGTGAAGGTACGGTGATTTACGGCGGTTCAAACGCCCGAGCCGGCGAGCCACGCATCACCAGCACAAGTACCTCGCCCATGAGGTACTCTGGTTCGACGATAGTCACTTCCGAGCCGTTCTGCTCGCTTTGACTCCTCCGGGGCCCGCTCGTTGATGTGCACTCGCGTTCTACGCGGTCTACAGTGCGGTCGAGCACGTCGATGGCTGACCAGAGCGGCTCATCGAGAGATCATTCTTTGTCGCTTGGCCAGCGATGAGCTCCGTTTCCTTTTCGGCCGCCTCAATGGCCGCCTTCATGGCAAGCAAGGATGGAAGGCGGACTGGAGCATGACGCAAACACGGGACGGAGCTCCGTAGCGCAGGACGGCTAATGTTCGCGGCAGCGTTGCCTCGCGACGCGAAGGTGACTGGGCGTACGCCGACGGTGTTCGCCTACGAGCGGCGGCCAAAAGGAAGCAAGCTTGCCGGACGTTACTATAGGCCACGACAGGATGGATCGCGACCGATTGCTCGCTTCAGATTGGTCAATATTCCTGGAGTAAGCCCAGGCTCGCCGGATAGCCAGCCCCGTAAAACCGCGGCCCGAGCTTCGTACTGTGTGGGCGATTAAAGCCGGCCGAGTCCCGGCCCCGGCTCGGCTTTAAAGGCAGCTCGGCGTGTCCTTGGCCGCACGCGCAGCAAGAAGCGCCAAGCAAACCCTCAACCTAGTGGAAGTCGGACTTCCTCTCTGGTCTTTCTCAACGCAACGTAGATTCTGATCTGCAGCATGGGACGGCCTCTCTTGAGCGCCACCGCTTCTGACCATGCTCCATCTTTGCTCGCGTACTTGGTTTTGAATTGACCATCCACTTCGAGCACATAACCGAAAGCTGGCAGTACACGAGTGGGCGCGACCATTTTGTTCCTTTCGTTTGACCGCAGGCCCCGCCTGAGCCAGATCGCCTGAGCCGCGCCAGCAGATATTGTGCGAATTGATGACGTGGCGCGAGCACATCTAACCATCAAGAAGTGAGCGCGCTATCAAGACATCCAGTACCGCTTTCGCTGAATGCTCTAGGGTCTGCTCCATGGTCCTGAGATGAATATCCGGTGTTTCTGGTGCTTCGTAGCACGCGTCGATTCCGGTGAAGTTCTTGATGTTGCCTGATTTCGCCTTTGAGTACAGCCCTTTCGGGTCTCGCCGCGCGCATTCCTCGATCGGCGTATCGACAAAGACTTCTATGAACTCTTCCTTGCCAACCAGGATGCGCACCCTATCCCGTTCGGCTCTCGTCGGCGAGATGAACGAGCAGATCACAATCAAGCCGCTGTCCGCCATCAACTTGGCAACTTCACCGACACGCCGAATGTTCTCCACGCGGTCCGCCTCCGAGAAGCCCAGATCGGCGCTTAAGCCATGTCGGAGGTTGTCGCCATCCAGCAGCATTGTATGCCGCGACCTCGCAAACAGCTTTTGATCAACCAAATTCGCAATGGCCGACTTTCCCGCGCCGGACAGGCCGGTGAACCAAATGACGCAAGGCTTCTGATTCTTGAGCGCGGCACGCTCCCTCCTATCCACGGATAGGGCTTGCCTAGCAATATTGGCGGTCTGCCGTAGCGGAAAGGCAATCATGCCGGCCCCGGCCGTACGATTGGTGTAACGATCGATGAAGATGAATGATCCGGTCTTCCGATTGACGTCGTAAGCATCGAATACTGCGGGCATGGTGGTCGCAACATTACAGAAGGCGATCTCGTTCAACGAAACCATCCCGGCGGCCAGATGCTCACAAGTGTTGACGTCGATCCGGTGCCGAATGTCGGTAATGCTGCCGGAAATCGTCTGCGATCCGATCCGCAGGATGTAATTGCGTCCGGGAGCGAGCGGCTCCTCGTCCATCCAAATCACATAAGCAGCGAACAGGTCGGCGACCTTCGGTTGATCGTCCGGTCGGGACAGAATGTCGCCACGGCCGATATCAATTTCGTCTTCCAGTGTAATGGTCACCGCATCCCCGGCTTCGGCGCCGACAAGGTCGCCACCGTGGGTCACGATCCGCTTGACGCGCGTGGTCCGTCCCGACGTGGCGACAATGATCTCATCCCCCGCCGAGATCCTCCCGGAAGCCACCGTCCCGGCATAGCCTCGAAAATCCGGATTTGGCCGGTTCACCCATTGTACCGGAAAGCGGAAAGCCTGGCTTGCGGTGCCGGACTGGATGTCAATGCTCTCCAAATATTCAAGCAGGCAGGGACCACGATACCAGTTGGCACACGCGGAGCGGTCTACGACGTTATCCCCGTAGCGGGCCGAGATCGGGATCGCGACGATCGAGGTGAAGCCGAGACCGGCGGCAAAGGCCATATAGTCGCGCGCGATCCGATCGAAGCACTCCTTGTCGTATGCGACAAGATCGATCTTGTTCACTGCCAGCACGATATGACGAATACCGAGAAGCGCACAGATAAAGGAGTGGCGGCGCGTCTGAACCATCACGCCTTTGCGGGCATCGATCAGGATAATGGCGAGCTGGGCTTGCGAGGCGCCAGTAGCCATATTGCGGGTATACTGCTCGTGGCCGGGAGTGTCGGCCACCATGAAGGAGCGCCGCGGCGTAGTGAAGAAGCGGTAGGCAACATCGATCGTAATGCCCTGCTCCCGTTCGGCCTCGAGGCCGTCCACAAGCAGCGCGAAGTCGATGTTATCCCCGGTGCTACCGTACTTGATGCTGTCGCGTTCCAGCGCCATGATCTGATCGCGGTAGATCATCTTGCTGTCGTGCAGTAATCGGCCGATCAGCGTCGATTTTCCGTCGTCCACCGAGCCACATGTGATGAATCGCAGCTGATCCTTCGTTCGCGCCGGAACCGGTTCCATTGTCGGCTTTGTAAACATCAAAAGTAGCCTTCCCGCTTCTTCTTCTCCATTGAAGCGGCTTCATCGGTGTCAATTAGGCGCCCCTGGCGCTCAGACACCGTCGCGGTCTGCATTTCTGCGACGATATCTTCGATCGTCGTCGCATCGGATTCGATAGCCCCGCTCAAAGGATAACATCCAAGGGTGCGAAAGCGGATCATCCGCATTTCCGGCGTCTCGTCGCAGTTAAGCGGCAATCGCTCGTCGTCAACCATGATCATCGCACCATTTCGATGCACTATCGGTCTTCGTTTTGCGAAGTAGAGCGGAACGACCGGAATTTTCTCGATCATGATGTATTCCCACACCTCGAGCTCGGTCCAGTTTGACATCGCAAACACGCGCATGGTTTCGCCCTCGCGAACCCGTGTGTTGAACAGGCTCCAGAGCTCCGGCCGTTGATTACGGGGGTCCCATACATGTCCGGCCGAACGGAAGGAGAGTATCCGTTCTTTTGCCCGACTCCTTTCCTCATCGCGCCGGGCTCCGCCAAAGGCGGCATCGAATCCGTGGAGGTCGAGCGCCTGTTTCAGCGCGTCCGTTTTCATCACCTGGGTATGGAGGGCGGAGCCGGACTTGATCGGATTGATCCCACGCGCGCTGCCGTCCTTGTTGACATGGACAATCAGGTCGAGGCCGAGCCGGCTGGCTGTCGCGTCTCGGAAGCTGATCATCTCGCGGAACTTCCACGTCGTATCGACGTGAAGCAGCGGGAAAGGTATTTTTGCCGGATAGAACGCCTTGATCGCAAGGTGTAGCAAAACGCTTGAATCTTTTCCGATGGAGTAAAGCATGACGGGCCTTTTGAACTCGGCGACCACATCACGCATGATTTCAATCGACTCAGCTTCGAGACGGTGCAGATGTTTTGGCAGCATATATCTTGTTTTCGGTGCAGGATCTCTGTTCTTCGCCGCTCTATGGCTCCAGCCTAGAGCGGGGAATATCTGCGGCAGAAACGGCCGGCCAAGGCGCATGGCGACAAGCCCCGTTCGACAGCACACTTCGGACGCGGCAGCATATCGCATTCTGCCGCTCGTACGGCCGGCGCGTGCGGCACACCTGATCGGGAGATCAGCGTGCCGGTTAAGGATCTTGGCTAAATCAACCAGCGTCGCTTGATCACAAGCATTCAGAGTCCTGAGGAGATCCTGAGGATCTGCTCAAGCCGCGCGACCTCGCCTCGCAACATCTCGATAGCCACGTCCCGGTTCTCCGAAATGTTCCAAGCATTTTGGACCGATTCTCCAGCATGAGATCTAGACAGTCCCCCCGCCTTGGCACTTCGCAAATCCCACCAGGTTCGGAATATCCGACGATAAAGTTCGGTTACTTCCCGTCCCGTGTCCAGAACTCCGGCTTTCTGGGCATGCAGCAGTTCCTGCTCATATCCGAGTTCTACCAAAAGCTCGGCACCGACCAGATCGGTCACGGTTTGCATCTCTTCGACGCTCAATTGAGATTGCCATGATTTGACAGAGCTTTCGTCGATGGTGTTTCGTTCCAGGATTTTTCGGTCTCCAAAACTGCTGGACTGAAGATAATCTGCTCGTCCCATGCTCGCCGATGCGACGCCTCCTGGATCACAGCCGAGCGCTGTCAGTAGACGCTGGATTTCATCGTCCGGGTGCGCCACGAGCAGTTCGTATTGCACCAAATGAGTCTGCGGGCGAGTACGTTGCGCGGCGAGCCTGGGAAGACCCAAAACCAAATCGGCCAGTGAAGATATTATGCCATCGGGCAGTCGAAGCATGAGATCAGCGAGACTGGATACGCTGACCGGCTGCGCGCTTTCTGCCCGCAGTGGGATGCCCCACGTCGATTTCAGTGAAGCGGCGATCGCGTAGGGATTGCGCATCAGAAGGACATGTGGCGCTTCCGGATAGACGGATTCAACAAAGTCAAGGACGGTCCAGTAGCGTGGCGTCTTATCTATGATGATTCGCTTGCCCGCTTCTGCCAGATATTGATCGTATGCTGCATCTGCAAAAGCGCGGCTAACGATCGTGCGATCTATCCGTCCCAAGAATTCGGAGGTCGCGGCCTCAATTAGTGAGCTGCCGGCCGGATGGCGCCGATCCACGTTGCCAAATGCTTCAAGCGCCAGCATTAACCAGGGTTCAGGCGGCGCCACAATGTCTGGATGGCGCTGCAGCAAATGTGCCAGGAGTGTGGTCCCGGATCGTGGAAGACCAAGGAGAAAGCACACCTCAGGTGAACGACCAAGACGTCCGCTCATCATTCAGACACTCGTTCTCGGCAAGCGCCATCTGTCGGCGCTAGCTCGATTGGGCGAAACAAAGCCGGCCGCCGGATCACATGGGAGCAACCGCTTGCGTACAAGGAGTCGAAAGGACAAGAATTTTGTCTGCCACTCATGACTTGAGACCCGTTCAGTCCGATCGGGCGGGATCACAGAACGATAACTGCAATCGCTTCCCCGATTGCTCGACCGATAAAACGAAATCAAGCAACAGCTCAATTGCACGAAGATTGACTGCGAATATGGGAAGGTTGAAAAGAACTATACGGACGTTTGTTAAAGACCGCGCGCGGCACATGGAAGGTTGATACGTATAGAAGATGCATGCGCTGAGGCATTGAAGAGGTAACTGCGACATGCACCTCGCTGAGGCTCGGCAGACACAAACAATTTCGGCATATGAGCGCAGTGCTGCAAAGAAGCAGACCATATCGCGGACATTCACACATGGCAGGACGCAGGTCTTCTCAGCGCGGGAGCGATCCAGACGCTACCTCCAGGGAGCGCCGCCGTTGGTCGGTCAACACACTGGATCGGCCGTTCATGTGAGAGATCCTTGACAGGGCCATCACCAAGACAATGTCTTCACTGCCGATTTGTCACAACCGTTGAGACCACGCCTAAGAAAGTCCATCAATGATGAGAAGATGCTGGAGCTCCTACCGCGACAGCGAAACACCATCCAAACACTCTTCTCAGCGCGGATCCGCAAAGCTAATTTCCGACAAAATTTCTACGGGTACTGAGGGCGGCCCCCAGGGAGCCGCCCTACCGCGCCAGTACCAGCGCTGCTCAAAACTACCGCTGATGTCCGAGTCCGATTCCAAGATGCAAGGCCTTCTGGCGGAGCGCGCCGACGCTGCGTTTGGTCATCTTTGCTATTTTTATGACCGGGGTTCGGGCCTTCGAATGGACTTTGAGCTCCTTGATATCTGCCCTCGTCCATTCGCGCCGCTTAACGCGTTTCTTGGTTGCTTTCTTCACGATGAATGCTCCTTTTGAGAGGAGCGGCTTGTAGCATAGTTTTCACAGCACGACGACCGCAAAAAACAGACAATATGATAGGAGTTGCGCCAGGGTATAACTTCGTCATGCCTTCCAAACGCGTGGAATGAGTAAGCCAAGCGCGAGATCAGTTTAGTCGACCGTCTCGACCACGCTGATGTGCATGAAGAGGCCAGATTCTCCATCCCTCAGGTTTAAATCAAGCCAGTATCCCTAGCCGCGTTGAACAACTTCGCAATACCCATTACAACGCCACTGTTTCAAATGTGAACTTCGAGATCTAGTTGAGTACATCACGATCAGCAAGGGGTTGAGCGGCTGGCGGTCACCCCGGCAGCAATTTACGTGGGCTCAATCGCTTGCCGTGGGGCGCTTTCTGCCCGCGTTCGTTCCCAGCTGCGAAGTCAAAGGGGCGGTTGCTCGGCTTTCGGCTGTTGCGCGGTCTCTCGCTCAACCTACGCCTGCACACTACGCCGATCTAACTGTTCGAGCGTCTCAAGATATTCCCTTCCCTCCTCGGTGAGCATCCAGCATCCGGCCTCCCGCATCAGCTTTGGCCGAAAATACCGAGTTGGGGCGCGCGGCCTGCGATGCGCTTCATACGAGCCGGCCACTCCGGGCCGCTGCTATACAGATATCCAATGCTGCTTAACGACTTCGATGCTCGCCCGGTCGTGCGGCTGGCCGGCAAGTATCTTCAGTATAGACAGCTGAAAACTCACGCGCACGCCATTGACTCATGCAAGAGCCCGATAACGCCTATTTTGCGGTAAGCTCCAGAGGCGTGCCCCGCTTTCAAAAGAAAGTTTCCTCCTTAAGCCCAATGCGCGACACCCGCCTGCTGTCGCCGCGGTAAGCAACGCTTTCTACGGCATCGGCCACATCCTGCCCGAAGTTTCCGAAGAACGGTTCAGCATCAGATAGCTGCGTTGACTAGGAGTGTGACGAGGTCTCAACTGCCGCTTGGACCGGTACGAGATCAAACGACGTCGGTGGTAACCAAGCTGTTGTACATCTTGACGAATGACGTCGCTCACGGAACGAAACGCCCGCTTCTTTCTCCTCCAATTGCCGTCTAATCCCGCGGGGATTCCAAAGCCTGTCGGGACGACCAAAAGATCGTGTCTTCGGTTCAAATAGATATCGAACATATGGTGTCTCTTGTCGCACGAGCGTAGATCGACCGTTCATCGGTTTGGTGACATCGAAGCAACAGTCTCCCTTAAAGTCACTGGACGACCAAATGACATTCGAAAGCTCCCGTCCTGATACGTCAAGACCGTCACGGGCACGATGGTCCCGCAAGATGTGGGCGTGTTCACGCCCCAACTTGCGGTCCGCTGAGAGGCGCACTCGACGATCGTCGGACTGAAACGTGGCGAGAGTACATCTAGTTGACTCAGCTGCTTTGCGGCTCTGCGGAGCCTACGCTCCAAGTTTTGGGTTCTGGCAACTAGTTGATGCGGCATAACCTTGACCAGTCCTAGCGAGCACATCCTCCCCAGCTTTCAGGCTCCCAAAGCAATGGGTTTACCAGCCGCCGCCTTGGGAAGCAGACGATTACGTTTATCGCCGATACTAGTTGAAGTAATCCTTCGACCCGTCTTCGCGGGCCGTGTCGAGAGTAAAGCAATGGCGCCCCCGATAAAGATCCACCTATGGCGGTGCCGAGCCGGGACGACCTGAACGCGACTATGTTCCAGGATCCGGGCCAGTTCGGGGCAGGCGTCGTTTACCAAAACGACGTCAGGAGAGACCGAAAGGACGTTGATATCTATGTAAAGACTGGACAACAGCAGATCGTCATCCTCGTAAGCTGGGGAATTACTTTTGAGTGGTTCGGGCGCGACTATCAGTTGCGCATTGCTTCTGGCAAGCGATCGGTCACCTCGCAAGACCGCACGAGCAAAAAGTCATCGGTCGATGCACGGTCGCGTTAAGCTCCCGCAACGTGTTCACACAATTCCTTCGACGTCCTCGTTCAGTTCGTCGAGATAGCGGTTCTTGATCCGGTGGCGGACCCGTGCACCAGCTTGCGTAGCTGCTGCCGCCGACGAGAACGCGGATAATACCACGCCGAGCGAAGCTTAAGATTGATATAAAGGAATAGATCGCAAGAGAGTTCGCGATCGTGAGCCGCATGATTGGTGGCCGCACCCACCACGACTTCCTTCAATCTCGACCACTCGTCGTACCGAATTTAAGGTCACGCTTACCCCATATTGGCCGTGCCTTCAGATTCCATAGACCGACTGCCGATCTGTGCCGATTGTGTAAGTGGAGCGTCTGCCATAGTAAGGCTACCGCACGGAATGGCAGCGGCCGGAAGTAAGCTTGATCCGGAGCGCCGCCGCCAAGGCTCGAAGGCGGACGCCGGCCATTGTAGAAGGCGAGGTATCGTCCGATCGAGACGCGGGCGTCGGACACAGTCTCATAGGCATGCTCGACGAGCACGTTGTCGCGCCGGGCAAGCAAGCCGTCCATTCTGGTGGCGATGCCATGACAGGCGAGCACGCCGGTGAACCTCGCGCCCGTGAACTACGAGCCTTGTTCGGTGCTGAAGAAGTCCCGCTTCCGTGGAACATTCAGGAAGTGCGAAACCCTTGCTTGCTCATGAGAGCTCGTCCTGGCGGGATGCTCGAAAGGCTGATGTGGACGGATTAGCTAATGCAGGTGGGGTTCGAAGCTCCAACACATCGGCGAAGATTGTCCAATCGCGGACACTCTTTTGCTTGCAAAAATCAGTCTCCGCCTGCTGAGCAGCAGCACTCAGGGAGGCGGCATCGACCTTGAATGCTGCCTGGCACGCACGATGCTCGCCGCCAGTATCGTCACAAACGGTCTTAATAAACCGAACATTAAATGAAGGCATGCCCCTCTCTTCCCGTGGTTCGCTTATCCACTATTCTGCCATTCGCACCGAGAGTATTTGATCTGCCTCAAGCAGCACCCCAAGAGGTCTGTCTGCTCCTCCGAAGATAGATCCAGATGTAACAGCGCGGCGCGCGAGCCGCTTGTTGTCGCGAAGAATAGCGACGGCCTGTCTGTCCTACCTGCGGTATCGCACGACCGTTTGAGCCGAGGGGCAGCGCCTCTCAGGAGCCTCATGCCGCCGACCGGCAAAATCAAGTCTTTGATCGAGGATTGTCTCGCAGAGACGATCGAGGGCAACATGCACTTACGCGCAGGAGATCGTGCGGCAATCAGGCAAGGAACCCCGATCTTGCACCCGACGGTCCACCAGCAGCCGGCACAGCAAAGCCGATCATAAGGCTTGTCGCAGCCGACGTTTCGACGAGCCCAGGTTCGGATTTCAGTGCCAAACCCTAAGGGTGGATCAGCCTCGGCAAGGCTACCGACAATGAAAGGCGAACAATCGTTTGACCATCCGCGTGCACGGAGCAATGAGGAAAAATGCTGCCGTAGCCCATGAAGCGTGAGTTGCGCCTCAAATCAACACGCTGGCGTGTTGCAGAGAGCGCCAGGCCCTGGCGGACGCCCGAGTTCGGACATGTCGACTGCCAACGCGAGCGTCTGCGGCACGTAGCGACCGCTCGAGCTCAACCACTCCCGGACGGACCAGCCTTTTGACCCGCATCAATGCTGCGGCGGCTGCGTCCTAATAGAAGTGATCTTCTAGTAAGGTCAGACGCATGGCGGAAAGAACGACTTGAGCCTATGATGCCTTCATGTCCGGCTACCAGCGATCACTTTTTAGGACTCCTTCCGGGCGCAGCCGAGCCGCGGGTCAATGACCTGCACATGATAAGTTGCGCCGCTTGCGATGGCGTCTACTTTATCGACCTGCGGACAAGCCCGATTATGGGCTCGGAGCGAAGCTACGTCCATCCTAATGGTGTCAACCGAATTCTTCGCGCTCTCGCTGGAGCGCGTGCTACGCGCGCGAGAGCGCGGCTGAGGTCGCCTGCACACCCACGCGATGACGCTGCAGAACACGGAGATGTCTCACCAACAAGAGACGTGACATGACAGAAAGCCGGACCATTTACCCCGCTCCGGGCCGGATTGCCGGAGCTGCAGACCAGTTTAGTTCGTGCAGAACAGTTACAAATACCAACAGCCGAGGTATTGAGCTGACCCAGATCGATTTGACGGAAGCTCAGGCCTTGTTTCCCGGCAGAAATCCAAATATTTCGGTTCGCGAGCGGATCGTGTTCCGTACCAACGATGCCACGGCCGATTGCCCTCTGCCGCGGCTCACGCCATAGAGACCGCGCGCCGTCCGGTCGAGTCGGGCAGAGCCTGTTCGCGCGGAAGCCAAGCGATGTTCGTAATGTTCACAAGGTTGTCTGCATTTGTCAGCTCGCAGCGATGAACTTCGTCCAGGATCCAGTGGCGATTCGATCTGGGAGCGGCTCGAAATCACGCCGCCCTTCGATCAGGATCTGGAGATTGCCGTGATCGAGGGCAATTCAATTCACCGGGTGATCTTTCCTTGTCGCCGGGTGTTCGGCGGATGGATCAACGCGAATACCGGAGAGCACGTCGCCGTGCAGCCGACGCATTGGCGTATCTGGCCCGGATAGCGGCGGCGATCCTGCAAAATAGATTGGCGTGAGTTGAGGCAGGAACTGGCTTCGGCGTCCTCTCGTCGGACACTATGTAGAGTTCATCGCATGAGAGCGCCTGACGGGAAACATGTCCGAGCGGGACCGATTATGGTGGGGGCGTGCGGTGACCGTCCGGCATCACTCCTCGCATTGCTGTCGCAACCGTTCCTAATGTACTCGCGAGCGACACACCTCTGTGTAGATTCTGAATCTCAAACCAACGATCGCTTACCACGTCATAATGAGCTACGATAAACGTGTCGATATGAGTCCATATTTTCGGCGAATGTTCTCACCTTGATGAACCGTCGGCTATTCTCTCTCGGCCAAGTAGCGCGACGCGTCTGCGTCGTTCCTCCGGGTGCACCTCGTTCGGACCACCAAGCCGGGCTAGGCATTTTTGTTGGCCCAAGGCTTGCTCGAGATTGTGGAGAACGCAAATGAGCACAAGCGAATTCGCTTGGTCGAGAACAGACCCGAGCGCGGGATCAATGGTTTTGCGGATCGGATGCTGCACGCAGTTCGCGGGCGGTAACGACCATGTTGGTTAGGGCAGGCCGAACCTCCTCCCAATTGCGAGTTTTTAGGCCGCAGTCCGGATTGACCCAGAGCTGCGATTCCTGCAAACGCGTCCGAGCCAGCACCATCAGCTCCTTCATTTCGCCCACCTCCGGAACGCGTGGAGAGTGGATGTCGTACACGCCCGGTCCGATTTGATTTGGATATTCGTACTTGCTGAATGCGTCCAGTAGCTCCATTTTCGACCGCGACGTTTCGATCGAAATGACATCCGCATCCATTGCAGCGATTGCACCGATGATGTCGTTAAACTCCGAGTAGCACATGTGTGTATGGATTTGCGTTTGATCGGCAACGCCCGATGAGCAAATGCGGAAGCAATCTCCCGCCCAATCGAGATATGCCTTCCACGCCGATCGGCGCAATGGCAATCCTTCCCGGAGTGCAGCTTCGTCGATCTGGATCATGGCTGCACCGGCATTCTCGAGATCGCGGACTTCGTCGCGGATCGCGAGCGCAAGCTGGCGGCAGACCTCGCTTCTAGGAATGTCATCGCGAACAAACGACCAGTTCAGGATCGTGACCGGTCCGGTCAAGATCGCCTTCATTGGCTTGCTAGTTAGTGATTGCGCGTAGCGCCACCAGTCCACAGTGATCGGCTTCGACCGCACTACATCGCCAAACAGGATCGGAGGCCTGACGCAGCGCGAACCATAAGACTGTACCCATCCATTCCTGGTAAATAGGAAGCCGGCGAGTTGCTCGCCAAAGTACTGCACCATGTCATTGCGCTCAAATTCGCCGTGCACGAGGACGTCAAGACCGATGTCCTCCTGCCAACGTACGGCGCGGGCTATCTCTTCCTTGATAAACTCGTCGTATTGTTCGTCGCTCATCGCACCTCGCGCATGCGCCGCACGAGCATTTCGGACTTCTGTGGTCTGCGGAAACGATCCGATTGTCGTGGTGGGAAACGTTGGTAGTCCAAAGCGTTCCCTTTGGATCTCGGAACGACGGACAAATGGGCTGGCGCGCCGGCGCATTGTCTGGTCGATCGCCCTCATCCTCACAGCGACATTGGTATCATGGATCTTGGGCGAAGTCCGCCGGGCAGTCGCAGCGCATTCCGAATCGGCGAGAGCGAGCTCGACATTCTGGTCGCCAGCGAGTGCTCGCGCCAGGATCGCAAGCTCACGCATCTTCTGAACCGAGAAAGCAAGCCAGCTCTTGACGTCGGACGTGAGCCCGGTCTCGAGTTCAACGTCCACTGGCACATGAAGCAGCGAGCAGGATGGGGCGAGCTGTACACGGTGCTTGCCGAGCTTCGCAATCGCGGGCTCCATCCGCTGACGGAGCGACGACAAGTTCGACCGCCATACATTCCGGCCGTCGATGACCCCGAGCGACATGACGAGGTCACTTCGGCCGACAGCGATGACCTGATCCAACAACTCTGGCGCTCGGACCAGATCGAGGTGCAGACCGGAAACCGGGAGGCTCAATGCGGTATCCAGATTGTGGCCTAGCTCGCCGAAATAGCTGGCAACCATGATTTTGATAGCCGGTCCCTCCTTTGCGAACCGGTTATAGGCATGTAGCAATGATTTTCGCGCCGCCTCATCCAGATCAAGGGCCAGGCAGGGCTCGTCAAATTGAACCCAACTTGCCCCTCGTTCGGCCAATTCATGCAGAACCTCGATATAGACCGGTATTAGATCATCGAGTAGGGAGAGGGGCTGGAACGCGCTATCGGCACTCTTGCCGAGCTTTAGGAATGTGATCGGCCCGATCAGGACAGGGCGGGTCTGAAAGCCAAGAGCCTTTGCTTCCTCATACTCTTCAATGGGTTTGCGAGAGCAAAGTCTGAACGCTTGTCCCTTGTAAAACTCGGGAACCATGTAATGGTAGTTGGTGTCAAACCACTTAGTCATTTCCTGCGCGGGTGCGCCAGACCTCCGCGGCCCCAGACCGCAACTCGCATCCTGGTCGTCGCATTGTGATCCGCGAGCCATGGCGAAGTACGTCTTGAGGGAAACGTATTCTCGTTTCGAGGCGTAGATCTCCGGGATAGCACCAACCATGACACTTGTATCGAGCACCTGATCATACAGCGAGAAGTCATTCGACGGAATGATCGTAACGCCGAGAGACTTCTGACGGGCCCAGTTCGCTGCGCGCAGACCGGATGCGTCCTCGAGCAATTGCTGTTCGCTGATCTTTCCCGCCCAGTAGCTTTCAAGAGCGAATTTGAGCTCACGCCTTGGACCGATGCGTGGCGTACCGAGCGTAGCAACCGGAAGAGAGAGAAGAGACATAGTGTAAACCCCTGTTGGGGACAGAGGCCATGGCGGACGCAGGCAGAGGAAGTCGCGCGCGCGACGGCTGCTTGGCGCACCACCGAGACACCCCGCCCGTGGACCAATCTATCGTCGGGGCAGGTCTCCTGGCTCGCTGGTCGTCGCTGCTGTCCGGCCTTCCCGAAGCCGTGCGGGCTTCAGTGACATCGTTGGACAGTAGCTCGCAGCTCACAGTTGCGGGGGCAGCGCCGGCATTTGGACCGGCTTCCCTCTTAGCTCCGGATCAAGCGGGATTCGGAGAACCTCGACGAGTTCGATTATCGGCAGGAGGACTCTTCCGTCAACCTCTCAGATTTTGTGGCACGCTAATCTGAGACATCTAGTAGGCGAATGACCGTGCATCTCTATGATTCTCTAAACAGAGCTGTCGCAATCAGAGATGTCCTTGTCTCAGATGTGGGAGTGAGACTCGGAGCTGCCTTGAGGCGACGCCGCCCGCCCCATCAATGAAAGGGACAAAACCAGCCCGCGCGGCGGCGATTACCGCCGTTTCGAGCAGAATGCATTCGATGCGGCTTCCGACTTCCAGCGGTTCGCCCAGCACATCCGCTGGCCAGCTATTTTCTCGACTAGAGGATCCCCATTGAACACGTCAAGGCAGGCGGCGCAATCTAGCCACATACGCGGCGAGCAGGTTGATTTTCGTGCCAGCCAGACTTCAAAGTTCGTCGATTAAGTCGGCTTCGTATCGCCAGCCATCATGTAGGCCGAACGCCGACGGGCAACTATAGCGAACCACACGGTTCAATGACGGCAAACGCACTCCCGATTCTCATCAGGCACTTGGCATCGAGCTACGGCCGATACACTGAATGGAAACATCGAACCGTGCGCAGGTCGGAAAGTGGACAAGAGGGACATAAAACCCATGCAAATCTCTGCCTGCTGCCTGGCACGAAGAATGCAAGCCCCTCGACATGCCCAGTCTCTTCTGCTTGGGGATGTCCAGCTCAGCCAATTGACGCTGTCGCTGGCTAGGGAAGTTAGGGGCGCGTGACATAGAGGGGAGCGCCTGCCCGCGTGGGACAGCCGCGGGTGCCCCGTCGCGTCTCCGTAAACTTCTTGCGCTCGCTCATAGCAGGTTCAAGGTTACCGCTTTGAAAGATGTATGGATGAAACGCGATAGGCGGAGGATTATGAAGAGAATGTCGGGAAGACCCGCGCTATGGCTTCGCCTGGGCGGACTTTTAATCTGCCTAGGCTGGCCGGCTGCCATGAGCAACACTATTCGCGCCAGCGACAACCCCCTTGTCGAAAGACTTAAGTCAACTTGGCGAGCGCAAGATGGTGAGACGATAGAACAAATCATCTCGAATGTCTCGAAGGTGGCACAGTTCGTCCCTCAGATGTGGGGGGTCGCTGAACTCGGCGAAAGCGACCATGTTTTCGTTTCGTGGACCAGGCACCGAGACAACAAATCAGACGAACAGTACGCGATCACCTGGAAAGTCGCGCTCGACGGTACGACTGAGCTTGCGTCAACCTATGCGAAGCCGATGGAATTGGGCTGGCGTGCCCTAGCGCTCTCGTTGATCGCCAAAGAAGTCGCAGATGGTGAAAGGGACGCAAACCTTAGCTTTCTGCATGATCCAAGTAACTTCAACTTTGTGACTACGCCGCAAGGCCGGCTCGGCGATCTTCTGCGGCAGGGCCGATGCACTATCATTGAACCTGTTGGGGTAGACTACTTACCCAAGCAGAATGACAAGCCGAACGAGAAAGGCGATCTATGGCGCATTCTGCTCTTGGTGAATTGCGATATCCAAGGACCACGTTATTTTACACACAACGGGGTCATCACTTTTGAGAAGAGCGAAGGCCAAGATTGGGAGCCACAATCCTCTTTTGCCAAGCGCATCGCGAAATTTCCTCCGGGCTCCTGGTTCCAACGAACCGAGCCAAAGGAAGAGCAAGACTCAGGAGAGCGAAGGCCTTAGCAGACGGTCGCGCAGAGCAACACCGCACCGCAGCTGCCGCACGGTCGAACGCCTCGTACTAACTGCAAGAGACACGCGCTCTGCAGTTGCGTTGTTTAACGGCTCCGCAACAGTCCGCCTGCCTTTCTCGCAGCAGTTCGGCCCGTCGTACGGAAGGTCGAGCAGCACGATTGCGTTTTTCCGCCAGGTGTCGAGCTCAGTGGCGCGTACTAGTTTGCGAGATGTGGTTTGCCCGCCTGCACTCCACCCTGTTAGAGTACACCAACTGCGGGGGAACCAGCTCTCATGCATTCTTCACTAGAGCCCTTGGAGATGCCTCCGGCCAAGCCGATTCGGGGTGCGCGCCGCGCATCGTGTAATTGCGCGGCATACGCAGGAGCGTGAGCTTAGCGACTTTGAGCCGGCACTAGGGACCGATGCTGAGACGAAACAGGAAGTTACAGGGTAGCAACCCCGGGCATACCCGCTGAGCGCCTGCCAATTTCCGAGTGCGCAGGGCGGGAAGCTCCGGAGCAGTACGCAAGAACGTCGATTACCGCACTGACTCAGCCGTAGATTTCCTCGCACTCATTCGTCTGCACGTCATAGACCCGGATTTTAAGCATGGGAAACCGCCTTTTTAATTCTGCTCCACCTGCGGTGGCACCGTCTTTGGTTGCGAATTCGGCTCTGAGTTGGCCATCTACTTCAAGCGCGTAAGATGAGACCGGTACTTCCCGAACGACTGCGACCATGTCATTCCCATTATGTAGTGATGTGCTTTAGAATGATGTAGCTTGAGTCGGCTAAACCGCACCAGAGCTATTCACCCGAAGTACGCGATGGGCAAACACGTATTGTGGACTTAAACCTCACACGAATTGCATGGCACTCGCGATTGTCCGAACACGTGGGCAGCTTGCCCACGCCTGGTGCATCCACGGCAAAGCCCGCGGCTCAATATCGCAGCCTTTTCAATTCCTGGAGAAAACGGGCACTGATGCCAGCGCTCCTGGGTAAGTCACTTGAGATCGCGGGGAACCGTCACTACCGAAGAGCGGCGGCCCGTAGCGCCTGAGCCATAAACAGTTCAATTCTTGTACACACGTCTGGGCAGTAGCACTAACGACTATGGTGCCGCGCGGAGGAGCCAAATGCCATAATGCGATTGGTATCAACGATCATCTCGTCTGGCGTAACAAGGAACGGATTTGCGCGGTTTGCTCGAACAAGAAACCTTCATTTACGCGGCGAGCGTTGAGGCTGAACTCCATCACGTCTTTGTCTAAACCGGTCAGAGCGAGCCAGAGCAGATCCTTTTTGAGCATCTTTTTCGTGACAAGACTTTGGGGCGCATTTCCTCGCCCTCGTCGGAACTGTCCGGTTTGCCGATGGAAGTCGTCACCAACAATGGCAAGGTTGCTCCTCAACGCCTGACTCCGCCGCAAGCACCGACGCCTCATAGCCGCTCAATTTTTGCAAGGAGGGAGCACAGCGTTCCAAGGCTCGGGCTTGTCCAGCATCCCGAGTTCGGCGCCACGCGATGAGAATCTCCTCCTTACGTCCAGAGGGTACAGCACGCTCGCGGTGAGAGAGCCGCCGATGCTCGAAGGATACCGCCGCACGCACACGGGAAGAAATCTCTTGATCCTTACGCAGCGTCAGGTCGTAGGTTCGAACTCACGCGAAGCTCTCATAAGGCACACATCGAAGCCGGCGGAATGGACATCTGCGGTCGAGCAATCGAATGTATCGGCACCGTATCGTGCGCGTGAACATGGACCAGGAGCGAAAGGTTATTGTCGGGATGAAGCACCGCGGAATTATGTTCGCATTGATCGCTCTCATCACATCTCCGGTTTCCGCCGCGACACTCAGCGGTGCTCCGCGCATCCTCGACGGAAATACGATCCAGATCGAGAAAACCACCGTTCGGCTCTCAGGCATCGAAGCTCCTGAGACCGATCAGATTTGCCTCGACGCACAGGGCCAAAAATGGGCCTGCGGCGTAGCTGTTCGCGACGAGCTCATCAAGCATTCGAATGGACGAACGTGGGATTGTCATACCGGAAGAGTCGATGAGTATCGGCGAGCCCTCGGCAGCTGCTTCATCGAAGGCGAGGATATAAACGCCTGGATGGTACGCTCGGGCTTGGCACTATCGGCTTTTGCATCTCACCATACATACGTTGTTTATGAGTTGGTGGCCAGCACAGCCCATGCGGGGCTGTGGTCCGGCGCGTTCATCGCGCCCTGGGACTGGCGTCGCCGCAATAGGAGCACGATTATCGTGGGCGCGACGTCGGTTCCGGTCGACGCTCAGGAAGTCCTGCTTGGATCCGTCTTGCTATTGGAACCGCCGTCCCCCGAGTGCCCGATAAAAGGCACAGTCGAGCGCAGAGGCGAGCGCATTTATTACCTGCCAGGGCAACCCGGTTACGAACAAATCGACATGACGAAGAAGCGCGGCCAACGCTGGCTTTGCAGCGAAGCGGAAGCCGAAGCCACCGGGTGGCGTAAGGCCGTGCCATGAGGCGACACATGCAAGCAGCCCATTCTCAAGACATATACCATTTAGCCAAGCACGTGCGTTCGCGGCGGTCACTGTTGCTGTTTGCTGCTTCGACAGTTTTCCTGCGGTTCGGCAATAAGATTGTCGACGCGAAGGAAGCAAAAGGCCCGCCCAAGCCAAACAACGTACTCTCGCCAGATGCTGCCCTGAATCGGCTGCTGAACGGGAACGATCGTTATGTCCAGGGCGCACCACGAATCGACGATTTCAGGCGCGAGCGGCTGGTCTTGGTTGAGGGACAAAATCCATATGCGGCGGTTCTGAGCTGCGCCGACTCCCGTGTGGTCCCCGAACTTGTCTTCGACAGCGGACTAGGTGATCTGTTTGTCTGCCGCGTCGCCGGCAACTTCGCTAACGATGATACGCTCGCCAGTATGGAATACGCGGTTGCCATACTCAACACGCCGCTGATCCTCGTACTTGGCCACGATCATTGCGGTGCGATAGACGCCACGATCAAGTCGCTCCATGAAGATAAGCGGCCGCCGGGGCACATTTCATCCCTGGTCGCTGCACTTTCTCCTGCAGTGAAAGCAACTGGCGACCAAGCCGGCGACGCGTTCGCCCAAGCAACCCGACAAAATGTGATTGACAACGTCAACAAATTTAAATCGACGGGCCCGATTCTGAACGCCGCAGTCGAGCAGAACCGCCTGAAGGTCGTCGGGGGCGTGTATCGGATCGGCACCGGCAAGGTCGAGATTGTCAGCTGATGCCAGCACTTTCACACTCCGGCAAATCGTCTGCCGCCTAATACAGCGCATCTGTTCCGCGCAGTTTTGTTGGTCCATCGTCTACAACAAACACACCGGATACTATCCGCTCCACAATTGTCCTCGCTTCAGGACTCCTTAGATATGCGCGGCCTCTTAATTCTTCTCTTGTTATACGCACTCATGTTGGCAACGCGTGGCCAGCATCCAGAAACCCACATAGCGCGTCCGGCAGCATTCATTCCTCCTGGTTGAGCCGCCAACCCAATGGAGGTGGTTCAGGCAGCAGATCGCAATGCGAAGAATTGCAAGCTCTGCACTCCAGAGCACGCGACGATCCCGAGAGCTTCTCAGCTCTGAGCGGGCAAGGCATCCGCGGTCCTGCTTTTGTAACCGAGCTCAGCCAGGGCCGAGGATCAACAGAACAATCAGCATGACTCTTCGGCCTAGGGCTGAAGGCGACATGCTACCCGCATCAGTACCGGACGGCCTTCCTGCACCAGCCATTTGGGAGACCGCGACCGTCGGAAAGCCAGCGTCGCATCAATCATTCGTTAGATCGTCTCGTTCGCGTCCTCGATGACGAGCTCCACACGAGAAGAAACTCGAAGCTCACAAAGTGGCGTCCCCTGTACACGGAGGCTGGTCGGTTCTAAGCCGCGGCGAGACTTAGAGAATGTTTCTAGTTCTACCTGCACAGGTGACGTCGGTGCGTCAGCCATGTTTCAACCGCGCGCACCGCCTCTACAGGCCTGAAATCAGCTGGCAACCGCTTCCGAAATCAGGCTCTTGCACGGAGTCGCTTAGTGGGAACAGAGCACTAGCTTCAGATCGTGTGGCGCCTGGTCTGTCGTAACGCGCGTGGTGCGCCCATAGTTGTCGCGCAAATTTGGTAAGCTCGGCCAAGATCGGAAGCATTGGTAGATCGCCGAAGAAAAAGACGCTAGCGGCCGTAAGAGGGTCGGCCACTCAGGAATGTGCACGAACTTCTCGCGTCCGGCCCGACAGAACGTGGAACAGGCTCCTCTGTTGCTGGCAGCCCGGAAAGCCTCCGAAAACGTGTTCGTAACGCTTCGTCGCTGGCATGAGCGGGGCACTCTTGCAGTCACCTCGAGCCAGAGTTGATCGCTCAATCACAGCGTCTGGAGCCGCCGTGCGTTTCTTGAACACCTGGGGTCCGGAGGTCCGCTTCGAAGCAAGCGCTCACCAGCAGTCGCACGAGCAGCAATTTGGGCTGTTGGTCGCGTCAGGAGACCGGAGCGGCCCTTAAACTTAAGCAGGAACGTTGAGCCCGGTCCGTGGCGGTCGAGTCCGCCTCTGTGGTTTTCTATGCGGCTTGTTGAGTTAATGACATCTTGTGCATGAAAGCAAACACGGAGACACGCGCATTGTGCTGGCATGGCACGGGGGAGTGATCTCCGCGCGATTCAGACAAGCCCGGCAACCATGCTTGATGGCACGTCAATTGCTGGGAAGACGGGCAACAGGCCGCAGGCTTGGGCGCTCTCCCAAGCACAACTCAAGAATTCCAAACTTGGTTCGAGCCTGCCTGTCCCAAGTGTGACCACACGTTCATGTGGAGAAGACATGCACCGCAGTCCCCGATCAGCCGCCAGAGACCCAGTGCGGTAAAGGCGGATCGATGCCGCCGCAGCGTATCGGCTGCTTTGCCGGCCAGCCTGAATGCCAGCGAGAACAGCTATATCTCCGTCAGGCCTCAGGCCGCTTAACTTGGGAAGCTACCCTATTCAATCTCGTGCATTCGATGTCAACTGCGACAGCTTCGAGAATGCCGTCCTGCGGGTGCCAAATCACCTGGCCTCGCCATGCGCGCAGTCCATCCGAATGACATGCGGGGATGATCGGCTCAAGACACGGAGGATGATCTATGAACGCTCCACCAGAAAAGATAAGTTCCGGAACCCACGCCGCGGCTGCGACCTGGGCTAATCTGTCGCCACTACTCGTCGAGATCCGTGCGCGTCGCGACGAGTTTAGCCGCACGCAGAAGATTCCGAAAGAAATCATCGACGGCTTCAGACGAGTCGGCGTCTATCGGGCTATGGCTGCCAAGCGATTCGGCGGTGAGGAGCGAACGCTGTCGGCTGGTCGAGCGCATTTCCGAAACCGACGGCTCCGCCGGTTGGGTCGCCAGCTTCGGGGATGGAGCTCGCTACCTCGCTGCTCTTCCGGACGACACGCTTCGCAAAGTGTACGCCAATGGACCTGACGTGGTGTTGGCGGGTGCGCTTTTCCCGCTCCAACCCGCTAAGCGATGCGCCGACGGATTTATCGTGAACGGCGTGTGGCCATTCGCTAGCGGCTCACCAGAGGCGGATTTGATAGGAGTTGGTATCACGTTGGAAGACGATCCGAGCGGTGACCTCCCGCGTGTAGCGGTGATGCCGGCCGAGAAGGTGACAATTCGGCCCAATTGGGACGTCATCGGACTGCAAGGCACCGGAAGCCACGATGTCGTCGTCAGCGACGTCATTGTGCCAGAGGAATGGACCTTGATCCGCGGCGGTCCGCCGACACTTGATGGGCCGATCTATCGTTATCCTGCCGTCGCCTTCGCCGCGCAGGCGCATGCGATTGTCGGCATCGGGATTGCGCGCTCCGCAATAGACGACGTGATCGCCATGGCCGAAACCCGTGCCTCGATCACTGGAGCGCCCGTGAGGGCTGAGCGCGGCTATGTCCAGCTTGAAATCGCCAAAGCCGAAGCCATGCTACGTTCCGCTCGTTCCTTCTTTTACGAAGCCACGGAGGAGCTGTGGAAGGAAGCGCTCAAGGGTGAGGTAAATCTTGGCACCACGACGCTAATGCGGCTCGCCGCGACGAACGCAGCGCGGCAGGGGGCTGAGGTGTGCAGGATTGCGAGCGGTCTTGCTGGAACTGAGGCGCTCTATAGCACCAGCAATCTAGCACGGGCCATGTGCGACAGCTTCGTGGTTGCCCAGCACGCAGCTTTAAACGAGGGAACGCTCCAGAGCGCTGGCCGCGCCCTGCTCGGAAGTGCAATACAACCGGGCTTCCCATAAAGTGGGGCACGCACGGGCAAGCCACACGCCACGCCAACGGATTACCGCACTTGCGTGATGATGTGGTCTGCCGCTGAGGACATGGCCCCTTGTTTCAATGTGAACAAAGACACCGCTTGGCTCTCCCCCTTTGACCCCGCTCCATATCCCGGACTACCCATTCGTTGTCCAAACATACGAGCCCTCATAAGCCTCTTGGCCCCTGTCCGATCATTGACGTTGCCGGGCAGGATACACCTGAACTTTCTGCGCAACGGCTCGCCGTTCAACTCACGAACTCTCCAAACCACCCGCGCAAGCGGGCTCGACTCTCGCACTGGTTGCTTACTTGCCGCTTGCGGCGCACGGTGCGGAAGAAGCTCTCCGTGGCGCACTATCCTAGCACTCACCCTTGCGGCTCATCGATGCGGCACGCCAGCGCTGGCAACGGCCGTGCGACCTTAATCTAAAGCGTACTGTACACCCCCGAAATTCGATCAATCCGCTCTTGCCCGCTGCTGGCGACTCGGCACCGACGGCGCGGAAGAGACGCTCGGCCCGCATAAGGTCGCGTTCGCCCGGCCGGCTATCTTGCGGCTGAAGAGATCCCTGGCGCCCTCCAATACAGCCAGCCCTATGCCGTTTGGATGGAGTGATATCGGCAAGCCGGACCCGGTTTTCTGCGCCGGTGAAGCCGTGCGATCAGATTCGGCGTGACCGGCGTTAGATCCTGGCGAGTGTCGGTGGTAGAGGCCATGAGCGCGCGAGCGCCGTTCTGCTACATCGGCCGTTCGATCGCCACGGTAGCCCCACGGCCCTGCCTTCCTCAGGACCGCGTGGACCCGAGGACTGCGATGGCGCTGGCCGCTCCCGATGGATCGGCCGTGCACGCCGGCCCAATGGCAACCGCAGCCGCACTGGCTGTCCGGCTCGCGATAGCCGCTCGCCTTGATGATCACCGTTGTGCAGCTGTGGCCAGCATAGAGGCCGCTGGCTAGGCCATGAATGAGACGCTCGATATGAGTAGCCGCTAGGCACGCGTATTTTTGAGCAATACATCACCTTCCACTGCGCGCGGATAGTGAGCCGCCACTTCAAATGATGGCAACAAGTTAAGAATGGCTTGCAGGGACAACTGCCCTTCATAGAGCTCGCGGTCACTATATTCGGTGTAGATGAAGCGCGTGTTGCTCAAGGTCCGCATACCGCCGGCGATAACGTCGGCCTCGGCTCCCTGAACGTCCATCCAGATAAAATCGACTCCGTCCAGCTTGGCTTCGCTGCACCAGTCGTCCAGCCGCCGTGTCTCAACCGAGACAGGGTGATCAAAGCGGACCCAATCGTACTCGGTAAGATGGTTCTTTGGACGGCGTATTGAACCGGATAGGTCCCAATCTTTCGCATCGCCATCTGCATTGCTTGGATGGAAGTCGATCGTTCCGTTTCGATCACTGATGGCGATTTCAAACAGCTTCACCCTATTGAGGGATGAGCCAAGCTTCTTCTTGAAGCGCGCGATCGCTCGAGGATCCGGCTCAAAGCAGTAGAGCTGGGGTTGCGGGCACAGTTCTAGGAACTTTTGCGTATCAGCCCCGTCATTGCAGCCGATATCCAGGATGACTGGGTTCGGCTTCTGAAGAAGTGAGACGATGTGCTGATGTACTTCTACGGACGACACAGCTGCTTTTCCATGGTGCGCGGAGATCTGGTGAAATTTCGACTTCAAATCCGCCTTCACACGCCGGAAGCCGCCGCACAACGTATATCAAGGTATAAGATTCATTTATCCGCCAGTCCTCTTGATCCACGACAGCTGTTTGGATGCCATCGGCATCAACCGGAGAGGCTATCCCTCGCGATGCAGTTCTCGAACCTATTGTTGGAAAGTGCGGCCTCAGTGAGCCAGATCGTCCTCTTAGCTCTTTCGAGTTGCCGAAAGAGCGCCCTCGTTTGAGCGTCACCTGTCAGATATGGATACCAATTGCGCAGAATGTGCTCGGCCGACTGATGGCCGCCATCTCAGATTCGCTGCCAGTAGCTCCCGGCGGTCTTTCCCTCGGGCTCGTGGGCGAGGAACGAAGTCGGCGAAAGCCCCGACGCACGCATCGCTCGGCGCAATCAAGCTTTCGTGGCGCGTGCAACTTTCTTCAAGTGCTGTCGGCGGACGAATGACCAGGGTCAATTCGGTAGGCTTTGAGCGCCCTGCCACGGTTGGACACGGGCAATCCGATACAATTCGATGGTGACCTGCCTTGGAGCACGCCACCTCTTACAAGAACAGCACCCGATTTTCTCGAGATCGTTGCATACATATTCGCATGCACGAGTACGGAAAATTTTGCGAGCCGCTCTTCGATAAAGCTTGTAGACCGCACGCTTCGCCGGCCACACTACTAGATTGTACCGTCAGGTAATCATGTGCAATCCCGACGTCGTCGAAACCCGAGGCCTCTCGATCAGTGCAACCGCCGCCTGAGCAACGTTGAAGTGTCCCGGGGCTCTCTGCGGGTGTTTCGAAGGAGCGCAATGTCATTTTCACAACAGCCGGGCGGGCTGTGCACCTCAGCGGGTTTGCTTCCGGACAAACACACACGCTGCCCGGGCAATGCTTTTGCAGAACTAGAAGGATAGATCGCTCAGCGCATTTCTGGCCTGACTCTTGCTACAGTCTACTTGTCACATTGTGCCTAACTTCAACTGTTCAAACGCTCAGGAGACCTCTATGACTTTCCGTCCGCTTCACGACCGCGTCGTGGTCAAGCGCATCGACGCCGAAGAGAAGACCGCTGGCGGCATCATCATTCCCGACACTGCCAAGGAAAAGCCCTCCCAGGGCGAAGTCATTGCAGTTGGGCCGGGCGGCCGCGATGAGGCCGGCAAGCTAATTCCGATCGACATCGAAGTCGGTGAGCGGGTGCTGTTTGGCAAATGGTCCGGCACCGAGGTCAAGATCGATGGGCAAGACCTGTTGATCATGAAGGAGAGCGACATTATGGGCGTTCTCACCGATGTGTTCTCCAAGAAGAAAGTCGCCTAATCCTGGGCTCGCACAGCTCACCCTCCTGAGGAGAGCCCACCGGGGCGCTGAAGGATGAATTAAACGGAACTGAGGGAATTCTCTATGTCAGTCAAAGACGTGAAGTTCGGAGTAGATGCGAGAGATCGTATGCTGCGCGGCGTCGACATTCTCGCCAACGCCGTACAGGTTACGCTTGGTCCAAAGGGCCGCAACGTCGTGCTCGACAAGTCGTTTGGCGCGCCACGTATTACCAAGGACGGCGTTGCCGTTGCCAAGGACATCGAACTCGACGACAAGTTCGAGAACATGGGCGCCCAGATGGTGCGCGAAGTGGCTTCGAAAGCTGCGGATGCTGCCGGCGACGGCACCACCACCGCGACCGTCCTGGCCGCCGCAATCGTGCGTGAAGGCGCCAAGTCGGTCGCCGCCGGCATGAACCCGATGGACCTCAAGCGCGGTATCGACCTCGCGGTCGAAGCCGTCGTGGCCGACCTCGAGAAGAACTCGAAGAAGGTCACCTCGAACGACGAGATCGCCCAGGTCGGCACCATCTCGGCCAACGGCGATGCCGAGATCGGCAAGTTCCTCGCCGACGCCATGAAGAAGGTCGGCAACGAGGGCGTCATCACCGTCGAGGAAGCCAAGTCGCTCGAGACCGAGCTCGATGTGGTCGAGGGCATGCAGTTCGACCGCGGCTACATCTCGCCCTACTTCGTCACCAACGCCGACAAGATGCGCGTTGAGATGGACGACGCCTACATCCTCATCAACGAGAAGAAGCTCTCCTCGCTGAACGAGCTGCTGCCGCTGCTCGAGGCCGTGGTGCAGACCGGCAAGCCGCTGGTCATCGTCGCCGAGGACGTCGAGGGCGAAGCGCTCGCGACCCTGGTCGTGAACCGTCTGCGCGGCGGCCTGAAGGTCGCGGCCGTCAAGGCTCCGGGCTTCGGCGATCGCCGCAAGGCCATGCTGCAGGACATCGCGATCCTGACCGGCGGCCAGGCGATCTCGGAAGACCTCGGCATCAAGCTCGAGAACGTCACGCTCAACATGCTCGGTCGCGCCAAGAAGTTGATGATCGACAAGGAGAACACCACGATCGTCAACGGCGCCGGCCAGAAGGCCGACATCGAGGCGCGCGTGGCCCAGATCAAGGCGCAGATCGAGGAAACCACCTCGGACTACGACCGTGAGAAGCTCCAGGAGCGTCTCGCCAAGCTCGCGGGGGGCGTCGCGGTGATCCGCGTCGGCGGCGCGACCGAGGTCGAGGTGAAGGAGCGCAAGGATCGCATTGATGACGCGATGCATGCGACCCGCGCCGCGGTCGAGGAAGGCATCGTTCCGGGCGGCGGCGTCGCCTTGCTCCGTGCCTCCGAGCAGCTCAAGGGCCTGCGCACCAAGAACGACGACCAGAAGACCGGCGTCGAGATCGTGCGCAAAGCACTGTCTTGGCCGGCCCGCCAGATCGCGATCAATGCCGGCGAAGACGGTTCGATCGTGGTCGGCAAGGTGCTCGATAACGAGCAGTACTCTTTTGGCTTCGATGCGCAGACAGGCGAGTACGGCAACCTCCTCTCCAAAGGCATCATTGACCCGGCCAAGGTCGTGCGCATCGCGGTCCAGAACGCCTCCTCGGTGGCCGGGCTGCTGATCACAACGGAAGCGATGGTTGCCGAGCTGCCCAAGAAGGGCGGCGCTGGCCCCGCGATGCCTCCGGGCGGCGGCATGGGCGGCATGGACTTCTGATCCACCTTCTCAAGTTCTCGATGACATGCGAAACCCTGGCAATATTGTCAGGTTTTTTTTGCATCGAGCGGCAGGTAGCCCGTTGCCAGCCCCCGAAGGTCCGGCCCATCGGCCTATCCAATGTGCGCAGCGGCAGGACCCCGACTCAAATTTCATGTGCTTCGCGACGACAGTACCGCGTCCGGTACGACGATGGAGCCGGCTATTTTGACTCACGAAGCTGCGTCTGCTCATCCAAATGTTCGGACCCTTGCCGTGCGGTAGACCCGGCGCCGCCTGCCCGCTTTCGACCTCCTTGCCCACTTTCTTTACCTGTCGCGTAACTGGAAGCGACGAAATGCCTTTCGTGACGTTTGCGCACTTACATCTTTTGGCCTAAGGGCTTGTTTGAACCCGGAGAACATTCTCAAAAATCACAAGTATTTTGCGGAAAGTGCGCCGATTATTCTGCGCCTCATTTGGTCCTCGCGGACGGGGCTCCCCTCAACTCCCCTGCTGCGGAGCTCGGGGCAGGACATGCTTTAGAATGATCGCACACTAAAGTCCCAAGGCTTGCTTTGCGTCCAATCTATAGGGAATCCGATGGGAACGGTGGGGTGCTTTCCAAAAGAACTCGCCGGCGGGGCGGCCGCAAGACACTCCGGCCCTCGGCAATGTGCCTATACTGCGCCTGCATCCACACTATACCAATGTCTGGCCAAGGTAGCCGCTCGGATGAATTGGCACGAAACGCGGTCAGGATCATTGTGGTCTTTATGGCCATGCACACCCAAGCTTACGCCCAATTCGCCGAGACGCAGGAACGCTTAGCTGAAGGGCATGCAACTGCACGATACTCCAGTTTCATCGCTGAGCTCAGTCAGCTGAATTTCGCAGACGCGGATGACCGCCGAGCTTTCCCTCCGACCCTACACAGCATCTTGGCAAGGCATGGACTGTTCGGGCTCACCGCACCAAGAGAGCACGGCGGGTTAGCTCTCTCTTTGCAAGAGGCCATCGACCTCACCTCCGCCACGGCATCGTTCGATGTCTCCGCTGCGTCGACCCTCGTTATCCATAACTTCTTAGCTTTGCCCTGCATCGAAGCGGCACCGCACATACCCGCACAAGCCCATATCATTCGGGGTGCAACAAGCGGCGATCTCTGCGCTTTCGCTTTGACGGAGCCTGGAGCTGGTTCTGCCCCGAGACATATAAAGTCTGCGGCTTTCATGCACGAAGATAAAGTGCGTATCTCTGGCCGCAAAATCTGGATCGGCCTTGCTGACTGGGCTCGCTGGATCGTTTGCTTTGCGCGCGCGTCGGGACCCGATGCGAAAGGTCGGCTGGTTGGTGTACTCGTTGACAGACAGGCTCCAGGCCTAAAGGTCACGCACGAGCATCGTACACTCGGCCTACGTGGCATCATTCAGAATACCCTGGAGTTCCAGGACGTCGAGATGCCCCGTTCTTACGTGCTCTCTCGCCATCAAGACGGCTGGGGTGCGGCGGCATCTAGTATGAACCGCGGCCGCATCGGTGTGGCTGCTATGGGTCTTGGAGCCCTTGAGCGCGCTATCCAGGTAGCCGCCTCTTATGCAGGCCAGCGTCGGCTTGGTAAACTGCGCATGATCGAAAACAGTTACATTGAGCAGCTATTTGGACAGATGGTGCTGCGGCGGGAAGTAGTGAAGGCGATGCTAGCAGCATCCTGCCGACTTGTTTCAGCGCACGGTGCGCCGAACGTCCACCTTGCGTCGGCGACGAAGGTTTTGTCCTCAGAGTGGTGCGGCCTTGTCGCCGATCAATGCGTCCAGCTGTTAGGCGGCCGCGGCTACGATGAGGGAACGCCTTTGGCCAAAATCTACCGAGACGCTCGCATCCTCCGCATCTTCGAAGGTCCGACTGAGACGCTCCTATCGCATCTCGGCCGTTGCCTCCTCTCTAAAGCCACGCGCGACGAGATAGCCGATCTGTTTCGGTCGGTTGGGGCGGCATCAGTCCATGCTGCTGCAATTGACGAGCTCTCCGGGCTGAATGAGACTGACGGTGCCGTGCTGATCTATGCGGGTTGGCTCACCACATTGGGACTGGCAAAAGCTGTCATGTCTGCTGATTGCTTCTCAGCCTCAGATTGCGCCGCGGCGGCGGCTGACCTGGTCAGTTCTGAACTGGCATCTCTCCGCACTCGCATGCCGGCACGACACTCTGTCGAAACTCGCAGTCGGGCTAATCGGACACTCGCCACCTTTCTTCACGACGCGGCTTGCTCTATTCGCTCCCCTGTCTTCACAGACGACTACCTTAAATTGCTGCAGTATGTCTGACATCTCCCGCATGTCCGACGTCCTTCCACGCCGTGGTGCCGCGCGCGACGCGCAACTTCCGCAAGCGGAAAGGTCCGTGACAACTCTCACGTCTACATGCGGCACGCGCTGCTGTGAAGGCCTAACCTTCTCATTCCTGGCGGCACGCCGCGGCAGCGAAGGCTTTCGCGTTAAAGAGCACCCGATACCGCTCCCCGATCGGGGCTGGCGCCCGAGAAGGGTGGGCCGCCTCGATTCGCCCCGCGCTGCAAACATCGATAGGCGTGGTGTGTTTTAAGCGTCCTGCTGCCACCTTCTCGCTGGCACATGGCATATGCGAGTTTTCACGACCTCTTAAAGGAGGAGCTTGCGTCTGTAGTCAACGATACTTTTAAGTCAAACTTCCGCTAGGCGGGTGGCGGGGCTCAAGACGGGAGGGCCTCCCCGCACAGGCCGCTTTCGCTTGATGCATGGCGTCGGGTTCGTCAGGTTTCGGAAAGCTCGCCCATCTACATCGATGTTGAAGTTAGCAGCACGTGGTAGGGACAGCGCTTGCCCCGAGTATGCGTGGGGATTTTGGCGCCGAGTCACGTTTCTGCTAACTTCAACCAGTGGTGCGGGCGTGGCAGAGAGAAGATCTGATCCATCCAGTCCGGCCAGGGCCGAGTCGCCCCGCGCTGTTTCCGGCGTGAGACTGGATCAGATCCGCACTACGGGGCGGCCGTCTTCCAGATCAAGCTCAATGCCCGCATGCGCTCGCTCCGTCCAGGAGAAGGATCTCACCTCGCATTATTCGACAAGTCACTCCTCAACGACTTTGTAATCCAGCTCGGCGGAAAATCTCGACCGTGAGGCTCGGAACTGCATAGTGTTGTCACCGAGCTAGTTCGTGGCTGGGGGTTTCACCAAAGCCGGACGATACGGGAAGTGCGGCGACGCGACAAGGCGCCGGAGCTCGT
This sequence comes from Bradyrhizobium sp. CB1015, assembly GCF_025200925.1. Lineage (GTDB taxonomy): Bacteria > Pseudomonadota > Alphaproteobacteria > Rhizobiales > Xanthobacteraceae > Bradyrhizobium. The sequence continues at coordinate 1,749,956 of NZ_CP104174.1, read as the reverse complement.
GGCGAGTGAGGACTCGGTTTGGACGCCGGTGCGACTGCATGCAGTTGTCGGCGGCTGCAGCTATTTGGTTGGCGAATCAGTACAGAAGGACTGGCGAGAATTCCGAAGCAGTCGAACTACAGCTTGTGCCGGCTCTGTGGATGCCTGGTCACCGACCTTAGCCCTGAGCGCGATTGGGGTCGGGCATCGGAACCCACACGAGGAAGTTAGTCTAACGGGCCCTCGATCGTGCTCGAGTGCAAGGGCTTTGAGGCGGCGAGGACGCTGGCTCACGAACCTGAGTGATCGGACGACCTATATCGGCTGAACATTCTCCCCTCTCTGCACTACTTCCAGGAGCTTCCGTCGAGAGCACCGATCCAACATCCGAAGAACCGCGTCGACTGCACCATCTAGGGACGCGGCTGTCCCGCACCGACCGAGTAGGTTCCGCGCGGGGGCATCGGGTAAGGTCCGTTGCAACCTAGGAAGTCCTCACGTCACCCTTTGTGTGACGACAGTCGATATGTACATTTTGTTCGGGGGGCTCCTGTAGCGCTCCGCAAGACTCTTGAATAACTCTCCGACCTCATCTGAAGGAACAGAAAATTCCCCATAGTTAGGATCAAAAAGGGTCGTCGTTCCATTCGACGTCACTGTCGCAATCATGTGGGCGCCACCTGCGGCGAAACGCAAGCTGACCAAATACATGGACGCATCCTGGGTGAGCTCCTTCACGATCTGGTCAATGCACGAAGATGTATCAAACCTATATCGCGTCTCTTCAGCAGACGGCTCTAAGCCAGCGTCGCGTAACGTTGTGTTTTTTGCCTGGAGGTTGTGAGACCCTTCCGCGCCACCGGTTTTCAATTGAGCCTTGAGCTCTTCGTACTGTTCCTGCCGACTTGCCGCTGAGCGGTGCTTTTCAGTGTCCGGGAGCAGAGCCCTCATTCGGGATGACGGGCTGCTTGGGAGATTAAGGAGCCACTCCGCTACCAATCCAACACAGATTCCGTTGACATTGGCTTCGGGCAATTCAGCAGTCCTGTAATCGAATAGAGCGCGGACAGGGCTATCGGCAGAGGATAACTCCGAGCTGGAGGACAGAGAGCTGTGGCGCGAGTTGCTTGGACTATAAACGATTGAATCTGAGGTATGTGGCTTGCTGAAGCAGAGCCCCATCCTGTCGATCAATTCGCCCGACGGCAGGCTCTCTCGTCGCGCGACTTCAGTGAGTGTTTGCGCAAATTCGGTACTATCTGCGGGCCTGATCGATCCGTCGGCTTGATCAGCGCGTGTGTATTGGCCATCGAGTCGATTATACATCCTGGTTCACCTGCTTCTTCGGCGCACGCGTCCTCAGGGAGAGCGCGCTGCTTACATCTTGCTGCGGATGATATCGCAGCAAACTGACGAAGAGCTGACCACCAACAAGCCTGGGGAAGCTACGGCCGCGGCGGCCAATTGGTTGCACGACAGTGCCACTCACGAGCGGGGCTGCAGGTGTGAGGTAGTGGCCGAACGGCTAGTTACTCTTGCACACTACGGAGGGCGCGCTTGGAATTGCAGATGCCGTCAGGATGATGGCTACGCTGGACAGCGCGACCGTCGGTTTGGTGGTCGATCTCACCTTTATCGTGTTGCGCCGCTCGGTCGCACAACTACGCCTCCAACAGTGCGCAATTCACGTCCCCGTGATCGGCCATCGGCGAGTGAGATGCTGTTGTTGCCGCTGACGTACCTTCAGCACAGATCCGAAACCCGGTTTGAATACAAATTACGATCTTGTTCACTCTACAAGAACTGGCGCAGACATTTCTCACGGCCATCAGTGTGCCGTTAGCCGCTCGGACGGCGGCATTTCAGGTTCAGCCCGCCTAAACACTGCAACAGTCGAGCGAGCCCGACATACACCCGCATGTGACACGTCATATCGGGAAGCCGAACCGGTGCTTGTGCGCCCGCTCGACCTCACCTTCTGCTCGCATTTTGTTAGCTCAGCCCGTCATGCTGTCGCGCTCATTTGCGCGAACAACGTTGCCGCATCGGAGGGACTTAATCCAACGACGCCTACGAAGCTCGGGGACGGCATCGGGATGTCTCGATAAGTGGGTCTCCACAAGTGAAGGCAATATCGGCTGTTATTCACGTACCTCGAATGTGGCGGATGCAGTTGCATGACGCACTCTTCTTCATCCCAGAACAAGTCTTTCACAAAGCACATCTCGTCCCAATTCGGACAACGCCGCGGGGTCGAAACAGCGACATGCTCCCAACCGGGACGGACAAACGCACTTATCTTAAGTTCACACCCACAAGGCCCCTGCACAAGGAACAGACCGGAAGGGCCTGACCCTGGAGCAGTAGCGAACCGGCCGTGTTGCACGCGGCCGGCCTCCAGCTTGTCTATCATCTGCGGTCGCACGCCCGCTCCTTTTCTTCTCGGATAGCCCTGACGTCTACGTAGATGACGCTGTCTCGTAACAAGTCAACCTGCTCGGTCCTCGGCCCAGCGTTCCTAAACCAATCTACAGCGCGCCATCCGCGAAAGCCGTAGATGTCTATCATCACTCACTCTCCTCTGATTATTGCTCTAAGACGTACTTCGCCCTCGGGCCGCCGGTCGCCTGAGCATGAGCGGTACCACTAATTGCGCGTCGGGCGAATTGAGCCGCCGATTGCACCTGGCGCTACTTATGTAAGTCCATCATTAAGTCTCTCCGAGGCGAAACAGTTTGTCATCCGTGCCAGGCAGTATTCACTGCTCATCGCCGGCAGAGCGCACATCCCGCATGAGCAGACGAAATCGGCGACTCTGACGCGTCACCTCGTCTTCAATGAATTGGTCTTCATCATGGCACGCTGCCGTGTTGGCGAAACATCTAGAGCTCATGATGCTCGCGAAACCAGTAGTGGCACCAGATAGATCGGAGTTACATTGCTGCTTCGCGAGAGAGAGTACTTGATCACTCGACGGCCTCCTCGCCAAGGCTGAACAGGCCCAATGCGCCGTTTATGTGAAAATGGTTCAGCTTTATGGCTTCCAAATCGGCATACACATAGCCGCGGACGCCGGCATGCTCCGTTCTTCCAAATGGACCATCCGGCGGATCGCCTGCTATCTTGGTCGTAAGCTAACGGTCAGAAACAATGATTAGTCGATTTCATCGACTGCAACTGCGAATGTCGCCCGATTTTCCGCATCACTAAGATGCAGCTCCTAACGCGTTGTCTACGGCATGGCGCTCGCGAACCGCTCACCCTTTGCCGTTAATCAGGGTGTTGTTTCCGACATGAATGTCGCGACTCAGACGCCGCGCAACGGCTCCGTGTCACCAACCCACCGCATCAAACGCGCTGCAGACAGTTCTACCTCGTGGCATGTCGCTTGCTGTGCTGACAGAACGCGACCTCGCTGTAGCGAGGATGCACGAGCAATGAATCGGCCGAATCGTCGCCGCAACGAACATCGGTTCTGATGCCCCATGAAAAGAGGACTGCTAACTTATGAGTGATAGGAGTCATGCAAAGCTTGGCATTTTTCTGTTCACCGGCGCTCAGCGTAATGAAATGACTCATTGGCGCGCAACAAAGCGCCCAACGATCAAGCATTGCGGCACCGATCGTCCCTCCCGGCGAGCCCAGAAAAGGTGGAACTTGTGGCCTCTGGCCGCACTCCTCATAAATGCGCTGCTTTGGGCCGGGATCTACTTAGTCATCGCAGCGTTCTTCTGAAACACTCTCGCGCATGGCAACCGCGCGATGGACTTCTGGCGCCTCTCGCAACCGCGGGCCGCCACGGCTGCGAACAAACTGATGCCAAGGCGCTTCGCGCTCCTACCGGGATATACAATGCGCTGCTCCGGCGGAAGGAAATGTCGACGCATGACCCAGATGCCTCGAATTAGCGACACTGATGTGCCGCTGCCGCGCGACGAAGTGCCAAATTGACCTGTAGCAGCTCAACCCGTCCGCGGCGAGTGGCATCCGGGCTTCCAAGTGAGGCGCGACGGATCGACTGCAAGTGAGGACTAGTGCCAGTATTCCCCTTATGTGAAAGTTAGCTTTCGAGAAGCTGACGAAACAAGGTGACCTAAGGGAACGTTGGGCAGGCGGCTGGCTCGGGCCCCGTGCGTGTGGCATAGGACGGTCAGGCGTCTTGCCTTCTGGCTCTCTCAACGCTCCGTACAGGCGGCATTGACTTGCTTGCTGAGCGATATCTACCTAGCCAATGGGTCGGGTAGAGATCGACAGGCTGAGGCCTTATGGACCGTAGCGACGCTTTACAGCTCTTGCTCAGGCTACGTATCGTCCTCATTCTTGCGCATCTGCCACACGTGTGCACGCCACGCTAACTTGTCGTACTCCAGGGCAATCTTAAGCAGCCTGTCTTTGGCTTTTCCGTCGATGAGCGCTGCCGCTTTCTTTCGCGTTGCTTCCGCGCGGCCTCGCCAGTGATCGGGCTGGTACAGTTTACTTTTCGGATTCATGCCGAGAGCATGCAATCCGTAGATCAACGAATTGCGACACTGACGCTCCGTATAATCACGTAGGAGCGACGCTCGTGGCTCCGGCTGCCGAAGCAGTCAGTCCCCAGTCCACAGCAACCATTCAGAAACGGCTGAATGCGCATTGCAGACGATGCTCGTACGAAGAATGCACAGTCACCGACAGCTTCAGACCATTGCTCCCACCAAAAGACTCGAATCGCACGCTGCGTTAGATTGTAGGATTCTGGACAGGTGTGGATCACCTCTGACAATCAGTCGATTACTGATAGTTCACGAGCATTGGAAATGCCTCAAACATCTACAATCGCCCGGGACGACCGAATAGAGAGCCTAACATCATCCAGATGCGAGCCTGCCCGCGATTCATCGAATGCTATTCCTCTTTCTGCTGTACGTAATCGCGCGTTAGGAGGTCTGCGCGGCCGACTCCGATCAACTCAGACTCGGCTGACCCGACGCAAGACGAAACCTACCTCACAGAGATACCCCCCAACCTCTTCACATAAAGTGGAGCAGAAGCGCGATGACACCAAACATTGCCTCAGCGCGCCATCATGGTCGCTCTTGCCAGGCCGAATGCATCATCAACAACGAGAGAAGCACATCTGGCCTCCCTAATATGTATGCTTCGCCACAGCTGGCCAGGGCCGCGTCGAGCCGGCATCGTGGCGAGTCCGCCGTCACTCACCGGCCGGCGATTAGGCTGACCATAGCACCTCAGGTCATGTCAAGCAGACTCAAGCAATCCTCGAGGCATCGAGGCATGCACTGGCTGCACAATCACAGCAACTCCAAGACCTTCATCTGGTGCGTCGGCGCAGCTGCTACTAACTCCCCTCTTTCGTAAGGCTCTGCCGGTATGCAAGGTGTCGTTCCTGTCCTCCTGGACAAATGACGAACTCCGTACAGTGAGAACGGCAAAAGTAGAACAACGAGCTTGCAGACAGCTAAGCAGATCCGCCTGTTTCCCGGTTTGCAGGTGATGCGTTCCGGGCAGCAAGAACAATAATCAGCTCCACCGAACTGAAGAAATGTCATGGTTCAAAAACAACAAATTCGGCCGGCTCCGCGCCTCAGGCTCTACTACCGCGATATCGCCCTAGGCGTGGCAATGGCAACTGCAATGCTTGCGCCGGTCAACGCGCTTGATCGAACGCCGACCGCAGAGGAGAAAGAGGCCTGCATGGGAGACGTGTTTCGCCTTTGTAGCAGTCACATACCAGATCGTACCGCTATTACTGCCTGCCTCAGATCCAAGCAAGATCGTCTCAGTCAGCAATGTCGCTACGTGATCTCCGGGCGGGACACCGGCAATAAGAGCAGCGGATCGAGGTGAAGATGCTGCGAGCTGTCCGCCCGACTCCTCTCCAGAAGTCGTCCCAGCTTGACGTGCAGCACGTCACACGAGGGTTCGCCCAACGGCTCACCAGCTCATGCGGGCCGGTCAACGGACGCGTCCATCGCTCCTTGGAGGCTTTCATGCGCAGGTTCATTATAGTGAGGTGGGGTCATTTCGTAGAGCCAGCTAAGCTCAGCCTGGAATTGGCATCGATATATTCATAGCACGTGCGGAAGCCGCTCTGCGGCTCCGCCACGGCGGCACCGGAAAGCGAAGCCTTGTGATCCGGCCGGAACATCGACGGCAAGCGGGCGCGAGACAGAGCTGTTATCCTCGCATCAAGCAACTCAGTGCTCTGACTAGCCGCCGATGTCCTCTCGAGGGCACCATCGAACGGAGGGAGCTTGACCCTGACGTAGCGTCAGGTTGTAGCGTCGCCACGGGTGCCACGTTCATCCGACGGCCCGCCTCAAGGACTCGTGCGGCATAGCGAGTGCGGATAGACCGGCAGCTGCATCAGGGCGCCCGGTTGCGAAGACGCCTGGCTGGACGGACGGACCCTAGATTGGATAAGGAACGTGTAAAGTTCGATGGAACCGCTTAAATCGATCATCGGCAAAGTTGCCACCGGTGCCACTCTGACCCGCGAGGAGGCCGCGTTAGCGTTCGACAGCATGATGTCCGGCGACGCAACTCCCTCGCAAATCGGTGGCTTGTTGATTGGGATGAGGGTCCGCGGGGAGACGATCGAAGAAGTCACGGGCGCCGCATCCGCAATGCGAAATATAATGCCCACCGTCGAGACGCGATGTGACCCCATCGATATCGCTGGCACGAGCGATACCGTTATGTGTTCGCTCAACGTTTCGACGTGCGCTTCGTTCATCGTCGCCGGGGTCGGCGTTCCCGTCGCCAAGAATGTCAACCGCGCGGCATCTTTGCGCTCAAGCACCGCAGACGTGTTGGCGCGCCTCGGCGTAAAGGTCGATCTCAAGCCTGAGGCAATTGCACGTTGTGTGCACGAAGCCGACATTGGCTTCATTTTTGCGTCACCCGACTATCCGGCGATGCAGCGCATCAGGCAGATCCGGAGCGTACTTGGAACCCACACGATGTTCAATCTAATCGAGGCTCTGTCGAATCCAGCCAGGGTCAAGCGGCAGATTCTTGGAGTGTTCACTCCCGAATGGGTGCAGCCTCTGGCGCAAGTCTTGAAGAACCTTGGTGCCGACTCGGTATGGGTTGTTCATGGCTCGGACGGGCTCGATGAATTATCCCTCACCGACACAAGCTTTGTTGCTGCGGTTGAGGCGGGTACAGTCCGCACGTTCGAAGTCACGCCGGAGGAAGCCGGGCTCCCCCGCTACCGCGCCGATGAGCTGGAGTGCAGTGATGTCGAGGCTCATGCCTTTGCGTTACAAAAAGTGCTTGATGGGCTGCCAGGTCGTTTTCGTGATGCCGCCCTTCTGAATGCGGCGGCCGCACTGGTGGTGGCCGGGCGGGCCTCGAACCTACAGGAAGGCGTGGCGCTTGGACAAGAATCACTTGATCGGGGCGCTGCCGCCGCTCGACTGAATCGCTTGATCGCCGTTTCAAACGCCTGACAGCCGATCTGGTTGATGCCGCATCCTTGCGATCGATAGTGCAGCTTACGCGCGAGAAAACTGTTGCAGCCGCGAATGCGGGTTACTTGTGCCGATTTCTCATGGAGCGCCCGCTTGCGCAAGTCCTGGTCAAAACAGCTCCGCGCTGAACACTCAGCCCGACAGCCAACATTTGGTGCACTAGAGGTTGTTCGCGCCCCGGTTGCTGAGGTGAGGACCCGCGACGAAGCGTGCGCAACGCGGCAAAGGAGACGATCGAAGATGCCCTGGCAGAGGATTGAAACACTTGGAACTATCGCAACGATAGAACACATCATTCGGAAGTTTCGGGAATTGATCGATACAGATAGCTCGATCCCGCCGGAGCTGCGGCGTGCGCTGCACGAGACGCTGGATGGGCATCTTCTGGAGGCAAAGCGGCGTGTTCTCCTGAGAGAAGAATAGGTCCGGATGCCGTTTACACACGGAGAGACACTGGCAGGCCGGCGTTGCGCTCTATGCCCACGCTCAAAACGCTTGCGGCCAAGCTTGGCTTCGAGCTGCTCGCTCGTTCAGCGGTGATTCCGATGGCGATTGCTCAGCGCCGCTCATCTCGCCGCGGACTGGCCATCGATGGTGATGGCCCGCATACGCACCCTGACCAACTCTACATTTCGTCCAAACTCGGCGCACTGGGGTCATGCGTTGGACACGCCGCCGGCGCATTCGCCGGATCGCTCCTAAGGCCTCAGCCACAGGCTTCCCCCTCAGGGTGGCGCTGAATGCTTGCGACACCAGCCCCTCGGGGGCCCTCTTCGGGTAGCATGAGCTTGGCCACGTTCTCATTTGCCCGCAAAAAGGGGCTTGAATCTGACGTAACGTTAAATCGTAGGCTCTTGAGGTGTTACCTACATGGGTGTGAAGGACTTCGGATGCCTCAGTTGGTCAGATCCGCGGACCGGTCGCTGGTCATGCTCCTTATGCCCGATGGCCCATTGGTCGAGAGGGCTTTGCACCAAGTTCCAATCGCGGCGCTAAGGGTAGCAAGTAACTTTCAATGCTGCGGCATTTCGGATCTGGACGAAGTGGCGGTCGCGTACCGCCCCGCCAGAGAGCCGATAACGACAGAATTGATCGACGTAGAACTCAATCCGAAGCGCCTAGATGGTGCTGCTTTCCTCAAGCTGACGCAAGCCCGCCTCTGGCGCAGCAGCGCACAAAATCAGTTTGCCGAACCCGCTACCTTCAAGCTGCTTTCCCGCACGTGGCGTCTCGATCGCGCAAAGGTGTGACAGACGGTGGGCCTGCGCAGGTTTTCGAAGTGACCCGGCGTCTTGCTCCGCGTGACCAGCGCGGCATCGGACGTTATTGCATGGCATGCGGGAGCAGCAAGTTGAAAGACCCGGCCGGCCTTAAGAAGGTTCTGTGTGTTTGATCATATTGAAGGTCAGTGCCGCTGCATCATCGGCTTCAATGATGGAGATATGAGAGCGCCATATATGTGCGGCGCCTCTGTATATCAAAGGCGCGGCAAGAAACCCTCTTCGTGGTGCGCCTGTCACAACCGACAGATGCACACGACCGCAGCAGAGCCGAGCGAAGTGAGTGATCAATCGGCAGATTTCCCTCAAGAAATAACCATCGTTCGCAACCCATGACAACCATTAAGAGCCGGCCAAAAGAAGCATATGACTGGGGCGTCGCCAAGCACTCCGGGCTTCCGATGAAACGCATCGGCACAAACACAATGTGCGGACCTGATGCACATGAATAGCGAGTTGGATTCTCCACCTTCGTCGAGCAAAACGCCAAGTATACTCCTGACAAGACCACGATCCATTTCGAACGGAAGACGCCCAGCTATGTCATCCTCAATCGACTGATCGAGCGGATCGCTCGCGCCTTCGAGAGCCAGTTTGGTGTCCAGAGAGGAGGCCGAATCAAGATGCCCCGACTCGCAGGGGACTTTGGATGCTGCGACGCAGATGGATCTTTTCCGCTTCACGACGCCAAATCAGCACTCGGTTACTTCCGCCGAGAACATCTACCTAGCGAAAATAGAGCGAGTGCATACGTAATATCCAGATCTAGCCGAATGCGGCCGGTCGGTCGAGCCGATGCGCGCTGGGAAGAAGTACCGGTCGCTTATATGACCAAGCGACTGGGGTGCGAGATCGAGGCAGACGCGCTGATCGCACATGTTTGGTCACGGTCCGTTTTAGCGTGCCGCGCGAAATCATTTCACACGAAGCATTCCGAACATCGCACTACCCAACGTCCCGCGCTTTTTCTGAAGCGAATAGCCATGCGACCGAGCTATCAATTGAGATCGGCAGATCTGAGACGGGCCGTTCTCTCCCACTACATCGCAGGTGACATCGAGACGGCGCAAACTCTCCCTGTCTCAGCGCCTTACCACGGGGTGGCACGGCTGTCATGCTTGCCATGACCATCCCATCCTGATCAAGTCCAGATGCCCGGAGGTCGCGAATGCCGCGGATCCTAATTATGAATGCCGGTACGCCTCAGATGTCGGGCGCCCATCTAACAAAGGCTCAACGTTCGCTGGCCGCCAGCTCGGCACACCGTTCAGCGTGGTTTGCTCAGGAGGGCGACCTGATCGTCTCCCCGGTAGCGATCCCGGCGGATCTGCTATCCTTCATTGGCGCGACGCTCGATTTCGATGCATCGCGTCTTCGCCTTGTTGTACCTGCGAGCCGCCAATCGACGATCCTCGATGATTGCACGTTGCTGTCCCAGCCTGTTGTCGAGCGGCTCAAAAGACATATTCGTCAGAAATCCGCCTGGCGATTGCATCCCTGCTACTTTACAGAAGGTGTCGCACGTTTGGCGGCCACACTGGGCATATCGAAGACCGGGGACGACTTCGCTCTGCAGCGCGGGCCTGATCTGTTGAATCGCAAGAGCCACTTCCGTCAGTTGGCAACAAGCGTCGCACTTCCGCTCCCTCATGGATGTGTCGCGACAGACCCAAATGGACTATTCAAAGCGGTCACTGCCCTCAAATCCGAGACGGGCAGGGTCATTGTAAAGTTGGATAATGGAGCTGGAGGAGTCGGAAATGTCATCTTGACCCGCAGCAAAAGCGATCCGCTACCTGGAGCCAGAGATACTCGGATGATTTCGTGGCCGTCGCTTGATCCTGACGCGCTTTACTCTGAGATCACAACAGCATCGTGTAAGACGCTGGTCGTCGAATCATACCACTTGGCCCGATCTCTATTTTATCTCGAGTATGAAATCCAGGATGATGCATCAATCGCTTTTATCAACAGTGGAAACATACGCCTGCGTAAAAGCACAGATCGGTCCGAACGGGCTCTCACCTGGACGGGGCTTGAGCTTCCAAGCGACCTGGAGAACGAGCAATGGTTGACTGCCCAGGAGCATGCCTACCGATTTGTGGCACTAGCGAGAGACCTGGGCTATCGCGGAATGATCAACATCGACGCCATTTTCACAAAAGACGAACGGTTGCTGTTCAATGAAGCGAACGGCCGCTGGGGTGGCGGATCGGTGTTACACAACATTGCGATCCGGCTGCTCGGCTTCGACTATTCCAGCCGCAACGTTATTCTATCTGTAAGAAATGTGCGATCGCCATCCTTTCAAGCGGCGCATGATCGCTTCTTCAAAGAAGGACTCCTATTCGACCGCACACGTAAGGCGGGCGTGATCCCGCTTGCCGCCGACGAGGAGGCTGGCACCGTGGAGTGCGTTGTGATTGCGCCAGACAGGACTGCGGCCCACGATCAGCAACACCGACTTTTGAGCTCCTAGCGAGCAATCTTCACACGCTCAATTCACTGCCCCGCTCCAAAGCAGCGCTTTATTCGGCCCTACATAAAGAGGGCACAGTCTGAGCAAATAGGTTCGGCGCTGCGGCCGGCTGCACTCCCTGAAGCGCCGGACAGGCGAGAGGCTAGGTTGATCCTTAATGCTAAACGTCGGATCATGATCGTGACCTTGCGCGGGAAATATTCTCACCCAGCTGGTCGATCGCTGCAAGAGGCTGTCCTACGCAACGGCATCCGCTAAGCGCATTGCGTCCATCAATCGGACATTCTCTCGGCGGAGATTAGAGTCATGCTCGAGCGGCTGCGTTTGCAACCGGCGACTTTCGCAACTGCACGCATGCGGCACCAATCTTCGGGTGAGGACGAGGGCCGACCTTATAGTGGGATGATGGCTCGCCTACAACGAGAACCTGGGCAGACTCATATCAGGCGCGCCACCTCATAGCCGAGCGGTAGAACTTTCGATGACCCGGCGGTTCGCGCCGCCCCTTTTTGAACAGAAGTAGACAAGAGATCGGCGCTCCCCGCTCGACACCGGCTTAACTTCATGCCGGACCTTACATGTCGTGACAAGCACGGCGCCGAATGGTGGCCGGAATACGTGCTGTTCGTACACGGTAGGATATACCACGAACTCACCCCCCTCGAAGTCTCTCGCTAGCTGCACAATCACCGCGTACTCGAAGTCCGGATCACTCTTCGCATCCAAATGGATGCCCACAAAGGACCCGGGCGGCATACGATGCATTTGGCATCGGCGAACCACGTAATCTGAGGATGCTCCGAAGATCTGTCTTAGCGCGAAGCTGCGGTCTTTACTTTCAAGTAGCTCCATGATCTGCCCTGAAGCTGTACCACTCACGTTGCTAGGCGCCCGGCCGGGTGGATCTACCCTTACGCGCTTGACAAAGACGCTGTGCAAGTCGCCGGCATCTCCCTCCCGCACTTCTTCCTCGGGAATCTCAGCCTGCAGCTGATCGATCTTGGTCAAGTCGGCTTGAGTGAACAATATCTGGGGGGCGATAACGGCCGTCCCCTTTACTAACAGCTCTATGCGGTACTTTGTCAGCATTTCCTCTGAAAGCTGGCGGGATTTATCACTCATTGCGCGCGCCATTCGAGCTCACTCCTTTGATCTTCGAAGCAGGACTCCGGGTCCTTGTGCATTGAGACGAATGCTTGCTCCCAATGCTCGCCATCGAACTCGGTTATTCTTACGCGCGCGATCGTCCTTCTGTCCAGGCATCGAATATTTACGCTGAACCCGGAGGGGTTCGACCTCGGCCTATAGAATGGCTTTACCCCACAAAGCCGGCAAAACGTGTGCCGAGCAATGTTCTTGTTGAACTGATATGTAGTGAGGAATTCTTCACCGCGCTCGATGCGTAGCTTATCGCCAGTTACGAGTAAGTGGAGAAACCCAGACATTTGACAAATCGAGCAATTGCAACGAACTCCAGAGAGCTCCCGCGGCGCTCTGACGTAGAACTTGACAGAGCCACAATGGCAACTGCCATGATGTTCGATCTCCGAGTGATCATCTCCGGTGCGTGCCGCAATTGCGATGAGATCGCGGCACCACTGGACGCTGACCCGATAGGCTTGGAGGAATTCATTCAAAAAACGATCACTACGGTCAGGCTGCACAAGTTCACCAATCAGCCGGCCTGTCATTTCTCCGTGGTACTTCTCCGCGGGATCTTCTCCGCCCACATGGCTGCGAAAATACTCCAGATCGTCCGGCTGCGCTTTAAACGTTTCGGCCAGGGTGGTCCACAGCGATTGGATCATGTCCGCAGCATGTAGCTCAAAAGCTACCATGTAAGCGCAACGAACGAGGGAGTCTTTCGATGACAATCCGGCGTAGAGAGAATGCAGATACTGCTTCGTCCTAGAGCTATAGTTGGGCAGTATTGCTCGGCCGAGTAGTTGGGAGGCATCTTTCTTCAACAGGTTGGAGTGAAAGCTTTCTGTCAACAGAATATCCGGTAGCGCGGCCTTGCCCCCCTGGAGAATTCGGCCATGGCCTCCGGTCTCGTCCCAACAGATAAAGTTCGCGACCACGCTGGTCAGCTCAATGTCTCTCGCAATATCCCGATTGTGATGCATTGCATCAAATATGAGGTCCCCTTGGGACCCCGCCTGCAGGTACGGGAACGCCTGTGACATCGCCAGATATTCGGGCAGCACCCTGGCAACCTGATCTTCGGACAACTGAGAGGCGAACGGATGCGGGCCGAACAAGGCTCGCGCTTGCTCGGTCAGGTACTCGCAGCATATCTTCGGAGGCTGATCCGCTGCAAATCGAGACGCTTGAGATGTCATGTGATCCCTGCAGATGAGAAGCGAACGGTCCCTGACGAAGCAGCTTCGTGTCCGGGCCACCTATTAACCGCCCTGGGTTCATTGGCTTAGAAGGGCCAATGATTGCGCTCACCTTCCAGGCGAACTTTTGGTAGTTTGCTTCGCGATGGCAGACAGCGGCATGCTCAGTCCAGCTCATAAGCATCGAAGGGAATGCGTTCATTATTGGAGCGGCGGGAATCCAGTCGGATTCCTCTCCACCAGCAGTCCGACGCCGCAGTGCCCGCCCCGACCAGCATTCGCGCGGAGACTCATAATGGATACTGCGCCGCCCACGCCGTTTTGTAGCTAATGTCGCGTGGGCGAGTGGCGTGCCTGGCCGCTCGGCACGCTTGCAGCTTTCGCGATCTTGGGCGAATGGATCAAGCCCTCGCGGGTGCTGCTCCCGCCATTTCGCCGAACCGCTGTCAGCCTGGGACAGCATTGTAGACTCCAATTTGTACCTATGATGCTCTTAAGGTTTTTGGCCCCTGGTGTCACATACCGCTGCTGGCGGCACAAAGCATCTCAAAGAGACCCTCACCCGTTCTTCGTTCGCGATTACCACCTCTAAGTTCTTAGTCGCTCTCAGCAATCATTATGCCAACTCTTGGATTCGCTCCGTAAGATCTGAATCAGTTGATACAACGGTCGTGTCGCCTCCTCATTGCGAGTGTATCGACCTTGAGAGCCTGCGCGCCGCTGTCAGAAAGCAAACAGCGAAGAGCCAGCGGCCGCTCACATGCGTACAGGTCTGCTCAATCGCGGAGACTGCTTCAAAGGCGACGCATGGGTTGACTTTGCGCCCCGAAGCCAGCGACAGCGCTTTGTGCGTGCAGACGGCAGCGCTAGTATGGTGACCCGGGTCGCTGACTATTGCGTCTTCGCCGTGACCGTTACAAGAGAAGAAATGGCCTTCCACGTCGTCGAATACGACCGAACGGTGACCTGGAACATACGCAGGCCCCTTTGCCTGTGCCCCGACAATCCCCCGCGACTCCGTCGTAGCGTAACGTGGTCTAGGGAACATCCGGGCCCGCTGCTCGCGAGATCGACGGATGCCATGGGCAGACCCTATTGGTAGCTGGCCGAGATGGGTCGCTACATGTTGCGCGCTCTTCGACACGGGTGCGGCGTTGATACATTTCTGGAGCGTATCCACTATCATGGCCTGGACTCTCCGGATCGAGCGCCACGAGCAAGTGCCGCAAGATCGGTTTCGAGCTTCGGTTGAAGCGAGAACATTGCGTCTATCAACGCCTGCGCCGGTTGCTCAGCGGCCTCAACCAGCGCCGCCTTCTCGGCCCGCGCAGAGGGAGCGAACACACGCTTAACGACCGTCGGCGAGCCCTTGAGACCGCAGTTGGAGGTGTCTTCGACACCGGCTTCTTGCGCGCTCCATTTCACGATTTGGGCACGCGCGGCACGCAAGGCATCCGCCATCGCGCCGCGCCGAATCTGATTGGTCGCCTCAAGCATGGTGATGAGGCACGGCAATTTGGTTTGCAACACCTGCACACCACCTTCGCAGCGTCGTTCCACTTCAATCGTTTGAGCGGCGAGGTCCAAGGATCTGATCTTAGCAACGTAAGTCAGCTGCACTACGCCCACTCGCTTTGCGATGCCGGGCCCAACCTGCGCAGTATCGCCGTCGATGGTCTGCTTTCCCGTGAAAATGACATTCGTCGGGCGATAGTCCTTACCGATTTTCCGGATGGCGGTTGCAAGTGCATACGTTGTGGCCAGTGTGTCGGAGCCCGCAAAGCAGCGATCGGTGAGTAGGACGGCGCGATCGGCACCATAAGCCAGCGCCTTTCGCAGGGACTCTTCTGCCGATGGCGGTCCCATGGTAAGCACGGTAATTTCGCCGCCGAACCGATCGCGCAGCTCCAGCGCGGCCTCGAGCGCGAAGAGGTCATATGGGTTGATGATTGTCGGCACTCCCTGGCGCATGATTGTATTGGTCACGGGGTGAACGCGGATTTGCGCCGAGTCCGGAACCTGTTTGATGCAGACGACATTGTGCACGATGTTGCTCCAACAGTTGCGATAGCTGCGAAGAGAACAGCAAGTGTTGTACCATCGCCGTTGCCTGGAATCGGCTCGCTGTCAAAAAGGCTTAAACCGGGCGATAAGTCGCTCCAGCCGCTCTTCCTGACGAACGAATGCCGACACAAGTCAGGGCACCGACAACGCGGTTCCGCTCGTCACGCCAGCCGAGAGACGCAAGGGATGCTCGCAGGATCACTGCTGCGAACCACCTGCGGGCATCGGGCCGATCGACGGTTAAGCATTGCCGCTCACTCGTCCGCAGAATAGGGATGATAGCTTGTTACATGTTCGAGCTACGGAGGACGGTTCACGATTGTATGGCCCCAGGTGAGGCTCTGTAACTCATGGCGCACAAATCCATGTTGCGCGCGCGCCGTCGTCGCCGCAGGCCGGCCCATTCCCTTCAGAGTGCGTAGATTGCCTCTTCGGAATCGTTCTTCAACTATCTATTTGGCAGCAGAAGTTCCGACGGGTGTGGTTGTTCAGAACCGCTTTATCTCAACTCCGTATTTTCGCAGCGCATAGCCGATTTGGCGCGGGGTTAGTCCGAGTAGGCGCGCTGCCTTGGCCTGCACCCAGCCAGATTTTTCCATGGCCGCAATGACACGCTCGCGATCGGTCATGCTCGCACCACCAACGAGAACTGTGCCGGCAGGTGCCAGTGGGGCCGGTCCGCAGACAGACTGCGGTGGCAATGTCGTTTGAGCTAGCGGAATGATGGACTTTGCAGGCATCGGCTGCATGGGTACCGCCACGTCGGCCTTGTCGTTCGATGTGCTTTTCCAGAGCATCATGGAAAGGCACTGGCCTTGGCAGCATGCAAAGTCACTTCTCA
This sequence comes from Bradyrhizobium sp. CB1015, assembly GCF_025200925.1. GTDB lineage: Bacteria > Pseudomonadota > Alphaproteobacteria > Rhizobiales > Xanthobacteraceae > Bradyrhizobium. The sequence goes on along the minus strand of NZ_CP104174.1, from coordinate 1,733,496 downwards.
CAATCGATGGCCCGGTACACAGCGTCGCTGTTCGCTCGATGCAATTTTCGAGTTCGCGAATATTTCCCGGAAACCCGCAGTTCATCAGTACCTCGATCGCACTCGCCTCCAGGGTGAGCGTACGGCCGTTCTCGCTGTTGAACTTTCTGAGGAACTCTCGGGCTAGCAGCGGAATATCAGTGCGTCTTTGGCGCAGCGGCGGCAACAACAAGGGAACTACGCTAATACGATAGTAGAGGTCCGCGCGGAACTCGCTCCTTGCCACGGCCTCTTCAAGGTTCTTGTTGGTCGCAGCTATGACTCGAACATCGACCTTAATCGTGTGATTGCTACCGACGCGCTCGAACTCCTGCTCTTGCAGAACTCGCAGCAATTTCGCCTGGAACGGAGCTGAGATCTCTCCGATCTCATCCAGAAATAGCGTCCCTTTGTCAGCAAGCTCGAAGCGCCCCTTGCGCGAGCTGACCGCACCGGTAAAGGCACCTTTCTCATGGCCAAACAATTCCGATTCCAGAACCGTCTCTGGCAGCGCCGCGCAATTCAGTTTAACGAACGGTCGTTTAGCGCGGGACGAGGACTCGTGAATGGCCTTGGCTACGAGCTCCTTGCCGGTGCCGGATTCGCCCCGCAGCAGAACCGTGCTGTTCGATTTGGCTACAACCGCAATCTTCTCGAGCAGAGCGCTCAGCGCGGCGCTGTCGCCAATGATCCCGTGGGCGTGAAGCTTCTTGCGCTCGCGAGCGGCCACCTCAAGCTCAACAATCTTCTGTGGCTGGTCTTTGTCCACTAACAATCGTTCACGATCGCAGGCCAACAAGCGATGTAGCTTGACTGTTTGTCCCACCAAGTTGGCGACCATAGCCAGCAGTCGCGCATCGTACTCGAGCCGAAGACTGGAACTATCGTCCTGGATACGGTCTACCGTCAGCGTACCAACGACCCTCGCTTCAATACGAATAGGAACCCCAATAAACGATACGCGCACGCTGTCGGAGGCGCCGAGAAGCTCCCGGTCGGCAGCGCTGAAGGCTGGCTCGCCGGCTACGCTCTCGACAATAAGAGGCCCGTCTGTCGCTACGATCTGGGCGATTGCTTTCTGCGGCAGGCACGTGCGGTAACGTTCGTCACTGCCTTCGCTCCAGCCGGCGCCAACGGTAATTTCCGGGATACCGTCATCGTGGAATAGCGAGACGATGCCGTGTCGCATCTGCACAAACGATTGCAGCAGGCCAAGGACCTTGGCCAACATGACTTCGAGCCGACCAGGGGCGCTGACTATTTTCGATATTTCGAAGATGCCGGCCAGCGCGCTCTCATACGACGGCTGCCCCGAGGGATCACGCTCCGGCTCCGGTTGCGAGGCAGGTCGTTCGCCCGAGGATGGGATGTGCAGCATGAGCCTGTCTCCGTTGTCTTGATTATCCTCCATGGAGCCATGTTGGGATTGGCGAGCTTCGTTTTGCATGTCACTCTCTGATCTAGCCCCACGTGTTGAGGAGATGACATAGAACCGTGACACCTTATTATGGCACGACACCACACTTGCAATGTGCCCTCGTTTCACTTTTTGCGGATCGTGCGCGTCGTCAGCGGAGAACATACGTGCCGCTGCAGGACACGTCAGCTGCGTCGCCAGAGCGGCGGCTTTACAAATGCTGCCCGCCATTGATCGGCACCTCGGCTCCCGTGACATAACTCGCCGCATCCGAGCACAGGAAGAAGATGACTTTGGCCACTTCATCCGGGGTCCCCACTCTGCGCAGCGGGATACCTGGCACGAGACGGGCTTCCGTGTCTGGCGATAGCATGTCGGTCTTGATTTCGCCGGGCGCGATCGCATTCACACGAATGCCATGCGGCGCATAATCATAGGCCAGCTCGCGTGTGAGGCTCGCAAGCGCCGCTTTCGAGGTCGCATAGGCGCTACCGGCGAATGGGTGCACCCGTGAGCCTGCTATTGAAGTCACATTTACGATTGATCCTGACGCGGCTCTTAGCTCGTCAAACAGACCCTGCGCCAGCAGGATCGGAGCTACCAGATTAAGATGAAACACCCCCATCCAGGTCTCGGTTGACGTGGTCAACGACGTCATCCGATCGCCAGTGGGCGTTTTCGGCGAGACCCCGGCATTATTCACCAGCGCGTGCAAGGGCGCACCAGCCAAGCGCTTCTTGACCTCGGTGATCGCACGCGGCAGCATTCGATGATTGCTGAGGTCGATCTGGAAATGATCGTCATTCCCTGCCTCCCAGGAGCATCGCTCGCCGTCGAAAGGTTGGCGCGCGCAAGAAATGACACGCCAGCCCGCCTCCGAGAAGAGCTTGGCAGTGGCATGACCAATTCCGCGCGATGCCCCCGTGAGCAACATCGTCTTTTGTTCTCTACGATTATCACGCGCTTTATCGGCGTAAACGAGGCAACCCAAATGTGTTTCGGCCAGCGGCTCTCTAATCAGATTGTCATTCGGCAGATCGAGACCCAAGGCCGCCTCCTCTACTGTTAGGGCAGCGGACGATTAGCAGGATTTGCGCCACTGCGGTGCAGGTAAATCACCTCCGTTTTGCGTCCTAACGTCGCGCACACCGAACACTTGGCCGATTTCAGACAGCCGTGGGTGTGCTTTGTGACAACAATGGCAAATCAGCTACGTAAGCTCTCTAGCACACTCGCCTGCTTCATCACAGGGGACGGGCCGCGCTCGCTTTCTTGATCGCGCAACCGAATGAGCTGCGGCTTGTCGGCGCCTCGCCGAAGTCAACGACCGCTCGGGAGCGACCACGGACATTTTGCCGCGCTAACTCTAAAACTGACGTACCAGCCTCGCACGTCAGATTCGTCAATCGTCGATTCTGTTTGTCGCACCCCTGGGCAGAACTGGAAATATCGCTGGACGGGTTGGCTCCAGGCACGAGCTGGCGAACTGATATGTTCATCCACGCTCGAGCACTGATCAGCTCCGATTTGTGGCTGACCGAAGGATGACGACGACGTGTTCCGTCTGCTTAACGCTGCGCAGCACTTTAGGGCGGTTGTTATCGACGTCACGGCTCAAGCGAAGGCACTTAGCCGTCGCTTCGTTCTGCTCTTCGTTGCAACAGCATCACGTTGGGCAGACGATTGTCGCCTGTACAAGAACTGGCAGTACTCTTGGATGCAAAGAGCGACAATCAGGTCGATCAAGCGCGCTACAACTTTCATGAAGCTACGAGCTCTTGCGAGTTGTCTTCGACCAAGATCAACCTGCTCGGATCGTTCAAGTCGAACTCTATAACGCGTGGAGCAAAGAGACGCGCATAGCGCGTGAAGGCGCTCGTTGGGGGAAACCGGATCACCGTGTCGCAGCGCGCAAGGAGATACATCTCAGTGAGGGCAGAAAAGCCACCCTCGGCTCCGAGGGCGGCGTTGTGCAACGGGCCGGCGTGAGGCGCCTGGAACTGTTTTGGAATCGCAAAAACATCGGGAAATATTGCCGACACCTGCTCAAGGATGAGCGCGCTGTCCGTGCACAGGAATGCCCTCACAGGCCTCGCATGTGGTAACGCCCTCGCCTTTTCAATGGCATTACAGACCTGTCGAAACGCGCGCTCCGCGTCCGCCCAGTAGGGAGCATGCCCCATAATGTCCTCACCGTTGCCATGCCGGACATGAATTCCGATCACACTGTACGGCTCAAAGTGCTCGCGGTAGATGGCATCAATCCGAGCCTGAATTGCAGCTCGCGGCTTTATACTCCGAAAGATCTCGCGCTCCGCCTCCTGATCGCAGCGCCACATCAGGCAGGCATCACACACAACCGTGTTAGCGTCACTATCTCTCTGACTTTGGAACAGTTGATCGAGTTGGTCGCGTTCCCGGAAGATCTGCTCGTTCGGGCGGTAGACGCAATCGATAGATGGCTTGTTCCACCATGCCGGAAAGAATGGTCCCGGAAACGAACGTTTGTTGATGTCGTCGTCGCAAATCACCGGCACGCCGGCAATGTCTTCAACCGGTTCGAAGAAGACTGGAAAGGCATTGGTGAATGGTTCATCAAGATAGCAAGAGCCCCGCCAATCGATGGCTAGCGTCCGCCCTGTCTGCTTTGCAAAACGCCAAGCTGCCGCCAGGGACCACAGACAGTCGCCAAAACCCGTACGTCGCCGGGACACTACGAACCGAACATTCATCGCACCGCTAACCATCTCGATTGCCTTTTCGCGCGCTCCTGGTTGGACAAAAGACATCGATACAGACATCTCGGGTCTCTTCTCGCCCGGCGTCACAGTCTGTTGCGGTTCCGGCGAGCTGCGTCGGTAGAACTTCATAGCAGGGCTATCCGTGATGGCCGCGTTCTCTCAACACTTTCTGTCCTTTCTTCAGCGGTGTTGTATCGACCTGCCCGAAGTCCGATGCCCAATACTCCCTGTGCGTCGGATGGGATGGTCCCCTCACATGCAGGCATAGGAGGCGTGGCCACATGCGCTTCGTGGTGATTCACCAAGGAAAGTCGGGACGGATCGATCTCTGCCCCGAACTCCCGTGTCAGAAGCTGCCGCAGCAACAGTTTGGCGTCTAGCGTAACTGGTTGAGAAACAAAAAGACGCTCGAGGATGGTTTTGCAATAGGCTTCAGTCGCGTAGGACGCGATGCGATCGATCATCCCCGAGCTCGACTCCTGCGGCAGACAGGCAGTATCGGGTCGGGCTGCTAGGGAACTTGTTGGAGTGCTTGACACAGTTGAGACGCTCCTCTTCGACAGCAGCAATTACGCGGCCATCCTGCACAAAAACCGCAGTGCCACCGTGAAGAAATGTATTCGGCAGCTCCGGAGAGCTTTCATGGATTCTATCAAGGTCACCACTCAGTCCCGGGCACAACATCCCGTCCTCCATCGTGACGGGAAGGCCAACTGCCGTCCCATCGAACTAACCTGTACAATCACGCTCCGCCGGTGCGCGGGCCAGACAGCACAACATGACTTTGCAAGGCCTGTCTCGGCGCCTAGCGACAGGCACTCAGAAATAGGGTGGCTGACGTCCGACGCCGATAGACCGAACAGGCGGCCATAGATCTGGCTCGATCGCAGCCTCTTAAGGCCGTTGCAGAAGCCGCTGTAACGGACCAGGTCACTCGCGAGCTACCGCGGAAGGACTCATGATACTGCATCGATTGACTTTCTCGCGTTCGCTCAATTGACGTCAACGCAGCAGGCGTCGCCGAAATAGTGCTGTCGACGCGAAAAAGGGCAAGACCGCGTAAACACAAAGCGCACCTACGTGCAGGGCGGCACTGTCGACGCCGCGCTCAAGCATCGTTGGACGAATAAGGTCGACCGAATGTGCGAGCGGCAACAAGCCGGCAAAGTGCTGAAATGAGTCAGGCAGTTGACTCGTCGGAAAGATCGCGCCACAGAGAAACACCATGGGCGTAATGACGAGCGACTGGTAAAACACGAAGTAATCGTAAGTTGGCGCAAGAGATATGACGACCATTGCCAGGCTGGCGAAGACAAGACCCGTAAGGGCGACTGTGGGTATCGCGCACAGAATGGACGTCCAGGATGCATAGCCCAGCGCTGCAGCGACAATCCCGATTGCTGTCCCCGCTAGAACGGACTTACTGGCCGCCCACACCAACTCACCTAGAACGATATCGCCGAGCGTGAGCTGTGTGAACAGAATTCCCTCCCAGGTGCGTTTGACACCCATCCTAGCAAAGGCCGCATATAGGGTTTCAAAGGTCGCGGATGTCATCGCACTGATTGCGACCATACCGGCCGCCAAAAAGGCAATGTACGAAGTCCCCTCAACTCGTCCCACGATAAGTCCGAGGCCAAAGCCAAGGCCCAACAGATTGGTTATAGGGTCTGCGAGATTGCCGAGAAGCGATGCAAGCGCGACTTTCCTCCATGCCAGGAAATTTCGTCGCCATACCGCGATCCAGTTGTACGCGTTAGCCGGCATCACCGACGCATAGCCATCATCCATCGCTCATTTCTCCATCTCGCGCCCGGTCAACCGCAAGAACACGTCTTCGAGATTCGGAGGGCGCTGCAGTACGCGAAGGTTTGCTTGCCCGCGCAGGTGCACGCGGACTTGCTCCGGATATGGCGCGTAACAAAAAAGCGTCTCTCCACTCACTTCGATATGCCGCGCATAAGGCCTGATCAGCTCTCGAAGTTGATTGGGATCACCGCCATAGATCTCAATCACGTTGCAGCCGATATGCTCGTCGATCAAGGCATCTGGTTTGCCTTCGGCGATTTTGCATCCACTCTCAAGCACGCATAAGCGATCGCACAGGCGCTCGGCCTCTTCCATGAAGTGAGTGGTCAAGAGGATCGTCTTGCCACGCGCAAGCAGGGCCCGCAGGCGTTCCCAAATCAGGTGACGTGCATGCGGATCCAGGCCAGTGGTGGGCTCATCCATCACGAGTAGATGTGGATCATTAACCAGGGCACGCGCCAGTGTCAGCCGCCGCCTCATGCCACCGGATAACTCGGAGACACGCACGTCCGCTCTGCTTTCAAGACGCGCAAACTCAAGCAGCGCGGGCGCAACCGCCTCGATTCTGCGAGCGCTCATGCCAAAATAGCGGCCAAACACAAGCAGATTCTCTCGCACTGTGAACTCGAGCTCAAGGTTGTCGAACTGCGGCACCACCCCGACGCGCGTACGCGCCGCACGAGCTCGGGAAGGCACAGGCTCATCGAGGACTGTAATATTGCCTGCGTCGGGCGAAATCATGCCGAGGAGCATGCGCGCAATCGTACTCTTGCCAGCTCCATTCGGCCCAAGCAGTCCGAAGCACTCTCCGCGCGCGACCGAGAACGACAGGTCGTTGACGATAAGGTTGTCGCCAAATGACTTTTTTACCCCGGCAAGGTCGATCGCCACAGTGGACATGTTCATCTTAGGCTGACAGAAGTCGTTCCGTGGACAATGGCTTCTTGGCGACCGTTTTGCTCCAGAGCATGCCCTCGCACCAAACATGCTCGACACGCCCCCATTGGCAAGCTGCCGCAGCGTCCGGAAAGAATCCCCGTCCGTGGAGGTTGGCGCTCGTGTTGCAGAGCAGCGGAATGCCCGTGAGTTGCTCAAATTCGACGAGAAGCGCGGCAATTTCGTGAGGAGAGTTGCGGGAAATTGTCTGCAGCCGCGCCGAGCCATCAAGATGGACCACCGCCGGGACCTTGTCGCGCCAATTCGCCCGGGTCTGGTGATCGAATAGCATGTAAGGATCTGGCGTGCCCGGGCTGAAGATCTCCGGCGCCCGATCCTCCAGACAGATCGGCGCCACCGGTCGGAAGTGCTCGCGACGCTTGATGTCGTTGAGATGATCCTTCATTGCCGGGCACGTTGGAGCTGCAACAATGCTTCTACCGCCCAGCGCCCGCGGCCCAAGCTCGGCACACCCGGAAAGAAAGATCACGGGCTTGTTGTCGGCAAGAATCGACGCAAGTTCACTCAGACTGCAAGGTGCGGCCTCCCAGTCCGGCGGAACCTCGCTCTCCTGGAGGGCAGGACCACTGTAAACTGACCATTGCAATGGCCCGAAGCCATCTTGCGCTGCCATGGCGCCGCACGCCGCGCCGATTGCCGAGCCGCTGTCATTCGGAAACGGCGGCACCCAGACATCATCGAACAATCCCGTCGCGCGAAGCGCGCTGTTCCATTTGATATTGAGACCGCAACCTCCGGCGACACATAGATTTCGCGCTCCCGGAAGCGACGAATATCTTAGCAGAAGCAGCGCGATTTCCTTAACAAGAAGACGTTCCAGAAACACATGGAACGAGGCGAGGACGTCCTCCGCTCGCTTGGCAGCCAGGCGCAACGTGCTTGCCTCGAAGAACGCGTGCATAGCTGCAAGAGACGATTCCGCATTGTTGATGTCTTCGCGGTAGCGGCGAGCCTGCTCCGTGTCGGCCGCCAACCGTGTTTCATAAAGCTCCTGAAACACTTCCACTATGCTTTCATCAACTGAGCCAAGCGCGATGTAAGCCATCAGCTTGCCGGCGATGCCCAGATCCCAACTGGAGCGGTTCGGCTGACGGTACGGCCCGAAGTGAAGGCCCGCGGCAGCATAGGCGTGGCCAATCATAGGAAACAGCGATCCAATGAACCGAGCCCCGCGCGGTTCGACATAGTAAAGACGTGGAAAGATGCAGCCATCCCACACCAGACAGAACGAAGGCTTTCCCGCGGCTGCAAAGGGACTGGTGCTATATGCTGACGCGACATGGCCCGTGACATGCGGGTAGCTCTTATATGGAAACTCCTTGCCTCCGAGGAGGAGGCCAACGCCGTCGACGGGATCAAGGAGGCCCTCAGCATGACGCTCGACATATGGCGCGCCTTTTAGCGCAACCTGCACCGCTCCGCTTAGGAGCTGGAACTGCGATTCATTCTCCCCGTCCCAGCCGTCAACGACGAACTGATCGATATCCCGCGGCTCCAGGCCATGCTCAGCCAAGGCGCGCACGACTGCATCGAGATTGTCAACGGACTGATAGCGTGGACTATTGCCGCGCTTCTCTTGCTCCACGCAAAAAAGAAGCCGACCGTCCTCGACGACAGCAATTGCTCCGTCATGTGTCAACTTTATTCCGCAGATGCGCATACGTACTCCTGGCCTAATGACCGACGTTTGATTGTTCTGACGTGGCGTCCGGCTTTCGAAACTGGACGATCAAGCAGTCTTCGTTTGCCAATCCGGTGGAGCAGTGCCGACGCTCGACCTCCGATAGGCTCTCCTTAAAGAGAGCGATCACCGTTTCGGCACCAGCAGCATGCCCCCAGCGTTGACATATTTCATCACGCGCGGACCCGAAAATCAGAGTGCCACTTGGCGCAAGCATACTCACGAGGTTGCGGATAGCCGCATGCATCTCGCTCACGTCTTTGAGGTAGTAAAGAACCTCGGCCACGACAATCAAATCGAACTGCTCAGTGGACGAGAACCGCTGAATGTCGCAGGTCACCCAAGCAATATGTGACCACTTACTGGTCCGCAGTCGCGCTCGCTCAATTGCCTGCGGCATGACATCCACCACGGTAAGTCGCTCGCATAGCGGAGCCAGCATCTCCGTGAATGCACCGGCTGCACATCCTACTTCGAGGCCAGACGCAGCGTCTCCGTCGCCACACGACATCCGGAGCATTTGCGCGTATCGCTCCTGCTCGAACGAACTACTGTCAAGGCGCCATGGGTCGTCGAGAGCCAACTCTCGCTCTAATAGCTGATGGTTTTCGTCCAGAATCATGAGACGACCACTTATTCGTAGGCAGTCGAGCGTTCACGACCGGAAACACTCTCCGTGGCCGTGAGGCTCGATGGACGGTGCGATACCCCCCCTTTATGAATGACAGTAGGCCCCACCCCTACACTAGCCGCACCTCGTCCGGCATTGGGGCGCAGGATGACACGCTGTTTCTCCTCTTCCGCCGGCACATTAGTAACTTTTCGCGATAGCCAATCGCTATTGCTCAATGTACAAAGCGCATAAGCCTTCAATGGTAGTAAAAGAAAGATATTGATCGGTGTGTGGAGCGAGAAGCCGATAAACCGCAAATCGCGAGCACGAAGTGCTGCCACACTGCACCGGACCATAGTCATTGCAGCAATCGTCAGTCCCGTCCACCAGGGTATAGAGCCACCGATCACGAGCTGTGCAAGGGCAGCAAGTGTTGAGATCGCGAGGAGAAATGGGCCGAGATTCTGCCCGATAACATCTAGGGTCAAATAACCATCGAGCTCTGGCAGCAGGCGCAATGCAAGAAACGTATCTCGAAAGGTACTGCGTGCCCAACGGAGCTGCTGACGCAGATATGGCCCAAGACTGTGCGGGACGACGGTAGCTGCTATCGCGTCTGGGACGTATTCGGTTCGAAAGCCCGCCTTGAGCATGAGTATCGTTAGATGGCGGTCCTCGCCGAAATCACTCGGCTTCCCACGAAAGAATTGCGCTTCGTATTGATCAAGAAGCAAGGTGAGTGCGGAACGCCGATACATTGCACATGGGCCGCAGCAACACATGACGGCACCGAAACGCGCCTGTGCCGCGCGCTCTTCGTTGCACGCGAGCCAATATTCCATATCGATCAGCCTGGTCAGCCAGGTCTGGTTGCGATTACTTGCTACGAGTTGACCCATCGCCGCACCGATTTCCGGGTCATGCATCTTCAATACAAGCTTCGTGACGACATCGGCAGCAAGAACCGTGTCGGAATCGACGTTGAGAACGAGATCCCCGGATGAGCTGCGTATTGCAGCGATCTGCGCCTTGCGCTTTCCGACGTTGTTGGCCAACAAGATGATATTGAATCTCGGATCATTGGCATATATCTGGTGTACAGGCGCGACCACGTCGCGGTTTGCAGACCCGTCATCGACCACATAGACCTGCATCTTTCCGGCGTACTCTTGACTGGCAATCGACTCCAGACATTCGGCAAGCGTGTTTGGATTCTCATTGAAGCACGGCACGATGACGTCCACAGTGGGAAGGACCACCTCGGTTTGTCCGAGGCTGTCCTGTAGCGATGAGTTGATCGTCGGCTGGGCATAAAGCGCTTGCACGCTCTTATAGATAGTCGAGAGCAGCGCATAACTTGAAACAGCAGCAGCACTGGTTGTCGCGAGCAGGTCCATAGGTGTCAGTTCTTGTTTAGTGAAGTTGAGGGAGTGGACGGATTACAAACCCGCGCCGTTGTAGTGCCGGAATCAGAAATGCCAGCGCCTTCGTGGTCTGATCGCGCAGCGTTGTATCGGTGCACAGTCTCTCCTCATCGGGAGGATACCCGTCGTGCAGGAGCACAATTGCACCCGGGCGAACGTTCGCCAGCACCGAATTCACAATTGTATCAACCCCAGGGCGGGACCAATCTCTCGGGTCGACCGACCAGTGCAGAGCCGTGAGACCAGCGCTCGCAGTCATTGCGAGCACCTGTTGCGTCCATATGCCGTAAGGCGCTCGCATATGCCTGGGCGAGGCCTTCGGGCACGCCAGACGGATCGCCTCGCTCGCGGTCAGCACTTCATCCTGTAGCTCCGCAGGTCCGCATCTGGATAGATCAGGATGGGTCATCGTATGGTTCGCAACCTCATGCCCTTCCGCAATCACTCGTCGGATGAGGTCAGGATGCTCGATCGCGTACGTGCCGATGACGAAGAATGTCGCCGGAACCCGATGTTGCGCCAGCACATCGAGCACCTCTGGCGTACAAAACGGGTTCGGCCCGTCGTCAAAGGTCAAATAGACAGCTCGACTTCCGCTCACGTCAGCGTAGTCGCAGCGGACAGTGGATGGGGTGGAACGCTCTGTCACAACTCAGGCCCGTTCCGATCGATGAAAGTCCCGGCCGGCCATTCGCTTATCGAGCGCCCCAGCGGAAACACCACCACGATCACATCCTCGAGGCGGGTCGGCGATAAATTGGGATAGACATCCGGCTGCGTGGAGCGGACGCGAATGCCATGCATCAGGGTGGCGAGCCCCTGCCTTTCGACCAGTCGCGTCATATGTTTCTCAAGCGCCGACCGAACCGTGCCAAAGCCGAATGGAACGCCAAGCTCCTGCAGTACGGGATACATCACGCGCATTGCGTGGCTTATTCCGAGCCCTTCGAGATCCGGACGCACCGCATACAACCCCAGTTCTGCTACGAGGAGATCGACTTCACTAACTTTGATGAAGCGACGTAGTAGCCCGAGGTGGGCCGCTACCCCGCGCGCGTCGTAACCAATTGCACGGAGCTCCGGTCTTGCGCCGGCCCAACTTCGGCTTCCCTCAAAAGGCTGCGCATTGAACGCACCCGTCGGTCCATAACTCTTGCGGAAGAACTCCGCGAGCTCGGCATGATCGGCGAGCCGCAGCTCGTTCTCCCAACGAAGGCTCCACTGCACTTGAGCGCGCGTAGAAGAGCGTTCCGCAGCCGGGGACACGGCAATGTTCATGGCAAGCTTCCTTGCGCCAGTGGAATTAAGAGCGAGACGTTCACGTGAAGTCGTTAGTCGCCGAACCGCCGATCAATGCTGGGATGCGCGGACTTGCTGTGTCGGAGCTCGGCACCGCTCGCCTGCACAGCGCCGCTGGCCCCATGCTCGCGAGGCAGCGAGCGCTCGGTTCGCGCTCCTCATCCGGCCAATGCCCTGCGTGCCATATATCGGAAGATGCCCACGATGCGATTCGACAGGCCAGATGCTGTCTGCACCAAAGAGCTTTTGCGCCTCCTGTCGCTTCGATGTCCGCCGCTTTGATCTCTGAGGGCAGGCGATCGACGCGCGGCCCTCATCGACGGCGCTTCGGAGCGGCATCAGGTCAAACTGGCTTTCATACATCTTCGACACGCCCCGAATGCACTGGACAGGCGAGCCATTTGGAAAGGCGCCTGGAATTATTGGCATCCGCAATCTGCGCCTGCCGCTATTCCCTGACACTAGAATGATGCTGAAAGCGCTCTCAAGTGTACGCGGGTAAACCTCGAATATGGAAACGGATGGCGTCACCATACCAAGGTTTATCGGACCCCGCTTGCCGACCAAACGAGCGCACTTCGCACGGAGACGCAACACGGCTCGCATGACGCGCCTGTAGACGCCCATGAAACGGAATCGGCGGCGCGCTCGCACGTCCAGGAGCTTTCCTCTGAGCTCACCTGAACGACCATAAAGCATTGTGGTGTGCCTGGTTACTTTTTCAAACTTCAGTTTGCTATCCAACATCCCGCAATTTGGTAAAATCGATTGTTTCGATAGAACACATCCACACGATGGATAGACTCACAACATGCGGTTCAAGGGACTCGATCTAAATCTTCTCGTTGCGCTCGATGCCGTGATGACGGAGCGCAATCTCACAGCGGCGGCTCGCAAAATTAACCTGAGCCAGCCGGCCATGAGCGCTGCGATCGCACGGCTGCGCACCTATTTCCGTGATGAACTATTTACTATGAAAGGTCGCGAGCTCGTCCCGACACCTGGCGCGGAGGCGCTTGCAGGTCCGGTTCGCGAGGCCCTGCTGCACATCCAACTCTCAATCATATCACGGGACGCGTTCGACCCGACTCAGTCGAGTCGACGGTTCAGGGTCATTCTTTCGGATTTCATGACGATCGTTTTCTTCCGCAGAATAGTGGACCGCATCGCACAAGAAGCTCCCGCCGTGCGGTTCGAATTGCTGCCATTTTCCGATGAACCCGATGAGCTGCTCCGTCGGGGCGAAGTCGACTTTCTCATTCTGCCGGAACTGTTCATGTCGAGTGCGCATCCTAAGGCGACGCTGTTCGACGAGACCCTCGTGTGCGTGGGATGCCGCGCGAACAAGCAGCTATCCCGACAGCTTACGTTCGATAAATACATCTCGATGGGGCACGTTGCTGCCAAGTTCGGACGGGCACTGAGACCGAACCTCGAAGAATGGTTTTTGCTTGAGCACGGTCTGAGGAGACGAATTGAGGTGGTCGTGCAGGGCTTTAGCCTGATTCCGCCCATATTGTTAGACACGAGCCGTATCGGCACGATGCCCTTGCGACTGGCCAGACACTTCGAAAAGCGGATGCCGCTGCGAATCATCGAACCGCCTCTCCCCCTACCCATATTCACAGAGGCCGTGCAATGGCCCTCGTTCCACAATACCGATCCCGCGAGCATCTGGATGCGGCGGATATTGCTCGAGGAGGCATCCAACATGGCATCTGGTGAGCAAGGGCCTCCAACTCGTAGGCGCTGTTAGGCTTACCGCAGGCTGCGACTCCGAATATCCAAAGCACGCTATGGGCCCTTCGACGTGCTCGGTCCCTTTCCTCGCTTCGGCGTCTCCTGGAGAGACACTGCCACGACCTCACAAGCCAGTGATCCGCTTGCGAAGACTTTTCCAGTTGTAAGCGTGGTGACTTCCCAGGTGTGGTTTGATGGGCTTGCGCTGCGTTCAGGGCTACCCCTGGCAATATCGCGGATAGAACACGCCTCCATTACAAATGTTCAGCTTGGCCATTAAAATGGCTTGAATCGCACATTGCGTCAGGTTGTAGGTTGACCGTCGCGACTTGCGCTGCACGACACAGCCGTCGACGGAGCGCTTTGGGGACCTCACGGCGCTCACGGATGCTGGGACGATCTGCCATCAGCGAGCTGAACGGACCAGCTACGTGGTCGGCCGAAACCGGCGAGACGGATCAGCTTGGAGGGTCCTGAAGCTTTCCCGCCGCGGCCGATCGGCTTACCGCTTGCTGTCCATTCTTGTGGTCATTTCGCGAGCCTCTTGTCGTGATGGCCGGGTTGAGCCGATGTCCATTCGGGCGAGCCAGGACGATTGCTCCAAACGCAGCCGCCACCGCACGCTTTGTCGCAGCAAGGACGTTTGCGCCGGATAAGAAGAGATGCGTTTCAAAGGTCTGGATCTAAATCTTCTCGTTGCGCTGGATGCTCTGATAACTGAGCGCAATCTCACCTCAGCGGCGCGTAGCATCAATCTCAGTCAGCCGGCCATGAGCGCAGCCGTTGCCCGGTTGCGCTCATATTTTGGCGATGAACTGTTTGGGATGAGGGGGCGCGAACTTGTCTTGACCTCGCGGGCGGAAGGGCTCGCAGCTCCTGTACGCCAGGCGCTGGTGCACATTGAACTCTCAATCATGGCGCGAGACGTGTTCGATCCAGCTCGATCGAGCCGGCGATTCAGGATCGCCCTTTCTGATTTCATAACAGTTGTATTCTTAAAAAATGTCGTGGAGCGCGTCACACGAGAAGCCCCCACCGTCAGCTTCGAACTGGCGGCGCCGACCGCTGAGCACGAGGAGCTCCTCCGCCGCGGCGAAGTCGATTTTGTTATCCTGCCAGATTCTCTCATGTCCAGCGCGCACCCCAGGGCGGCCCTATTCGAGGAGAGGCTCGTCTGCGTAGGTTGCTGCACGAACAGGGAATTACAACGCGGGCTTACATTCGATCGATATGTGTCGATGGGTCACGTTGCAGTTAAGCACGGAGGCGCACCCCACACGCCAGTTGAGCAATCATTCTTAATCGATCTCGGTCCTACTCGGCGCATCGACATTCTCGTGCAGAGCTTCAGCATGATCCCGCCCCTCCTTGTTGGGACGAACCGCATAGGCACGATGCCATTAGGGCTCGTGAGGCATTTCCAAAAAACGATGCCTCTTCAGATTGTCGAGCTTCCGGATCCATTCCCCGTCTTCACTGAAGCGGTCCAATGGCCCGCACTTCACAACAATGACCCGGAAAGCCTGTGGATGCGGGAGATGTTGTTCCAAGAGGCCACGCGCATGGCAACTGCGAAAGAACACCCCGTCACCAGCACTCCGGAAGGAGCGGGCAGTGCCGGAAAATCCGCACAATCCGTCTCGCCGTTGCCTTAAGGAGGCTCGTGAAGTCTACGAACCTCACATTCCAACACTTGTCTCAGCACACACACAATTCCACCTACCTGGCTTGCTCTCCTTATCGCGGGATAAAGACCCTCCGGGCGCGCGGTTCATGAGACGTTCTTGATCTCTTTTGCGCGTTGGCGTTAGGCGCGATGTCCGAACCGCGGAATGTTGGCCTGGCTTTAGAGACGGACACGGAGCAGCACGTTTGCCCTTAGGCCAGGCGTTTACGTTGCAGCGCGGCCGCCAAGCGCGTCTCTCAAGAACGCATGGCCGGCACGGAGCTCCGGTCGTCAACTCTCCGAGTTAGTAGTTGCTCCCGATGAATGGAGGCGATCGGCCTCTTTGGAGTCGCAACAAAATGCATCGTGAGCATAGAGGTCGTCGATCATACAGACGAAGCAAGCATCCGCGCTCGCGTGTGGCCCTATGGCATCACTCTACAGTACACCGCATCTCCATCGCTCTGCGCCGCAGGTATGACTTCTTTTGGCCCTACCGCAGCCAAACGTCTTGACGACCTGCGCTGCCCTGGACCCAATTCAAACAAGGAGCTGAAGGTTGAAGCTATCCAGCGGCGTGTTCGATCCAGAAGAGCTTTCTGCCCTCGGACGACTTTATGACAGCGCCGTCGACGCGCTACCCCCATCGATGCGGAGTCCAGAGAATCGCACGGCAATCGCCAAGCTCATCCTGGAGCGTACAGTGGCTGGCGAGACTCAACTGGCATGCCTTGCGAACTTGTTGATCACCCTTTCCCCTCAGGGTTGATCCGCCGCCATTCTAAGGATAGTCACCACTCTCGCGCTGGAGAATGGAAGACGATTCAGGCTGACGCTAAGAAAGCAGCTTGAATCATACGTGACGTCAGGTTGTAGGCTTCAAAATTGAACAACATGAACAAACCTACACCAAGAAGGCGTCGATGGCGCATTGGCGAACTTGCAGAGGCGACCGGAGTAACGGTACGCACGCTGCACCATTATGAGCACACAGGACTCCTAGCAGCCACAGAGCGTACTGACGGCGGCCACCGGATGTATGACCGCGAAAGCCTGCAGCGGGTTCAGCAGATTCGCGCGCTGCGTGAGCTTGGCTTCTCACTTGTCGAGATCCGTAAAGCCATGGAGGGAACGACTTCTCTCACGGACCTGCTGCGCAAACATTTAGAGCGCATAGAACTTCAAGTCGCTCGAGCAACTCTTTTGCGCGACCGTTTGCGCAACATGACCATCGACGGCGAGGCGCAAGTAAGTGTGGATGAGCTGCCTGCCACTCTGAATGCCATGTCGCGAGTCGAGACGCGTAGTCAAACGTCCCCATGCATCTGCAATTTAGCTTCAGAGCGCGAGGACCGGTGGCGGCGAATCCGTGACGACCTTCGCGATTGCATGGATCGGAGCGAGCCCCCTTGCGGTGAGCGCGCAAAGGCTGTCGCAGTTGCAGCACGCTTGCTGATCAGCGAAATCGCCGGCGCCGATTCACGCGTTTCGATGATCCTGAAGGTACTTGCACGACTGAGCGCCCCCCGCGCTCTGGCTGGTTGGGATCCCTGCCTGATGCAATATCTCGATCTCGCCCTTGGCGGGTTGGAGGATTAGCCGTACTGACCCGTTCATGGCCGTTTCCACACGTCGGTTGAAGGCAACCTGACAATGCTAGGTTGACCGGCCGCGCTCTGATGCGGGCTGAAAGCTTTATGAGCTTAAGCGAACAGATGATCATGGCCCGCCGATGCGCGCTCCTGACGCACCCATGCCCCTTAAAACGGCTTGATCCGCACGTAACGTCAAATTGTAGACTCTCCGGAAATTGGAAGCTGGTCGAGCCAACGCACGGTTGGCTTGGAGCAGCCTTGACCTGCAGGGGTGTCTGATCACAACCACTTGGGATCACTTCAGTGAGCATTGAAGGCTATACAATTGCAAATACGCAGCGCGCTTCTGTTGCAAGTGCGGCAATTCTCTTCTGTGCTCTCGCCGCCCCGCTTGCGCTCGGTTCTGAAGTAAAGATCGCCGTGGCTGGTCCAATGACTGGAAGCAGCGCCGCGTTCGGCGCGCAAATGCGCGATGGTGCAGCTGCTGCGGTTGAGGACTTGAACGCTTCGGGCCTACTTCCGGATAATGCCAAAGTTATATTGAGGGTCGCTGACGACGCCTGCGACCCAAGGCAAGCTGTCGCAGTTGCGAATAAGCTCGCGACAGAGCGCGTCCTGTTGGTGGTTGCCCATTTTTGGTCCTCTTCGTCGATCCCGGCCTCCGACATCTACGCTGAAGCAGGCATCGTTCAGGTGTCACCAGGCTCGTCAACTCCTCAGCTAACAGAGCGCGGCCTTAAGACTGTCTTTCGGATCTGCGGGCGCGACGACCAACAGGGAACCGTTGCCGCCGAGTACATTCACGTGAACCATCCCAACGAGAACATCGCGGTGCTCGACGACAAGAGCACTGCTGGAAAGGGCATTGCCGACGTGGTCGAAGCCCAGCTTCATCGATTCGGACGACAAGTCAGTCGGCAAAGCTATGTTGCAGGTGAACGGGACTTCAGAGCGCTAGTCTCAAGAATGAAAAAGGATCGAGTGCGCGTCGCCTATATCGGCGGCTATCATACCGAAATCGGATTGTTTGTGCGCCAGGCATCAGATTCAAAAGCAGACTTCATAGTCATGGCAAACGATCCGCTGATGACCTCTGAATTCTGGGCGATTACCGGCAGCGCTGGGAATGGCACATTGTTTACCTTCATGCCCAATCCGGCCGGGAGTGCCAAGGCGGCCGGCGTGGTCGCCGGACTCAAAGCTTCCGGCCTGTCCGGTGAAGGCTACACGCTATACGCCTATGCAGCTGTGCAAGCCTGGGCAGAGGCGGTGAACCGGAGCGGCTCCTTCCATGCTACGCGGGTCGCCAGCGCACTTCGTTCACGGCCGGTCGACACCGTAATTGGCCCGGTCCGGTTCGACAAAAAGGGAGACAACTCGGCTTCTGGATTTTTGGTTTACCGCTGGCGCGACGGCCGTGTTGAACGTGTCAAGAAGTATTGATTGGCAGGCACCGCCGGCTCCAAACGCAATGTATCACGAATGACGAGACGCCCTCAGAACGTTATCGCAGCGATACTCGCTAGCTCTTTTATACTTGCTGCTTTCGGAGCGTTTTTCGCGTTCGCTGCGGCGCTCGCAGAGCTAGCTAGGGTCGAGCTGACGGAGGTGCTACGTCCGATGATAGACAAATAGCAGCCCCGTTGTCCCGATCCGTCCGGCAGCACAGGACCGCTGAGCGGTCGACTACAGTTCTGGCGGGTCTGAAGGCATGACCTTTCTGCCGCCAAGTGATTGAAGGTTCAGGGGGGAGGAACGGGAAGCTAACGAGTTTATAGTCACGCTATGGCTCAGATGGGGGCGCGTTCGCTACTTCGATCAAACTGACAGCCCGATCGCCATTGACGCATTCTCCTGTACCTATCATATCGCGCAAGCTCGGATCCACGCAGGGGAGAGAGAGCGGGACGGCATGAAGCAATCAGGACCCACCACATAGGCTATAGTCGGGTACGGTGGGTAACCACAGCTGGTGGATCGTAGGCGCCGACATTGCATGTCTGTCTCTTCGGCTTGGGACTACCCCAGAGCTTCAAACTATTCGCAAACGTGCAGCCCTGCGGCTTTTTCTTTGTCAATCATGATCGGTGATCAACGGATCAGCAGCCCTGCCCGACATCCCTTAGACGTTGCTCTGAGCCCAGACCGCGGGAGGCACCAATTAGCCGGCTCCGATGAAGGCGGTGAGACTGCTCGCGGGCGCTATCAACGAACTGGATGCATCCCATCAACACTTTCGATTTTACTAATTCCAGCCAAACACCGCATAAGTCGACGCCGGATTACGGAAAGAACAGTCCACGAATGTCTCGTGACAACGATTCCTTGCAGGTTGGTCGTAGCCCAATTCGTGTCTGTCGTGGCTGCACCACGCAATGTTTGACAACGAAACACGCGGGGCACCAATGCAGTGCGATGAGCAACCGCAGGCGGGCGCGCAGCCTATCACGTTGTCGTCTCTCGCCTTTGCGATGATACTTGGCGGCTCTAAGAAGACAGCTTTCACGCGCACTGTTCGGCGAAGGTAAATGCGTCCGCAGCATAGAACTCGGGCAGGTGAACTGTCCTTTGCACCGGTGCGGGCCGGACTTTTCGCTCTGACCAGAGCCGATAGCATCAACAATCCAGCCGTGTCGCCGCGGCTCCAAGCAAGGCAGTACAACCACCTGTGTGACCCCGACTGGAGTCACTGCAGTTATCCGACACGCCGGACGGCTCGATCACGGTCCAATAGACTTCCGGGCCATCTACAACGCTTGTCGGCTTTTCCATATACGCCCCCTTCCCCTTTGCGATCCTGTCGCGGGACATGTGTGCCGCCCTGTTTGGGGAGCGTGCGCACCTCCTGTGCAACAGCGATTCGTCGGCCGACGCATCCGGCGTCTGGCGAACGGGAAACGACTACCCTTATTCCGCCTGTCTTGCATTTCACCACTTTGGAGAAATACCGTGAAACTTGACCCTTCCAATTCACGCATACAGGATCTCGAGGATCGCATCGACCTGCAACTCGACATCGTGGCCGCGCTCATGCGCGAAGAAGGCAACGAGCTCGAAGCGATCCGACTGCTCAATGCACTCATAGGCCAAATGATTACGGCGGAGCTGGAGCTCGGCCAGCGTGGTGATACGAGCACCGGTGACGGACGAATGCGACTGTTTCGAGACCGTGGCGTTTACCAGCCCGAGGACCTTCAGTTCTTGGGACGCCTCTTCGATCAAACTGTGGCAGCATTACCGGCAGCGCTACGAACTTCCGTCAATCGAATGACGATCGCCAAGCTGATTTTTTCACGTGCGGCGGCGGACTGAACTTCCATTTGGCTTTTTCTGGGTTGACGGCGCTGACCGAACGTTTATCGCTGGACTGACAATCGTGCCAATGTCGTCCGCACCAGATGGAGGGTATGCGGCTTATGGGCTACCCGTCCATAAGCGGGTCGCTTCCGCTGGCTTTCTATATCGCAACTGCTCGCGACGTTCGAGAGCAGGCTCGCTTTATCTCGCACCGCGGACGACACAGTTACGTTCGATCTAGCAAGACCTTGCTGTTCCTCGACGCCTGTGGCCACCAAGAGCTGATAGCGCGGAAGCGCAACCCAACACATACGTTCGAGACACCGGACGGCTATCGCCGCTTCCGACCGCTCCCTGCGCCGACCTTCGAACTCGCTACATGTATCAGATACGATTCCCAAAGCAGCCCTAGGGGATGTGGCGCTTCTTCTTCCGATCAAGATCTACCAGATAAGGCAGCTACGACATGTTGGATGTGTGGTACCCTTGAAAGCTAATGCTCGGAACAGGGCGATCAGCCACTCCGCACGTTAGCAATCTTTCCGCGAGGCACCCCGATATTGTCCGCCGCGCACTGGTGGCGCTGAGACGCGGCGCGCACCACCTGTCCGTATCCGAGAACCTCACATAGCTTTCCGAGATCACAATATTGCGGTTGGGCCGCTCACGTCAGGTTAGTCGTGACTGGCCTGGCGCGGATCTTCCGATTGCAGGAAGAATATCCACAATTTATTGTCGACGCCAATCAACTGCGCACTACGGTAAAGAAGCGCGCTAGAATCCCTGCTCGTTTCACTCCTTTCAGAATTATTCGACTGCGCCTGGCAATACGACATTCGGTCATCCGACTTTCAACAACGATCTATAAACTTCCCTGAAGCACCGAGAGCAGCTCGATCGGGGGTCTGCACGCTGATGTCTCGCTTGCTACACGTCACGAAATCTCGGTTAGCTGTTGGGAGGGTACTCCCTTGTGTCAGGATGTCGAGGAGTGTTTTAGATGGATCAGTTTTCTTCCGACCAAGTGCAGGTGCCAGATGCTGTCGTGAGCGTCGCATTTGACAAGGCTTGGGGCTTCGTCGAGAAGGATCCCTTGCTGGCACATAATCTCAAAGCCGTCCTTCATAGACGATTGCGCACTTACCTTGAGTGTTCGATAAGAAAAGGCGAACGGAATACTCTGAATCTGGCAAACGAGGCGATACGCAACTTGCGTGCTGAACTCGCACCGTCGACCGACCAATGAGCGCTTGCAGCCGTACCGCTGGGAGCGTCCGGCTTGGTAAACGCATCTAACGGGTCTATGCGATAGGCAAATCGGGTCAGAGCGTAGTCGAGCAGACTTTCCTCTACTCATGCTCTGCCCGGCGCGCCCGTAATCAAGGCCTTCATTACCGATCTGTCTGAGCCGTCAGCATGCACGAAGTGTGTAAGCGCGGCCTCGTCTTGCCGTTTGCAACAGAAGGAGCCAAGCACCTCCCAACTTTGCAGTCGCATCGCACGCCATCATGAACGGCTCGTGTCCAAAGAAGGGCCCCGCGAGGCGCCACTGCCGGGCCGCAGCGTCTCGATGGCTGTGGAGCAGCGGCATTTTGCGCGCTCCGCAATCTGACGCCGCGTACGATTGGACACATTTCTTTCCAAGACATGTTGTGCGGCAGTTACAGCAATTCGCGTTCATATTGATAAACGCACGGCGCCGGGGGGCACCGAAAGGAAACGACACTCGAATGAAAAACATTCTGATTCTGACTGCAAGCATCGGCGCACTCGTTGCGGCCACTCCCTCCTTCGGCACGGACTTGGCCGGGCAGCCTGTCAAGGTCAAAGCGGCACCGCTGCCGGCCGCGGCCCCGATTACCGATTGGTCCGGCTACTATATCGGTGCAAATGGCGGCTGGGGAACGAGCCACAATTGCTGGGATTTCAATGGCGCCACTCCCGAGGGCTGCCACAATTCGACTGGCGGGACCATTGGCGGCCAGATTGGCTATCGTTGGCACATCTTCAACATGGTCTACGGCATCGAAGGTCAGGGCAACTGGGCCGACGTCAACGGCTCCAATATCAGCACCGCCTTTCCGGCAAGCACCGTTGGCACCACGACAGATGCATTCGGTCTACTCACGGGCCATATCGGCTACGCGTTCAATGCCGTGCTACTATACGGCAAGGGTGGTGCTGCGGTGACCAGCAACACCTATCAGGTCAACTCGTTGGCTACTGGCACCGAGATTGGCAAAAGCAGTGATGTGCGTTGGGGTGGCGTGCTGGGCGCCGGTGCCGAAGTCAGCCTCACGCCGAACTGGTCAGCTGGCGTCGAGTATAACCACTTGTTCATGCAGCGCAGCAACATCAGCTTCCCAGCGGCTCTTGGTACGGATCGCGTCCACCAGGATGTCGATCTCATCACCGCACGGCTCAATTACAAGTTTGGCTCGCCCTTTGCTAGATAGAGACCTCCACGCGGTCGCGTGAATCGGACCCCGGCCAGCGGTCGGGGTTCTTTCGCGAGTTGATCCCACAAAAACGGCAATCATGACATTGGTAGGGAAGGCGACAGCACCATTTGCGAAGCAGGGACACGAGGTGACTTACAGCAAGAAATGCAGCTTACCTCGGCGGCCCCTCGAGTCCGGCCCTCTCAGGGCCATGTGTGGACGGCTCCGGGTTGGCAAGGAGAATCCTCACGTCGCAGATTGGTCGGAGCAGCCATGTGTTCGGCCTGTTTGTGCGGTTCACATGACCGCTGGCCATAATGCCCTCCGCGGATCAGGTCCCGATCAAAAGCACGCATTCGAAGATGCCGTGGCCCGTATGGGTTGTCCTGATCGCCGGATCGACCGGCGCTGCATTACGTGCTGTTCGCCCTCCCAACCGTTACGTCACGCCGGCGATGTCGGCGCGATCTCGTTTAGGCCGCTAGCGCGGCCGGCTCCTGGTAGCGTTCGTTCCTCGCCATCATCGCCCAGGCCATCCTGGCGAGCTTGTTGGCAAGCGCGATGGCCGCGACCTTGGTGGGCCGGCGGGCCAACAATCGCGTGAGCCATGGCCGATGATCGGTGCCATGGATCTTGGCGTAGCGGATTACGGCGAGCGCGCCAGCCGTAAACAGGCTACGCAAATAGCGATCGCCCTGCTTGCTGATGCTGCCAAGCTTGTCTTTGCCCCCGCTCGAGCTCTGCTTCGGTACAAGCCCAACCCAGGCCGAGAAGTCTCGTCCCGATCGAAAAGCTCTAGGATCAGCAATGCTCGCGACCAGAGCTGTTGCCAGCGCCGGCCCAACGCCGGGGATCGCGTCCAGCCGTTTGCTCGTCGCGCTTGATCGATGCCAGGCGATGATGCGCCGGTCGAACTCCAGGATCTGGGCCTTCAGCGCGCGCAATTGCCCACCGAGAGCAGCAAGACACATCCGGGCGCCCTCCGGGACTCGGTCTTCGGCTGTATCGGCGACGACTTCCAGCAGTTGCTCGACACCCCCGCGCCCGACAGGGGCGACAATCCCGGACTCGGCGAGATAGGCGCGGATTGAATTGATCACGGCAGTCTGCTGGCGGATGAAGAGGTGGCGCGCTCGGTGAAGCATCAGACAGCTCTGTTGTTCAACCGTCTTGGTCGGCACGAACCCCATGTTGGGCCTCGTCACCGCCTCGCAAATCGCCTCCGCATCAGCGCTGTCGTTCTTCTGCTGCTTGACGTAGGGCTTCACATAGGCCGGAGGCATCAATCGCACCGCATGCCCCAATGCCTGCAACTCGCGGGACCAATGGTGTGATGATGCGCAAGCCTCGATCCCTACCAGGCAGGGCGGCAGCTTCTGGAAAAACGTCAGGACTTGCCGGCGCTTCAACTGACGGCGGATGATCACCTGGCCAGCTGCATCAACGCCGTGCACTTGGAAGACTGACTTCGCGATATCCAGACCGATGGTCGAAATTGGCTGCATAGGGCTGCTCCTCCGAATCGTGGGAGCCTCAAACGGCGCCCACACCTTGGCACTCTCGTGCCGGTGGAGGAGCCGTCCACAGCATCAAAAGCGCAGCCCTATTCCAGCCCAGTCAAGTACAAAGTTCGGCAGTTGATGGGACGGTCTACACACGACGCTCGTTAAGGACCTTGACCTGACTGCAGCTCCGGCCGCCCCATCCCCACTTAAGCCCCTTGCGGAAACACAACTAGGCCGCACCTGATGCACAACTTATGAAGGGCTCGGTGGAAAACGGCGAAGAGCTTAGCCAAGATCGTTGAGGCATGATTTCTCCGCTCTTCGCGATCATCTCGCTGCTCTATGCGAGCGTTGGTGAGGCGGGTGGTACTGCATTTCTGTTGCTAATAACTTTCATTGGTATGCCACTGCATTGTACAACAGAGGTCGGGTGGGGCACCCACTTTCGCCTGATCAAGCGCTTGCCGCAATCTCCTCGACGCCTGGGTAGGCTCAGCTCGCATTCGCGCAAGAGCATCTGCAGGCTCGATTGGTCTACCGAACCACAAACTTCCTCAATCCATTGTGACCGGACTGGAATACCAGGATGGGAACGCATTCATGCAATGAAAAGCCGCAAGCTCTCCACCCCGATCCTGCATAGACGGCTCGAGCTCGCAGCATCGAGAACATAGTGACTGGATGGTCGACGCCTGACCAGGCGGCCTATGTGACACTGAGAGCTGCAGGTGCATCACATCGACGCGACGCGAATGAAGGCTAACGGAGTAGATATGCGCGTCTGGCAGCGATCGATAGCTGCAAAGGCTATGTCCAAAGAAAACTACCCAGCTGGTCAGGCAGAATAGACCATACAGATAGTGTTACATCTGATGTATCTGGCCAGAATTCGCTTTGCCATCAGCAGAACGTCCACAACCGTTGTGAGTTGGTGAGCTGCATTAGACAGGAACGAGACGCCGCCGAACCAAGGCGCCCCGACGCACTCGGCCGGGGGGCTGAAAGTGCGCCGGGTTCGCCCCAACATCATCAGTACATCCGTGATGATGCTTGTGGCAATGAGACAAGCAGCGTGGCGGAATTGAGGCTTATGCTTCGATACTAGAGATCAAAGCGAGTTTTCGTCGGCTGCGCCGACAGACTTGAATCGCACGTCGCGTCACGTTGTACTATTGCGCTCCTCTCGCTCTCATCCAGCAAGCAACTTGTCTTCCGTGGCACGCCGGCCTTTGACGGGAGGCATCCTTTGAACCCTGTGAGCAACCAAATCGGCTTTTGCTTGGAAACACCGGTTTGAAAATATGCGCCAGCTCAGCTGCTTCTGGTGAGACCTGCAATCCCTGTTTTCGTCGCAGAATGAGCAGCCCTCAGCGAATGCGGAAACGACGTGCCCTCGTATGAGCGATTGAACGTTGCGCAGGCTCGTCGGGCACGTCTAGTCGCTTCTCCGTGCTCGCACGAGAAATTCATATCCTAAACGTTCAGATAGCCGCCAACGAGCGACTCTCACTCCCTCACCCTGCCCCTAAGCCGCGTTTGCAGTAACATCGAAAACGGGACCAGATCTCAGAAACCACTAGGCGGGTTTGACATATCGCAAAGACATTAGAGAGGGTATTCGTCAGCTTTATGCTGGCCTGAGCATTGGAAAGTTAGGACTTGCCGACCTCCCTTCTGAACAAGTATTGCGATGCTCGCCTGCCTTGGTACACCATCTATCCAACCGTACCGGATTTCTCCGCGTGGTCGGTGCCGAGACTTGTGAGACATGGCTGAGGCGACTGCCGCCCGACGAGCCCGTATCGCTCTACATCCACGTTCCGTTCTGTCGCTCTATCTGTTGGTATTGCGGCTTCCCTACAAGCCTCACTCGCAGCGAGCGACCGGTCCGCAATTACTTGGCAGCGTTGCGAGAGGAGATAGGCTTGGTCGCAGAGCAAGTGCCGCGCGCTCTGCCGGTGAGCGACGTGCATTTTGGCGGCGGGACGCCGACCACCATTGCACCGAGCGATTTTCTCGCCTTGATGGAACTCCTGCGCCACTGCTTTGCGTTCAAAAAATCAGCTACCATCGCCATAGAAATCGATCCGCGTGGGGTCACGCCCGAGATGGTCGAAACGTTACAAGCGGCCGGGGTCAGCCGCGCGAGCATCGGCGTGCAAAGCTTCGATCCTATAGTTCAAAGGTCGGTCAACCGCGCGCAGAGCGAGGTGCTGACGGCTTCTGTCGTCGAAACTCTACCCCAGCATGGGATAAACCGCATCAATTTCGACCTTCTCTTCGGACTACCGCATCAAACGGTGCGGTCCTGCGTCGACACCGCGCGGACAGCTCTGGCCATGCGGCCAGACCGGCTTGCAGTTTTCGGCTATGCTCACGTCCCCTCCTATATGAAACGTCAACGCCAGCTCGATGAGACGGCGCTGCCGGACAATATTGCCCGTGCTGAGCAAGCCGCGGCCATAGCAAATACCCTGGTCTCGGCCGGCTATCGCCAGATCGGGCTCGACCATTTCGCCCTGCCCAACGACGAGCTCGCCCTGGCGCAGAAAGCTGGTCGACTGCGGCGCAACTCCCTCGGTTATTCGGCTGATACCACCAAAACCGTAATCGGCTTAGGTCCATCCGCCATCGGCCGTTTGCGTGAGGGTTATGTGCAGAACGAGATCGCGACCACTTCCTATTACGAACACGTTCGAGCCGGCCGCCTGGCAACCTCAAAAGGCTATTGTCTGTCGGCTGAAGATCGCCTCCGCGCCGCAATCATCGAGCGTCTAATGTGCGATTTGCACGCCGACATACCAGCGATCTGCGCTGCTCACGGATTTGATCCGATTCCTCTTCTCAAGTCTGCAGGCCGGCTGGGAATGCTTGCCGAAGACGGGATAGTGGACATTGAAAAGGGCTTAATTCGGGTCAAGCAGGAGCATCGGTTCGTCGTTCGTGCGGTTGCTGCCGCATTCGACACTTATCTCGACCGTACCCCCATTAGCTAAGCCATGCCTCGAGCGGAGTTGAAGACTCGAGTACACCTGCAGCAGTCTCGGCCTCAAGGCTCGGCTTTCTTCGGTCCTGCGATCATTGGCGCGCCTCCGAGAGAAACAGGCCGTTCTCGTTTGGACCGGCCGAAGGGTTTCCTGGCGCTGCTTGAACAGCCCGGGCTGCCGACAAAGCAGTCGCGGGAGCAGCAGATGGGAGAGGAGTTAAACTCTGCAGCGAGTCGATCCGCGAGGTCCGGATCGTGATCTGATCCAGGATCCCTTTTAGGTCATCACGCTGGGCAACGGCCCGGCGCTTGAGTTCCGCGATCTCATCGTCAGCTTTCTGTTGCGCCTCCCTTATCTCGGACTGAACCTGTCTCCCCTGGTGACGGGCTCATCTTTGAAGCGACGTCCTGCACTTCTGGCGACTCGACAAATTGTTCAAAATGACCCAAAGCCACGCGCCAGAAGCGAGCCGACGAGGACAAGCGGCAGCATCAAACCGGCGAGAATCCGTCTTGACGGCCTGTGCAGGAGCGGCCGCACGTCTGAACCGGCCGCTTGAGCAATCGACTCCATTGCTCCTCCCTCAAAATCCCTTCCAGCAGGTTTCTTTGTCGACGCGAGAGCCTACGATGCTGACGCGCTTCTAAGGGCTACTAGCGTCCACAATAAGCAATCTCGGCCACCTTCCCGATCGGCTGCTCCTGCTTCGATGCTATCCCCTTCAGCAACTCGACAATTTGCGCTCGTTCTCCATGATACAGTCCCGCAGCGAGCAATGGTTGTCGTCGTTTGGCCATGGCGATGGCGCAGCATTTTTTCCTCATTCAGAGGAATATTGCAGATTTTCTCGAGCGTCGCACGAATGCAAATCGTCCGCGGCTTCCTGCATTGTGTTGGATAGAGCAGCCTCGCCTCAGGCCTTGACGACATCACAAACTTCATCCGGGACACGCCACATAGGCACAACGGCTGAACGGCCGACCCGCAATGGCCGATCGGACTAGCTATCATTGCAAACTGTTCAACTCCCAATTCCGGCGGGTTGCTTGAGATGACGGATAGATGGCAAGCGTGACCAACGAACGCCGCGCACGTCATGGACTCCGATGCAACACAGATTTTGCACTGACAACCGCGGTAACAGAGCCAGCAACGTGCTCGCAGATTGGCGGCAAAGCCGCTGTATGGCTGTTCCCTCCGGCCTCCTGGGCCATCAGGTTAGACCTTCTGGTGTGATTGCCGGACGCGCAAATTCAAAGGCGCCTCGGCGAGCTTGGCGATTTTCTCGTCTTTCCGTGACAACGATGCCAATGAAGCGCTTCGTGAAGCCTGGTCTCACCGCCAAATCGGCTGACTCAGGTGAGCAAAGTGGAGATTCGCAACGCTTTCGTGCCCATTGCAGCGAGGCGCTGCGCGCTCGTGATGAGCATCTTGATGAACCAACGCTCGGGGCTGGCTCTCGGCGCACCGGCCTCGTTCATAGCCGTGGTTGCGAAGCGGATCATCACGTCGCGAGCTAACAGCTTTACAAGGCGGGGATGGTTCTTGTCGGAACAATCGAGATCCAGCTCGCCGTCCTCGCCCTCGAACGAGAAAACCCTAAGAGCTTACCGTTGGCCAATCAGGCCGCAGCGCAATCTATTCATGGCCGGGAAAGATGAAAGCAAGGTGCGCCGTGCGTGATTGCTTTCTTGAGACGAGTTTGCCGTGGGGATACCCGGCGGCCAAAGCACTTTCCTTTAATTTAAAGCCGAGAGGAAAGCAACGTTGGCTTCTTATCGCAGTTTCGCTCGCAGCTTATCTGGTCGACAATTCCGTACTGGCACAAACCGCCAGCGGGTTTGATCCTAGGAGCCACCCTGTGGATCAGGCCAGCAAAAGACGAAAGGCTTCTGATCCGGCCGAAAAGCTCCGGATGGGCCTGGCAACCAGCCCTCGTGCCCCGGCGCCAGCACCAAATCCCGGTGCGTCTTTCGAAAAGCGCGCTCGTGCGGACAGAGCTACTCAGACTAGAACGCAAAAGACGGTCGATCCCCTCGCACGGTACGACAATCTGCGTGAAAAAGGAGTGTGGTTCAACATACCTGGCGCTGTGGACACGATCGATCAGGACAAGGGCGGCGTTAGATCAGCGCTTGCAGATGTCGGCATCGGCTACATCGGCTGGACACACAACAGCTTTGCAAACAACCTGCTGCCGAATGCCGCCAGAAGTATTATCGCAAACCAGCTCTATATGGGCCAGAATCCGACCTTCGCGTCGGCAAACTTCATGATCGTCACCTACGATCTCAGCCGGCTTGGCATTTCCGACGGACAAATTGTCATAGGGGCCGAGCAGCAACACTGGACATGGGATCGCCCGGGACCAGATCGAGTGGGGCTCAATACGCTCGCCTACTACCAGACTTTCTTCGACAAGACACTAGAGCTTAAACTCGGCTATCTCAGAAACCAAAATGAATTCACCGGCACATTGTTCGGAGGGATTACAGGATCGAACATGTCTGCCTTGTTCCAGGGGGGCATGAGCACCAATGCCGCACCGACGCCCGCGGTCAATCTGAAGTACAATTTTGACCGTGGCTTGTACAACAAGGTCTCCGTCCAGCGCTCAATTAGCCCAGATGGTCCCTATGTCCAGATAACGGAGAATCCCACGGGCTTGAACTGGAGCACGCCCCATGCAGGCATTCTTCTCATTGATGAAGCCGGCTACAAGAGCAAGGCAGCTCCCGGCGTACCCGATACGTGGCTGCGGGCGGGCGTTGGTTTCAACACCAGCCGGTACACGAGTTTGACGGATCCCAAGCGAGGGAGGGAAAGCGGGAATAACTTTCACTACATCGCTGCGGACAGGCAGTTCTGGCAGAACGACCCCGATGGGATCCCATCTCGCGGGATCTATGGCGGCTTCTCCATTATGGAAGCTCCGCCGGACCTGAACAGGATCAGCCGGTATTCTGAGCTTCGTCTTTACGCCAGGGGAGCATTTGACAGTCGGCCCAGTGATCTGATTGCACTCGTTGCTAGCAACACGAGCTGGAGCAAATTTGCGGTGGATGCTGCCCTCGCCAAAGGGCAGCTTGCGCATCGCGACACAACAGCAATCACCGCAACATATACCGCCCATCTCGCTCCGGGAATATATGCAGGGGTCGGACTGTCATACATTCATAACCCGACAAGCATCACGCACACACCCCAGACTAAAGACGCGCTCAATCTGTTGCTATCTACGTTGATATTCTTCTGATCATCGCAACCGCCATTGTGCTACCAACTCCTCGTGACCCGAGGGACTTGAGCTTGGCGATCTCTTTGAAAGGATCCGCCGCATCTGCGCTAGCCAGGCATTGTTGCTCGGCTTGACGGAAAGTCGCTGACCCGGCGGTGACGTGCGCGAGTTCAGCGGGGACGCGAATAGCAACAGACTCATTGAAGCATTAAAGTATCTACGGACCTTTCGCTCGACGGGGGCGTCGTGCCCATCGTGCGTCCAAGGCGCACTCGCGCTAATCTCAATCCTTCCCCACAGAACCGGACTCTCATCAAGCCCGAAGACGCCATACCCACGGACACGCATCGATGGCGCCCCTGTGCAGGACCGCACGCCGCACGAGGCTAATCGGCACGAGGAGCATCAGGGTGGGCAGGATAATACGCCCATACCTCGGCTCTCCACGAAGGACAGGTCCTTGTCGGTCCAGAGCAGCTTCTTAAGAGCAGCTTCGCTGCCTACTGGATCATCTGGGCGACCAATCCATACCCTTGCCATGTTCCGTCCCTTCGCAGGAGCTTCAGCAGCTCGAAAGGACTTACGTGACGAGCTTCAGCGGCAATGGAAGGATCCCCTGGCCTCTCGTTTTCGTTGATCCAGAAGAGTTTACTGTTGATGAGGAGCAGTTCTCGAGGGGGGCTCGACGCAGAGCAGGCCTCTCGGGAGGAACCCTCGGGTAAGCGTTGCAGGAGGGCCCTATCGATCGGGGGGCACACGGCGTTGGCGAGAGACAGTCGTCTTCGAGACCAACCTCCTGTCTGAGTACGAGCAGTGGAGTTGTAGCACGATAAACCGACCGCCAGCACCATCGCCAACGTCACGCCTCAGCTCTGCAATCTACATCGACTGGATGCATGGCCCATCAAGCGCGAAGTGAGCGAAGGCCGCGCGCGAACTGCCCGCCGAGCATTTGGAAATGCAGCCAAGTTTGATTCTTCAGCCACGTTCGGGATAGGCGCGAACGCGCCGGCGTCCCTCGCTTTCCACCAACTCGCCCCTATAAGGCACTCCACGGATAGCGAAATAGGTCGGGCGCCCAACTTCGGGCATGATGCGCTGGCCTTCAAGGACGCGGACGAGGTAATCGGGCAGGAATCGCTCCCGGTGCTCCCATCCGCCCCGAATCAAGTACCCAAGATCGACTGTACCTTCGTCGGGTCGCGCGGCCCTGACGATCTGCGGGGGACGATAGAGGGGCTGCGATGGGCCAGCCTCGTTTATCCCGCCAGCGCGCGGGTGGTGGATCAGGCGAACATCCATGGGGCCTTCCGGCCCGACAGTCGCGGAATAGTGCTCCCCATTGATCGCGAACTGACTTGGCCCGAACTGGTTTGGCAGCAGATTGATATTGCTCAATACTTCGATCAACACGTCTGAAGCCGCCTTGGAGCCGTGGCGCCAGTCGGCGCCAACGATCGCTCCGATATCCCGCAGCTCCGGAGCCGCCCCCGGCGGTCCTGCGAACCACGAGGTGGCTGCAAATCCAGGTGCTGGCGCAGAGCGCGCATCGTCACGCAAGTCGTGCGGTGTGGGTGGATCGAGATCAACGAAGGAATCGAGGCCGCCGTAGATGTTTGACGATCGGGGCCTCACCGATGACGGTGATGCGGGTTCTTGCATTTGTTGCCCAAGCCAGGCCCAGGCTCCCTGGCTCGGGGTGGCCGGAGTAGCAGGAAGCTCGAGCGGCGGATGAGCTTGCGCGGCCCAGTGCGGCGCTGGCACTGGTGAGGCGGGTTCGTGGATTTGCTCGCCAATCCAATCCCGGGCTGCCGCGCTCGGCGTTGCCGGGGTTTCGGGAAGCTGTTGCGACGAACCGGCCTGCCAATCGCTGGGCGCTCGCATCGATGTGGTGGGCCCGTGGATCTGCTCGCCAAGCCAATCCCAGGCTCCCGCGCTCGGGGTGGGTGGCGTTGCAGGAGGCTCCTGCATTGAGTGCGGCTGTCGAGCAGCTTCCCAAGAAGGCTGGCCCGGATCCTCAGGAGGCCGCAATCCAAGCGCCCTGTTCGCCTCCAGGATTTGCTCGTATTGGCCAAGCTTGACTAGATCAGGCTTGATCTTGCCGTCTTTGGTTTCGCGCCTGTATTCCTCGACGTCCCGGTCAAGCGCTGGGGTGGAAAGTCTGCCAGCCATTGCCGGCCGATCATGCGTCTGCAGCCACTCACTTAGCCTATACATGCGGCGAGCTTGCCTGTCGATCGTCTCCGGCTCGATCCTGTGCGCCGCCTTTTCCGCCGCCGACCACCTGTCGATGAGGATTGCGTCCGCGCGGTGAGGGGCCAGTCGGCGGAGATCAGGCGCCAGCGCGTTTCCGGCACCGACCTCACGGAGCTTCTTCAAGGCCGCTTTGATGCGTCTGCTTCTGTCGTTTGCGTAGGTATCGACATCCTCATCCAGCTCAGCTTCCAGCTGATGGTTTTCCACCTCCGGGTTGTCCTGCTGCGCGTTTTCTGATTCCCGTTGAATTCGATCCGCAATTGAGGGCCTGCCGGCGGTGCTCAGGCGCGCGCTCAAATGGCGCAAATCGGCTGCGGCATTCTTGATCGTGCCGTCGGTGAGGTTACCCGCCGCTTTGTTTCTGAAATCTCTTATCAGCACCTCGTCCTCCTCTGGGACAGCGCGCGTCCGGCCTGGCTGGCGAGCATAGTCAATGCGAAGAGTCGTGGAAAAGGCATCCCCCTGTCCCGCATTGCGCGAGTACTTTTCGCTGCTCCCGCCAAAAGCCTTGCCGATTCCCGACTTGAAGCGTGACCATAATCCGCCGCTCTTGCCGCTCTTGGCCGACGCGGCGGACTCTGCGTCTGGAAAGCTGTAGCGCGCGCTGCTGAACGGATCATCTCGCAAGCTGGACTGCGGCACTTGCGCCGAAGCGGGAAGCTGGAAGCTGGGAATGTCTACGCTCCGGCGCGTGCCGCCCAGCGCACTCTCCCTAAAAGCGGAGTCCGGCGGCACCCGCATCGAACCGCCGAAATCCTCCCGCCGGACTGCTCGCCCCCCTCCTGCGGGAGCCCGATCAGGCGAATTTGAGTTGCTTTCATCTGACGGATCGAGACTCAAATCCTCCAGCCGCCGTTCAAAACCACGGTGCTCCCTTTGGTTGTCTCCTCGCTGCGCGGTCCGCTCTTGCAGGGCGGCGTACTCCCGCATCCAGGCTCCTGAATCGAAGAATGGGTCAACCGGATCCACCCTGCTCTCCTCATGTTTGTACAGGCCGGACAGCAATCGGTACGGCCTCGTAGCAGATCGTCTAGCAAGAAACAGATTGTGGATTGTTGTAGCCGCAACCTTTCGAAAAGCTGACGAGATCAGGACATTGCTGCGCGATTAACGGCCTCGCATCGGCCACCGCCTGGCGACAGGCGCTCCAATTTTTTCGCACCTCTTCGCCCGGCCTGTTCCAGTCGGCGAATTTTGTAAGCCGATGATACCAATGGATCGTCCTGTCGATCGTGTGAGCAATTCAAGCATCAGGCCCGGAACTCACTCAGCCGCTAAGACTGTCTAAGGTCATGCGTGACGAGCATCTTCTCCTCCTTCGCATCAACTTTGGCGCTGAGCTTATCCTGCGGGTGCTCTTCAATGGCGGACAGCGACCTCTCCTTGACGCAGACCGGGGGCGTTCTGGTGTCCTGGACTTCCATTTGTTGCTTTCGGCTGCGCTTGTGAGGGACCGAATTGGCCTACTGCGGTTTACCAGGTCTGGCGCTTTCGCTCGAATGCAGAACGTCCCTTTCGAAGGCTTACGGCGTATCCCCCGCTTCCCGGAAGACGTGGATCACATAGGGCTGCCCTTGAGGGAGCGTAGTCGCCTAGACGAGAGGAACAGCGAGTTCAGATATCAAATCGCCCAGACAGCTTTTTCAAGAAGATGTGCAATCCTGAGTTCTCAGCAGTCATCCCGAGCGCCTCTCGGCGCTCGGGAGCGGACAGGCAGCGCGCAGTTCGAGGCCGAGCTTGGCAGGCCAGCTCGGCAAATGAAAATCCGGCAGGCTTCATTCGTCCCTTGACTGCGGAACCGCAAGGCTTGTCGTGCAGTCTCGGAAGCGCCTCGATCAAGCGCGTGCAGGACTTCGCCCGCCTGACGGATTGGCCATCGTAAGCTGCGAATACGGTACTCCACCACTGCTTGCCCAGATGGATCTCGCTGGAAGGACTCGAAGTCAACTAGATCTGACGAACAGTTAACTCCCGCGTCAAACCAGCTGGTTGGTCGGCGCAGCGGCCTGTCTGGTCTGCTCAACAACTTCCGACTGACGGAGCTCTGGTCCCGAGGAGCTGTGGAGCTGACGCAGATATGCCTCGCCTTGCGCGCGCGTTTTCATCGCTCGGCAAGACCGAAAGGCCCGCATTTTCCAACCTGCAAAAGCACCTTCGCGGCAATTGGCGAGGCTTTGACGATCGACTTTTTGGTTCCGCCACAGAGCATTGATAGATATATCTCCGGCGTGAGGAGACCTCAGAGTTCGAGGCCGCCACGCTCGGCCAGCACACGGTGCATGACATCGCGTTTGATCTCGCTGGCGAGCTCGTTTCGGACTTGGGCTCCGAGCACCCGCTCGGCATCCGGATCGCCCAGAAGACCGTGCTCGCCCAGTCGCTGATCCAAGCGGGTTTGAAACTCCTCGCCCATGGCTTCGACGAGCCGGTCTTGCATCGCTTCATATTCATCAGGAGCGATTCGCCTCAGCACCGTCTCCCACGGTTGCCAGCGGGTTGCCATGTAGTCAGTAAACTGGTTCGCTTCTTGCTCGCGAACCGAGTCCAGTGCGCGCGCCGCATCATCGGATGTCACGTGAGAAACCGTCAGAAAGCGCATGTCAGGGGCGACGTGAATCAGCTCCAGCGGCTCGCGAAGAAGATTTTGATAGGCCAAGTAGACTTCAACGTCGTCTAAGTCCGGGTGGAGAGTGAGGAGCGCGTTGACCCTGTCGCGCGCGATGCCTTCCAGCGCGTCCAGGCGGAACGCAACGCGGCCGCGCTGGATGAGTTGGCCGAGCCTATCATCATACAACCCCTCCTCGACGTCAGCATTAAGGCGCGCGGTCCGCATACCGTTCCAGTGCAGAGTAACACGATCCTCGCAACTCGCGTTGGCTTCGGAAGCCTGTGTGAAAAACTGCTCGCGCAATCTCGGATTGGTCGCCGCCTGCCGCAGATCGTCCGCCACGGCCTGCCGAAACTCGTGATTGCCATAGTTGACGGTCCCACGTAGCCTTTCTAGGAACCGGGCGTAGTCTTGGGCGCCAGGCTCATCCGCAAAGTGCTGCCACTCCGCTAGCGCCGTCGGATCGTCCCCGAGCCAGTGCGCGGCAGCCTCGTCCAGAGGCAGTTGCTCAAGATGGGGTGCTGCTAGGTGAGCGCGGACCTCGTCCGGGAATGGGTTATTACCGAACTCGACGTTCTGCAGCGGATGGCTCAAACTCCCCGGTAGGAGATCCTCGGGCAGGCTGGTCAGCCGGTTACCGCTGACATCGATCGATTCAAGCCAGCTCGGAAGGGTTTCGGGGAGATTGGCCAATTGATTGCTGCTGACATCGAGCTCAACGAGCCGCCATGGGAGGGACTCGGGGAGTTCGGTCAGCTGATTGCCACTAACCTCGAGCGAGGTGAGGCTGCTCGGGAGAGCGTCGGGCAACCTAGTCAGTCGGTTGTTGTTTGCGTTCAGGATCCCCAGCTCCGCCGGGAGGCTATCTGGGAGACTCGTCAACCTGTTATCGCTCACCTCTAAGCGATAGAGGCTCGCCGGAAGAGCGTCCGGCAAACTGGTCAACCGGTTGTGGCTAATAAAAAGTTCGTGGAGACCAGGTGGGAGGCTAGCGGGCAGGCTGCCTAGCTCGTTGTGCATGGCGCGGAGGTTCAGCAGTCTCGGCGGCAGGGCGTCGGGCAAAGCGGTTAAGGACAGGGATGACAAATCGACCAAGTGCGAGCGCATGTTGTCCGCAGCCCTGATTCGCGAGCGCCCCTGTCCGCGGCTCTCCGCTGAGCCCTGCCCCTCTTCGCCAACCCACTCGTCCAGGATCCGCGCGCGCGCGGAGCTGGGGGTCCGATACCCTGTCAAGCTTTCGACCAAATTTGCCAAGGCGCGGTTGAAGCCGCCGAGGTAGCTTTCCCGCTCCCCTTCTTCAAAATTATCCGGGGCAGAACCTGCGCTCCGCTGTGCCTGTCCTGTGTCCATCACCTTATCTCCCTCGTCAGAAACTAAGAAATCCGCGTGCCGCTGCGCAAGGCCGCGGAGCAGGAGTTTGCGCGCTGGCGCAATAATCATTCGAGCGGGCGCACGTGCGCCCGCGGCGGCCCGCCCTGGTCTAAGGCGGCTCAGCTTCACACGATTTGGAGGCGGCGAATGGATCGCTGCTGCTGCAAAGTTTGCTGCCATTCCGTTGGCCGATAGATCCAGAGGACCGCTAACGTGAAAGCGTTCTGCCGCTAGCACGGCCACCTGTCGATCAGCTGACGAGTCTCGCTGCAAAAACGCCCGAGTCACTCGGTTTGCCACCCGTAGCAAAGACCAGCGTTGCACCGATTGCCTTGGCAAGTGAAAGGGCGGCCGCGGAGGTGAGCGTTCGAGCGCCTGCCGCTCGTCGTTCTTCACGGACTCGGCCGAAAAGGGACCCCTGCCTGCCATTGACGTAACGCACCGTTGCCGCGCCCCGGGCTCGATGTTTAAGCCGCTGCCGCGTCGGTGCGGAGTGTAGGCGCAGCTAACGGACCGCCATGGATTCACTGTTCCAAATCGTTGCACCGAAATTATGCCTGCTTCGATGCCATCGCTGCGGTAACTGCGATAGGGCCGTCAGCTAGTCGAAAGAGTAGTGTCCTAGGTCCTAGATGGTGTCGTCACGGGCTGAGTTGGCCCGGTGTGGTAAGGGAGGTGAAATGGATCCTTTTGAGACAGGGCAAATTCGGCGTGACGGAGGCATTCCTTCTGCATCTTCCCAACAAGAGGGGGCGGAAGACGGGCGGGGGGCGCCACAGTGGGATGCATTCGTGACGGGTTTCGCAGCAAACTCCGGGCATTCAACCCATGCGGTGACCGAAGCAGACGAGACCCTTGAGAATTGGGCTTCTGAACAGCACGTGGGTCTCCTCGAGGACCGGGACGAAGCGGCAAGGCGGGTCAATGCTTTGGGTGAAGACGCCATGCTGGATCTCCAGTCGCTGTCCCTTACCAGTCTGCCCAGACTTCCAAGCGAGATCGTCGTGCTCGATGTGCCCTTCAATCGGCTTACCAATCTGCCTGACGAACTTCCGGCTTCGCTCCAGCGTCTTGATGTTAGTGGCAATCAGTTGAGCAGCCTGCCCGCGCTCCCGGGCGGGCTCAGAGGCCTCGACGTGAACTCGAACCGGCTGGAGAGCCTACCTGCCGTCCTACCTGCCGGGCTCCAATTTCTTTCCGCCAACCACAATCGGCTGCTGAACCTACCCGACTCCTTCCCTGCTTCGCTCCAATTTCTCCACGTCAGCGATAATCAGCTGACGAGTCTACCGGTGGCGCTCCCTGCTATGCTCGAGTTTCTCGACGTCAGCCAAAATCAACTGACGGATCTGCCGCCGGCTCTCCCAGCTTCGCTCCGGTTTCTCGACGTAAGCCAAAACCATTTGACCAGTCTGCCGGAGGACCTGCTGACGGCCTTGGGCGATGGTGGCACCCTAGTTCTGACTGAAAATCCGCTATCTGAGCAGGTGCTGGCGAACCTCAGTACAATCCTAGGCGCGGAGGGTTATGTCGGCCCGACTGTCCACCTTTCGCACGACGACGAAAGTGAATCGTCCGGGACAGACGATGAGCAGGCGGACGCTCTCGCTGAAACAGTTGCAGAATGGCTGAAGGGCAATCCACAGGAGGACGATCGGGAGGTGCTTGCCGCTTGGCAGAACTTTGCAGAAGAGCCGGGCGCTCGGGAATACGGGCTTTTCCTCGCCAAGCTGTTCGAGTCCGTCAGCTCTGGCAATGAAGGGTTCCGGCAATCGGTGGCCAATGATCTGCGTCAGGCGGCAAAAAACCCGCAACTGCGTGCCCAGTACTTTCAACTGGCATGGGATGCCAACCAGAGCTGCGAGGACCGCAGAACATTAACCTGGAACGGAATGCAGACGGCGCGCCTCATCGCGGAAGTCGAGAACGGGCTCTATGACAACAAGGCACGGCTTGCCGATCTCATCGAATTGGGGCGCGTCATGTTCCGCATGGACGCGCTCGAGGCGACCGCGCGCGATAAGGCTCACTCGCTCGCCTCGGTCGACAACGTAGAAGACATCGACGCCGTTGAAGTCTTTCTTGCCTATCAGAGCAAACTGCGCGAGCGGCTGGGACTACAACACGTCGCGCCGGACATGCGCTTCTTTCAAGTCTCCGGCGTTACCGACTCTGACGTTGACAGGGCAGAGACATCCGTGCGGGAGAGCGAGGCGGCCGAATTTGCCGACTATTTGGCAATGGATTGGCAGCCTTGGGACGATGTGATTCGCCGCATCGCACCTGAAGAGCATGCCAAGATGCAGGACCAGCTCATTGGTGCAATGGGAAAGGAGTTCGACAGCCGAATGGAGCAACAGCTCGCCGCTCAAGGCCTGACCGGGGCTGAAGCTGGCCTCGTCGAAGATGCCAAGCGAGTGTTGGGTGCCGCAGTTCGCAAAGAGATCGCCCGTGAGATCAAGGGGGCCCTGAGAGATAAGGTGCTCAATGAGCACAGCCTCGCGCTCTGAAGCCGCCTTGCCGTAGGATGCTGTTAATTGTGCTGCCGTTCCTCTGGTGCGCCGGTTGGTGGCCGAGAGGAATGCGTAATGCCGCATGTCGTCTATCAATGTTCGGAGCTGTCGCGAACTTTTGCATCCCCCCATTTAGTTTTGACTTCGGGAAGGACGAAAAAATGACCATCATCCCGATCCAACTGCTGTCTTTCCTCGCAAAGTGGCGCTTTGGACACCATGGAGTACCTGTTGTCGGCAGCCGTCGCCCGCGGCTCGCCCCACGCCGTGTTGAGCGCAGCTTGCCGGGCCAGGCTTCCCTGGGCAGCACTTCGCGTGCGCCCGTAAAGACCCCATCGCGGATTGCGCGAGACGCCCGCTGCAATATGCCGCTGGCCTAAGCGGGCCTTGGGTAATCGCGGTGCCCGGCCTTCGGAGCCATTTGAATCGTTCGCTGGGCAAGCCCGCCGACGACGGAAGAGCCGCTACAACCCCGTCACCGGCCCCATGCAGGTCTGCGCGCCGTGATAAACGCGTGCTCTTGCATCAGGGCCCTCCTTGATGAAAAAGTACGCATACCACGAGGACCGCCTGATTGACGCATGCGCGCGGGTACAGTTAGTTCTATGATCGGCGGGGTGAAGGTCAGGCGGCTTGCTGATCGGTGGGATTGGCTTGGCGCAGGAGCTTCCATTCCCAGGGCAGCAGTTCGTGCAGCCGCGACGTAGGAAGATCGGCGATCCGGGCGAGGACGTCGGCGAGCCAGGCCTTGGGATCGACGTCGTTGAGGCGACAGGTCGTGATCATCGTCAGCATGATGGCGGCCCGATCGGCACCGCGCTGGCTGCCAGCGAAGGTCCAGTTGCGCCGCCCCAAGGCGATGCCTCTCAACGCGCGTTCAGCGCAATTGTTGGTCAAGCAGACCCTGCCGTCGTCGAGGAAGCGGGCGAAGTCGTCCCAGCGCCTGAGCATGTAGTTCATGGGCTTCAGGACCTCGGAGGAGCTCGACAGGGTCTCCCGCTCGCGGAGCAGCCAGTCGTGCATGTCGTCGAGAAGCGGCTTGCTCTGTTCCTGGCGCACGGCGCGCCGGCCGTCGGCACTGCGGCCGTTGATGGCGCGCTCGATCTCGAACAGGGCGTCAAGACGCCTGACCGCTTCCAGCGCGATCGGGGAGACCGGTTTGCCTTTCTGTCCGTCCCGGGCGGCTTTCTCGATGTCAGCCAGTTCGAAGAAGCCCCGCCGCGCATGGGCCAGGCAAAATGCCGGCGTGATCGGCATCGCTTTCCTTTTTGGGTCGAACAACGGCTCGAAGCCGCTATAGCAATCCGCCTGCAGGATACCGCCGAAGACGGCCAGA
Organism: Bradyrhizobium sp. CB1015; assembly: GCF_025200925.1. GTDB lineage: Bacteria > Pseudomonadota > Alphaproteobacteria > Rhizobiales > Xanthobacteraceae > Bradyrhizobium. Next base: position 1,692,984 of record NZ_CP104174.1, on the reverse strand, counting down.
TGCTTCTGGGGATGTTCGCCCCTTCGGTCGCCCGAGGCGTAATAGACCGCCGCCGGCGGCGCAGGTCCGGCGAAGGGCCGATCATCCCGCACATACGTCCAGATCCGGCCGGTCGTGCACTTGCCCTTCGCCAGGATGCGGATGGTGGTGTCGTCGCCATGAAGGCGCTCGGCCGCAAGCACATGACGCTCGATCAGCTGGAACAGCGGCGTGACGGCGAAGGTCCCGTGACCGACCTGGTCGGCCAGCGTCGATAACGGCAGATCGATCCTCTCGGCCTTAAAGCGCACGCTCTGGCGGTTGAGCGGGATATGCATGCCGAACTTGTCGAACAGAATCGTCGCCAGCAATTGTGGGCCGATGAAGCCGCGCGGCGTCGCATGGAACGGTGCCGGCGGCTGGCTGATCTTCTCGCAATCGCGGCAGGTGAACTTCTCGCGTACCGTCTCGATGACCTTAAAGCGACGCGGAATCTCCTCCAGCGTCTTGGTCACATCCTCGCCGACCTTCGCCAACCGCGATCCACCGCAGCAGGCGCAGGTCCTTGGAGCCTCGATGACGACGCGCTCACGTTCGATGTCGTCCGGCCACGGCTTGCGCACCGGCCGCTTGCGCGTGAAGGCGCTCACGCTCTGGGTTTTTGCCGCGGCAGCCTGCGCAGCCAGCTCATTCTCGGTCGCCGTGGTGGCGAGTTCTTCGAGCTCCAATTCCAACTGCTCAAGTAGCCGCGCCGTGCGCTCGGAGCGCTGCCCGTGCAGTTCGCGTTTGAGCTTCTCGATCCGTAGCTCAAGATGAGCGATCAGCACTTCGCTGTCCGACAGCTCCGCCCGCGCGTTGGCGGCATCCGCGACCGCCACATCGCGTTCAGCCTGCAACGCCTCGCGCTCGGCCAGCAGCGCAAGGTAGGCGCTCGCGAGATCCGACGGAAGATCGCTCGGCTTCAATGTCATGAAGCCATTGAATCAGATCGAGCATCAGATTCAAACCCAAAACGATTATCCGACCCGCGTCGGACGCTGGGTTTCTTGCGGATTGCGCCAATCGATCCCGGACAGCAGGTAGCTCAACTGCGCCAGCGAGATCGTTACCGCTTCACCGGCAACCGATGGCCAGATAAACTTTTTTCTCTCGAGTTTTTTTGTGAACAAGCAGGCTCCCTGACCATCGTGCCAGATCACCTTCACAAGATCGCTGCGGCGACCGCGGAAGACAAACAAATGACCGCTGAGCGGTTCTTTGTGCAGCACCTCCTGCACTTGGAGGGCCAGCGATGGAAAGCCTCTGCGCATATCCGTGTAGCCTGTAGCCAGCCACACTCGCACATTCCCTGGTACAGAAATCATCGGCGTCCAAGCACATCGAGGACCCGCGCCAACGCCTCCGGATCGACGTGCGCATCCACCCGGATGCACCGTCGGTTGCCGAGATCGATCTCTATCAATCCAGTACGCGCGGCTGCCGCCGAGCGAACTCGGCCATCAACCGTAGGCAAAAGCTTCGGAGTTTCTTCAGCCGAGGCCGCTACGGCGGCGATCTGCACCGGCGTAAAAGATGGTGCAACTTGTTCCGATGTCCGTGCTTGTCGACGCCAGGTAAACACCAGGCTGGCCGCTACTCCGTTGCGCCGCGCAACCTCAGTTACCTTCGCGCCCGGTGCCAGCGTCTCCTCGACAATCCGTGCCTTGTCGTCCTGCGACCAACGCCGCCGCCGCTCGAGCCCGCCCAAAACTTCGACCCGCATCGCCTGATGACCTTAAAGCTAGACCTAAGGTCACACGCTTCGCGAATTACCACCCGTCACGCAAGACGGTCCTCGTCGGAGCGGCACATGAAAAAGGCCATCGGCGCGTTTGGAAATGTTGCGCGGCACTTGACATGAGAAGGAGTCGATTGACGGTGTTATCTTGAATGCCGACGACCGGCGCCTGACGAGAAATTTAAGCCGACTTTGCCTTCATCTGAGCCTGAAGAATGACCTTCTGCGCTCGCTTGTGCATTCGATTAAATCGAGCTGAGATGTTGGCCTCACATTCGATTTACGCCCATTGGCGCCAATCTTCGACGGGTAGTTGGACAGGCTGCCAATAAGGGCGGGATAAGCGGATGATCGCATCCCGCCGCAAGCGATGGAGCGTCTTAACGAGCTCCTCTAAGCGTGGAGTGACAGCCGAAGCCCTGCCCCTCTCACGCCCCCGGCAGTTTGGTTGCTGGACACCGCTCTCCATCATGTCCGCTCTCTCCGTCATTCATCCGAGGATCGCCGTCGTTCCCTCACCGTCAGCGTTGTTTTGTCTTCCATCGATATGGTTCCGCAGGCAGCCAATCTGTGGCACCCCCGAAGAACGCGGTCAGCGACCATCTCGCGGCTTCCCCATCTGTCAGTTGATGGGAGTAAGGTTCGCGGCCTGAGGGGTTAGCCCCGACCCCGAAGGATCTATATTCGGCATAATAGCTCGTCCTCAAGTTGTTGGTCTTGCCCCTATCCCATTCGCGCCAGCCCTCCGGAATGACCTGCGCATCTATCTTTGTCGACAGAAAGACCACTGTGGCATACGGCCGCCAGGGGCGGCCAAGCGCGATATCGCGCGCGGAAGGGTCGGCACTTAGAGTGCAATGATCAAAAACATAGCCGCTGTCCTCGTCCGGTACTGCCTTGCTCTGAGCGGTAAAGACGACCGCTTGATTGGCGATGCCGTGCAACTCACATTTCCGGAACCAGGCCTTGGCGTTGCCAAATACGAAATCGACATGCCCTTCGATGTAGCAGTTCGAGAAGTATTGACGTGACATTCTGCCGTTTGGACCCTTGCCGGCAAACAGCGTGTCCTGGGCGCCGAGCAGGCGGACGCGCGTAACGACGTCCCTGTCTCCGGTAAGGGATAATGCAACCGCCTGCGAGGGTGGATTGGCCGGGTTGAGAGCGTAGTCGTTCTGGATGGTCAAATTCTCGAGCCGGAAGTCATCGCCAGTGGCATCCAGCGTCGCCGACCGGGCGGTTCCTCCTACATTGATCGCGCCATCGCCATACACAATGACGGTATTCTCCGGCTTGCTACCAGTGCCTGAGAGATGAACACCGGATTTGGAGATTTTGACCTTCTCACGATAGATACCCGGCGCGATCCGAACATCTCCGCCTTCCGCCGGCAATGCGTCGATGGCTTGCTGCACCGAGTGATAGTCGGCATTTACGGCATGCGACACGAACAGTGGCTGAGCGTATGCTGACGAGATGCAGAAACATCCCGTCAGAAGTGCAGCAGGGTGAACGAAAATACGCATGATCCTACACTTCGTTGAGTCAGCGGCACCTCGACGCAGTCGACAGAGCCTCTCTCGGCGGGATAGCCGCCGCGCATGGCCAACACATTTTTCGCGCCAAATCAGAACCTCCACGTCACCTTCGCATCCCTGGCCCTGCAAACCGTCAGACAATTGCAAACAAGTCCGGACATGAGGCCGACCTTCGTCAACACCAGTAATCTTGGTCCAGAGCTGAACTCACCACCCGAGTTCGGCGCCGGATGTAGTGCTTACCGATTGCTGTTGCGGAACGCCCTGGAACATACCTCCGAGCCGCGCAGCAGCGGTTTTGCAGCTTGTCCTGGCAGCGGCGGTGATACGTCCGAGTGATTTGCGGTGACGTTCGCATGTTCAACTTGCCAAGTGGCGGAATCGGAAAATCGGACATCTTCGAGTGTCAGGTCAAGTGCATGCTCCTCGTCTACGCCGCGCATCAGCAACACACCGGTGTCGCCATGCACATGACGGAGAACGATTCGCCGATAGACCGGAATTCTCGTGCCTTGTGCGCGCGGATCATATTTCGTATCAAACGCTAGCGGCCACCGGTTGCCCCTCAGGCACACGTACTCATAAGTCACGCTCTCGACCAGACCGCCTCGGCTAACATCGCTCTTGATGCGCAGGCCGGACGTCGTACCATCCAGCGTCAGATTACGCACCAATATGTCTCTGGCCCCGGAATTCACCTCACTGCCGATCGACATGCCATGCCCCCAGCCGAAATAATTATCAATGATCGAGATATGGCTGCTTGAGCCATTGTCGCCGGCCTTGATTGCGACGTTGTCGTCACCCGTACGGATCAAGCTGCGGGTAATGGTCACATCCTGACTCGCGCCAAGATCGATGCCATCAGTGTTGCGCGCATCCGCCGGTGAATCGATTATGAGGCCCCAAAACGTGGCACCTTGGACCCGGTTCATCGCGACATGAAAGTTGGGAGCGTTGCGCAAGGTGACACCGGAGAAAGTGATGTCCTGCGCATGATCGATTTGGATCAAGCGCGGGGCGTTCTGGTTGCCGCCCTGGGCTTGAGCGCGGCGCGCTAGCTGCCACCAGGTTTCCGCGCCGCCGCCAATTATTGCGCCGCCCTGACCATCGATGATGCCTTCTCCGTAGATGCCACCGCCGCTGGTTCTGGAAAAGCTGATGAACGGCCGGCAACCGCCGCCCTTTTGCGCAATACGACCACATTGTCCGAGGCCCTTGTCGTAAGCAGCAGGTTCGGGGATGGCGATCAGCGTCGCCCCGCGTCCGACCCATAACGTCACACCCGATTTCATCTCGAGTGGGCCCGACCGGAACTCGCCACGCCCTAAATACACGGCGGCCCCGGAAGGACATTGGTCGATGGCATTTTGCAACGTGGTCGTATCTTGCTTACCAGACGGCACGAGGCGCTCGCACACCGTATGAGGTGCAACAGGCTCGGTGATAGTCCGGCGGTCTTGCGCTTTCGCGGCGGGGAAGACAACGATGGAGGTGAGTATGAACAATAGGGCCAAGTTGCGAAAACGCTTTGTCATCGACCTCCTCGTGCTTTGTCAGGCATCCACGCCCCATCGGTATCGAGCCGCTGGCTCAATCTAGCCGCCGCGCGCGTCACTGGCGCGCGCAAGATGACATTTATAAGACGCAGCAGAGACCGGACCGTGCACCTGCGCAGCAGCACTTTGCAGATGCGCAAAAAACACGAAGCGTCATGCGATGGTTCAAAATCCGACAGCTTCGTCAATGGTCGGCCTTCTCGCGCCAATCAAGCGGGTCGCCGGATTCGGCCTTTTTGCATCTAGAAAGTCGTCGGCGCCCAGTGCTTACTGTTGATATCGATTTCGATAAGCCGCGCTTCAGCCTCACTGGGAGCAATTGGTGTACGCCCAGTACCCGCCGAAGCCGCGGCACTCACGCGCGCCTGACCCCGACTGCTGCTACTGAACCTCCGCGCTGTTCTTGAAGCGTCTGGAAGGCTATACCTGCGTGCTTGTTCTCCTTGAACACCGTGTTGGCGAGCTGGTTTAGTGTACTGTCACCACTGGCCTGGAGCGACTGGCCGCCCTCACCGGGGAAATCCGCCCCCTTAAAGCATCTGAAGATACTTCTCAGCCGTAGATTGGTGAGAGTTTCCGACGAGTACTTGGACTGCTCACCATCTCGTGAATGTAATGATCCGCGCGCTAGACATTCGACGGCGGATTGCGACCGCGGCATCGAGGCAAGGCCTGCCACACGCGCTGTATCCAGCTGCGGCTCAAAGGCATCTTCTTTCGCCAGTTTCGGCTGCTGATCGTTTAGTCCGGCGTGCTGTACCGATGGTGGAGGGGCAGCACTGGATAGTCGAAATTGTGCGAGTGCACGCCCGCCTCCCGTCCAGGATCGATGGGTTTATCCGTATTCGGAGAAGCTTTCGAAAAGCTGACGAGGCTACGGCCGGGAAGATGGATAAAACGACCGAACTGGCCCTGAGTAAGGGGGACAGCTCTTGACGTTCAATCCAGACATGTGCGTGAGCAGCCCTCCAGATAGGAGGCTCTAGTCAACACCGCAGGGAGACGTCCCGCATGTGGTGTTACTCCGCGCCCCATCCGCCGGCCCAACGCACCGCGATCACCAAAACGCCCGGCATAACGGCAGGCCGCCAGTTCGCGCGCCCCGGTCCGTAAAAATGATGCCTCCCAAGCCGGTCGGTATTCTCGCCGTTAACGTGGGTTACGGCAGTTTTAATGGTCTCATGATCGCCTGGAAAACGCCACGGCGGCTTTCTAGCCAACAGGATCATCGATGCTTCGCGGTTCGCGCGGTAGCGCGTCACGTATTCAATTGTTTGCCGCAGAGTTGCGGTGGCGTTCATCGATCGGCAATGAGATCGCTCGACCCTCAAGCCTCCGCTCCAAATCCGCCAATCCTGCTTTACATTCGGCGACGACCGATTGGGCACGAAGCAGCTTGACCTTGAGCTCGTCCTTCTGCCTGACTATGTTCTCAGCATCCCAATCGTCCTGCAACAGCTCATTTACCATGTGTGACCACCGATGCAAGGCCGGCGCTTAGCTCCAAGAACCCAGGCTTGGCATCTCGCCAATACGGGCGCTTGAGCCAGGGGTTAAAGGTGGCGCAAACGATCGTCCAGAAGCGTAACGTCTTAACCCCGGTGTGCGCCATCTTGTTGAGGACCGCCATTGGTCGCGAGCCCGTTGCAGGACAGTCGGATTCTGGCCGGCAAAGCAAACGGCAATCCGAAGGTAGCAGAGTTCGCAACGCTGGCACGCGTTTCGGAAAGTGCATCAGGAGACGTCTGCCATCGATGAAGTGGGCACGTTTCATTTGAATACCTGGATCGCGTTCTGAAGGAATATCATGGCCAAATTGGTGCTGTCACACATTCAAGCAACCGGCATGCCAATGCCCTCGTGCATTTTCATAGACAGACTCATGTAGGTTTTTTCGCGCCATCTGGCTGCCGGCTCCTATTTGTCGCGACTGAAACAACCGTTATCTTGAGCAAGACAGCGAAACCGCAACCACGAGCCTGTAGCAGCGCTCGCTCCGGCAGCCGATGTCGGCCAGAGTGCTCCCACCATCTTTGCGCAGGACGTTGTGGCGTGAGCCACAGTGGCGAGCGTCAACGCCAGACTGACGGTGCTGTGCGGCTGATCGGCAGTCGATCCCCAATGCAGAAGGGCGTTGGGGCTCCTCGCAATCTGATGCCACGGCTGTTCACGATACTGACCTCACGCTTAAATTCCGGAGCCGCGTTTGGCCCAGCCTGGTCGAAGATCAGTTCGTGGCCCGCTTGCATCCTACGTCGCGATGCTAGGCAGCTGCTCGGAACGGACTGTCTCACCTTCAGTCAGCATGGGCATCTTGGATGGCGTGGGAGATTGAACGGTCGAGCCTAAAGTGAGTCAAGCACTCGGGTCCGAATACGCCAAGCTCAAGCCGATCGGGAGCCCGGACAATGTTCGAATGTCACCAGCGTTTTCGGTTTCACTCTTCATCGCGCGTTTTCGCTTGCTTGCCCGATGAGAGGCTCAAAACCTCCGAAATCTCCCGCAATTGATACTCGCGAGCAAGGTAGAGCTGCTCATTGCGGGAGCGAGACCGCCGTCCGAAGATCCATGTCTCGCGGAATAAGTCGCGCAGCCCAACCGTCCGTCAAAGAACAGATCGCGATTTTTTTGTCGCCGAGTTCTTCACTAACGAAGAACTGAGGGAGGCAACTCTAACCAACCGCGAACCCGGAAGCGGAATCCATAATCCTTTATCCGCGGCTTAGCGAATGGATCCAAACCGAGCGGGACAGTTGGTGGGATCAGCAGCCGAGGAAAACCGAAGAGAGAGCAATCGCACGATGATCACTGGGGCGAGACCGCCCATCGTGGCTGCCTGCCGTTCTTCCATGGGACGATCAGCAAGCGAGAATAACGCACGCGTTCGGGTCCATTTGGAAATGGCCTACCTAAGCTGGGAGTGTCGCGTCTTTCTGACGAACTGTATGAATTTAGAAGTTAACCGGAGTCAGCCAGATGGCACCTCGCCAGATCACGCGCATCACAAAGCATCGCGAAGACAGCCATCGGCGTATTCAAGTCAGCCGCGCGCCGCTTCCACTGAATAGACGCAATCTAGCGCACGTATTGAGCTATGGAGACTGCCTTGTTTTCTACAAAGGAAGCGCCGGTGAGATCATGGCCTTCGTGGGCGTTTCGGTGCTGTCACGCCAACCGCTGACCTGCCCTACTCTCCGAATTAACTGAACCTTAAGCTTGCAGAGTGATCCGCTCAAAACGCGCGGCCCTGAGAGCGGGCCGCGAGTTAGGCCACGTAGCCGTGTAGCTTTCGAGCAGTCCGCACCCGTTTGTTCCGGCGGCATTCGCACACAATCAACAGCACGACCGCTTGGGGGTCCGTCAGGCTAATCCGGACCGCACAGAAATTCAACGAGAGCGAGCGGCATGGTAACAACGCTTTCTCCATCGGGCTCATTCACCAACATACTCAGCCACGCCAGGCTCCAAGCGCCCACAGGCAAGCGACCGTGATTGCGGTGAAAACGAGTACAGCGCCAATTGCTAGCACAATCTCCATCGTCGGCTTCCTTCATTGCGCGGACCACCCACCAGACGTTGTATGTGAAGGAATTCCTCCGCAAATCGACTATCTGGACACCATTGTCTGTCACTCTCACGGAGAAGGAGGTGAGGTGCAATAATCAGGACCGCTGTAGACTCCTGGGCACTTGGGCCTCAGTAGCCAATGCGACTCCGTACCGAAGTGATATATACTCGGTAGCGCACCGGCGATGTGGCATTCACTTTCGAAGTCGTAACCGTTTGTTATGCTCCCGGTTACGCGGACTCTGATTCTATTGTACCTGCGGCCTTCATGTTCGTACACGCTGAGGACTTCGCGCATGAGCGAACGCGATCGCCGCTGAAGCCGCTCGAATACGTTGCTCCATGTTGCCTCGCGAGCAGTAACGGGGCGGACCCGAAATGGTCTCGAACCATATCAGGCCCGCCCCAGCATCACAGCCCCTGCAAGACCGGTGACGCTCACTGCACCCAAGCAAGCACCGTGCCTTTCTTCCAAAAGGCTGCGGTACCTCGCTTGGGGCTGTGTATACTTGTGAAGTGTGTCCTATTTTGTTCTGTCTCCATGTCCATTAGGATGCAAAATGTTTGCAAGCCGACATTCGCACATCAACCTTGAACTCAAGCGCAGGTAAGCTCGCCATCGCACAGGAAGGCGATCGCATCGCTCCGGAAGTAGCGCTGACGCTTGCAGTCTACAACCCTGCCGATCCCAAGCATCGATGGGAATTGCTATTCTGAGTATCGCCGACACTAAGCTGTGCATCGACAACAAAAGCCGCGCACGAAAAATGGCAATCCTACTTGGCTCTACCAGTTCAAAGGGTCAGTTGTTCAGCAGTGGAATTTTGTACCCCTAACGGACCTTAGGGTTGCAGAGTGACTGCCTCAAGAGGGGCGACGATTCGCGGCGCGCATAAACCGAATTCCGCTGATTACTCGCAAGGTAGCGTATGGTACGATCATGCTGCAGGCGCAAATCCGTGTCGTAACGCAAAGCACGAAAATGAGTTCATGGGCGCCTTAGCCCCTCATCATTCTCGATGTCTCTCCGCCCTCCTTGGCGCTTGCGTTATCGATCGGCTTCCTCAAATCGAGCAGCATGTTTTTGACCCAGGTCATTGACGTTTCATTTTCCCCAACGGGAGTACCGAGAGCGGCAAAGCCGCGGCGGCGTGCTTCAGCAAGTTTCAAGTCAGAATAGTGACCCAGCCGAACTTTGGTGCGGTTGTTTGACAACGACCAGGCTTTTCGCCTCTTGCGGACGCGCAAGGCAAAGGCCGGCGTCTTCCGGTCCATATACAAACCGGGCTTCAGTGACTGAACGAGAGATCTGTGAGTCCAAGAATTGGCACGATCTGGCACGCCTCTCACGTGGAAAGAAGGAGCAGAGCGTGGACAATCCTCCGCGTCGAGCCTGACGGCTTTGATGGAGGTCCAGGACGAGTTCGTGCCTCAGGCGGCGCATGAGAGGCAATAAATTCCGGACCATCTTCAGTAGGCAGTTCAGGCAGAGCAGACGCGCCAGACTCTGCGGCAGAGCACGGTGCGGCGCTATGCTGACGCGCCTTTCTAGCTCGGCTCTCGTGATGAAACAATCACCGCACTCGAACCACAATCTCTACCAGCCCGCATCGAGAACTATTTGTCGCGGGACTGACGGCTCTGCGCCAACAGCGCTTCACCGGTGTCGCAATCCCAATGCCTGGACGGCGTACGCCTCGGCTATGTTGCTTCAGCTGAGAAGGGGAGTGGTCACGTCAGCAAGACCTCACCACTACCTGACAACTATCCTCATCAACCCGAGACAGAGACCCCGCTCTCGTCCGAGGCGTCATCCGTCTTTCGATCAGCCAACCCGGAGATCTTCAGCTGAGATCTTGCCCGTACGCCCGGCCTTGGGCTGATAACTTACGCGGGCCCCCTCTTCGAGAGTGGTGTAACCGGCCTTTTCCACGGCACTGACGTGCACGAAGACATCGGGGCCTCCATCCTCGGGCCTGATGAATCCATAACCCTTGGTCGGATTGAACCACTTCACAATACCCATTGCCACGTCGGCACCTCCATAGTGAACCGTTGTGATCTAGCGAAGAGTCTTCCGGCCATCAAGAGCAGCGGCAAAAAACATCGCGGCATGGATGCGAAGGTCTCGTCTCATTTTTCTGTCGGATCGCCTAGCTGTCGCCCAATATGCAAACGATAGAAAGCCCCTGACGCGACCGCACTTCGCTTCCATTCCTGTGGATCCGGATGGCGATTTGACCTTCGCTTCAGTTGCCGCGGCGAACGGTTCACAAGAGAGTTGCACGCATCGAACACGCCCCAATAATCCAAAAACACGACGTCTGCATTGATGGTCCGCGAAGTATCGGTCACTAAGCCAGCAACGTTTCGTGAGGAATCACCCGAACTTGGTTAAGCGCGCAGAGTCATGGTTCGTCCAACTTCTACCAGCAGCGTGTTTTGGAAATGCGTCTGCCGACCATCATTGCCGACTTAGGGTGCGGCCCGCGCCGTCCGAGCCGCGTTTGGGTGATCACCATTTCAGCACGTCAGCCGCTATGATCACTAAGATTTCCGCTTCCGACACATATCGAACCGCTACGACGGTAAGGGGAGGACGGACATTGGAATTCGACCGACCGTCCAGCTTTCAAGAGTGTGATGCGCGTGCGCCGTTAGCTTGATTACCTTGTCCACGTTGCGCCTCACCGTCGCAATCAGCGATGACATGGAAGCACGCACTGTTCATAGTATCAGCACCTCTATCATCGCTGTACACTTGCCACGCGACGTCCTTGTATTCGCCACAGCGCCACCGAAACCGCGGCTTAAAGAAGACCCAAACGCCGCGCCTTGACGACGCACTGCGTCCGGCTGGTCGTTTCCAACTTTCGCATCGCATTCTTGACATGAAAGTTGACGGTGTTCAGGCTCACTTTCAGGATCACTCCGATAGCCCAGGATGACTTCCCTTCCTCGACCCATCGCAAACACTGTCTTTCCCGTTCCGACAGCACAACCTCTTGCCTATCCGCCATGAATTTCTCCTGTAGTCCAGAGAACAGGAAAGCATCAGCAAATGCCATACCACTCAGTGGCGCCAGCAAACTGTCGGCGAGGCAGGACAAGTTGTTCGGCGATTGCCGCTCCATTCGCACGAGGCTGCCATCCTGCTGTAGCCCTATCGACGGGCTTTCGACATTGTCGTCAATCCGACGGCAGCATTACGACATCCGTGGCTGTCGATATTTTCGTCTAAATCTATGTGAGCCGGATATCACCCTTTCCCTAAGCACTCCTCCCCCGAAGGAGTGTGGGAATTCTCTCTCGAGGCGTAGCACGGGCTCGCGAACCCAGGTCATTCATTTTGCATCCAAAGCCCTTCTTTCCAGCCTTAGGCGCGATGTCAATCAACCTATAGCGAAAGCTTTGCGTTCGGCGCGCCTCCTATGGCGATCATGCAAGCCTTTGCGGTCCCAATAAACTACCAATGCTGTTCATTGAGCGGCATCACGCCGAAAAAATATGAGCAGCGACGTTGGTGGCAATCTAGGTCGGCTTACAGGATCTATGCATGCAGCATCAAGCTAGAGGCGTTCGGTCCACCGCAGGTCAACGACGCGCGCGGCCCTCGCCTGTGGAAATGCTTCGTGCCCAGGACTGCTCGAATGATAAGCTCTCGTTTTGATGGAAGCCCATGATGGCCTTTCCGCCACAATCGCCCAGCGCTCAGGATTTAAGGGGCTCTGGGCTCTGGTCGGTCGATTGCCAGCTCGCTGAGCTATCGTGATGCCAATGAAGCTTCATGGAGCCAGCTCGTCCAGAGCGTCGAACGTATGGTGGACTCGACAGAGCTAGCTGTGCTCGTTGACGGGGATGGCAGCTTCGGCAGTTTCAACAATGCTCGCCTCCTCGCACGCAAGCTTCGTCAGGCTGGCGCGGCGCGCGTCTCGCTTGAGGACAGCTGCTTCCCGAAGCTGAACTCGCTCATTGGTGAGCGGCCTCCGCTCGCCTGGATGAATTCTGCGGTCGTCTGCAGGCTGTAAAAGATGCAGTCGTCGAGAATCTTGTTCTCGTGGCCAGGATCGCGGCGCTGATTGCCGGGCACGGATTGAACGAAGTCATGCTCCATTCGATTGGCGCCTTGTGGTGCCTGCCGTCCCGCAGTAGGGCATCCAGGCGTCGCACCAGGTCGCCGGCCCGGCCGACGAGTCCCTGCCCGATCCGCTCGGCGTACTAAGGGTGCTGCGGACCCGGGCTTCGAGCTGCTTGCGGAAGGCCTCGATCCTGTCGAACATCTCCCCGATCTGATCGAAGATGCTTTCGATGGCCAGCAGGTCGTCGGCAGCGGCCATTCGACCGTCCTCGATGTCGGCTGCCATGCTGGAAGCTGTGTACTCCTCGGCAAGGACCTGCATGGTTTCCGGGGTGTAGCTCCGCGCGAGATCGACGATGGCGTCGCGGAAGCGGTACGGATGGTTAACGGTGAGGATGGACTCGAAATCCTTCAGCAGGACTCGACTAACTCCTCGAAAAAGGCTGCCAGCCGGGTAGCGACTGTTTTCGACTCCATGACGGTCCGTCGGACGCGCTTCAGGTCGGCCAGAATGGCCCGCAGGCGCTTAGTGAACTGGTCGGCCTGATTGCGCGTCTCGCGTACGGCGAGCGCGGGCTTCGCGCTGCTTGCGGTCGGTGATCTCGGGCCTCAGTTTTTCGACGGCCTCCGTTGAGGCGGATTTGCACGATCAAGCCGCCGAATCGCTCGAGAGATGTTATTGCGGCTCGCGAGCCGCTCCGGAAAACCAGACCTTTCTCAAAACAGAAGCGAGCCGCCGCGAATACTATTGCTAGAAGACCTACGCGCCCTCGGTGGCGAGGGACCGACGAAGACGACCCTCAATATGTCTGTCCGACCGATGATCCCGAGATTGCCAACGCGCGGAAGCTTTCCAGCGCACCAAGATTGGCTATAGCGCGCGACGCGAGCTGGCAGCGAAGTTGAGGCGGGCCGGCTACCCTGCTCCTCCCCACATGGAAGGTGTCGTCGTCAACGAACTCGCACGCGCGGGACTTTTCCGGATTCGCGCCACGCTCGTCGGTTCGATGGCCTATCGGACATACAGCGGCGTAGTCGGCCTCAAGCTGCCCGACGAGCTCGTGACGACCGAGGATATGGACATCGCGAAATTTTACGGCATCTCGATCTGGATCGATGAAAGCATGCCCGACATCGAAGAGATCCTGAAAAAGGTGGATCCGACATCTGCGCCCTCATTCTCCCCCGATGAAACCAAGCTGTTCAGCGGTTTTGCCAATGCCACCGGCTCAAGGTCGAATTCCTTACACCAAACCGTGGCGACGAGGACTACTCCTCCAGACTGACGCAGATGTCATTGGGGCCGTCCGTAGGAGCGCAGGTGTTGCGGCTCCTAGACTAACTGATCCATGAGCCCATCCGCCCTCTTGTCTTGCACGACGCCGGCGTGCCGGTCCTTGTACCGGCCCCGGAGCGCTATGCCGTCCACAAACTGATCATCGCGACCAAAAGGAATGTGTTCTTTGCGGATAAGTCAAAAAAAGAGATCAACCAAGCTGGCGCGCTCATTCAAGCATTCAATGCCGTCAAACGTAGTAGCGACTTAGGCTTTGCGTGGATGGAAGGGTGGGAACGCGGAGCCAGATGGCGACGACGGCTTGGTGTTGGCGCCCTGCGTCTTTCGGATGACACTTTCAAGACGCTCGAAGGGCGTCGCCGAAGCGGCCAAACTCGACGGCAAGCCTGCAGAGGAGTACGGGCTTACGGGAGGCAAGGAAGGTCTTCTGGCGCGCGTTTCAATTGCGAATCCGACGGCGTCGCCAACGCCGTGATGCCAATTCGACATGTCGACGAGGCTCTCTCGCCCATCATGGGCGACGGCCCCCGGAAGCCTTGAGCGCAGATGTGCAGCCACGTTTTCCGGCGGTGAGGCGGCTCGGGTTTGTCGCCACATGCGTCTGTTCCTAGCATTAGGTGAGCGCGCCGTGCGTCCGCGGTCTGGTGAGCTCGCCGCCAGAGCGACCATGCGAGAACACGGTCGATTGAGATGCGCCGTTGAGCGAGCTTGATAGCGATGCGACGGGTTTCCTTGGTCGACCAGCGACGCCGCGCACGATCGAAGATGCCCGGATCGAGGCAGTAATCGTCCGCACCCTTGAGACGAAACCGCCCAACGCCACTCACTGGAGCTCGCGCAGCATGGCGAGGGCCAGTGGACTGTCGGTCTCGACGGTACAGCGGATATGGCGCACCTTCGGCCTGCAGCCACATCGGTTGGAGACCTACAAGCTTTCAAACCATCCTGACTTCGTCGCCAAGGTTCGCGACGTCGTCGGCTTCTACGTAGTCCCGCCCGAGCGAGCCATCGTGCTGTGTGTCGGCGAAAAGCCGCAGATGTTGGCGCTGGATCGGAGCCAACCCTCGTTCCGCATGCGACCTGGTCAGGTGGAACACCACAGTCACGACTACAAGCGCCATGGCACGACATCGCTATTTGCCGCTCTCGACATCGCAACCGGCCGGGTCATCGGCAAGTGTTACGGGCACCACGGGCCACAGAATTCCGCAAGTTTCTGATGAGATCGAAGTCGCCGTGCCGGATGATCTGGACGTTCATCTCGTCAAGGACAATTAGGCAACCCATAAGACGCCGCTGATCCGTAACTGGCTGGCCAAAAGACCGGGCTGGCAAGTCCATCTGACGCCAACCAGCTCATCCTGGCTCAATCAGGTCGAACGTTTCGTTGCCCTCATCACCGAGCGCAAAACCAGGCGCGGCATCTACCGCAGCGTGGCGGAGCTACGTACTGAGATCGCGTCCTTCATCGAACAGCACAACGCCGACCCCAGCCCATTCCGATGGACCAAATCAGCTGACGACATTCTCAGCTCCATCGAACGCTTCTGCCTACACTGTGTCAGCCAAGGCCTTAAAGGCCATGAACTTCTGGTTTAGGACACTAGATTATGCGCGATGTCCCGCGTACGGATTTTCGCCCGAAACGTCCGCGCACCTATTGCTGCGCCGATCGCGGGCAATTTCCAGAGGAAAATGAACTCCCAATGCAAGGCTGTCGAGTGGCGGTGTGCTGCCCCCGGCGCGCTCGCGAAAATTTCGCGCTTCAGGCTGCGGTCATGTACCGCAGGTGATGATCCCGCAGCTGAGGCGGTTATCCCGGCATCGCTGTCTTCAGCAGCACAGCAGCTGCGATGGAAGTGGACCCAAGGCGACATGGGCTTGTGCATCGGGAAAAACGCTCTTGGTCAGCTACTCGTCAGCGAAGCGGTTTAGCCAGGAAGGCTGCGCATTCTCGACTCTTCTATCGGAGATAAAATATGACGGGCATCGGCCGAGCTGGCAAATCGTACGTTGGAGCTGCAGGAGCCGACAGCACTGGGGTATCGAGCAGTTCGAGCCTGGAGTTCGGCCTCGTCCCTGGGGAACGCAGTCAATCTTTCGAGGCCGTCGTGGAGCGGATGCGCTCCGGGCCTCAAGATAGAACCGCGCCGCTCGTGAACCGGCAACCAACTTCGGATGTGGCGGCGCCAACACGAGATGAGGTTAAGGCAGCAAAGCGAGCGTTGGACTGCCTGCTTGAGGACCTTAATACTTGTCGTAGGGCAGCCACGGGCGGCCGGACCTTGTCCGAGAGGCAAGAGCTGATCGATCAAGTCGTCAAAGCAGGCTTAGCAGTTCTGGACTACTACGCTGCTCTGCCCCCAGGTTTGGCGCGGCGCATTCTGCCCGACCATCGGGCTCGCCAGCTCCGCGATGAGACGCTGGGCGCGGCCGACGAATGTAACGCCGTGGCTGCTGCGATTTTCGATGACCTGGAGAAGAGCAGACATAAAGCAGCAGCCCTGCTCGGCAGGATCATCCGCACCGCTTCGCCTGACCAGCTGAACCGCGTGCTTTCAGGCGTGGAGCCCTACTATGAGCACTGCATGGAGTGGTGGAGAAAGAGGGCATTGCGCTCGGAGCGGATGCAGTCCGTCTGCGCGGCTACTGCCGACCTACCAAGCAGCACGCCCGAGTTGCGGAAGTCCGAAGAGGCCGCGCTACGACTGCATACCGGCTATGCACTCAACACGAAGTACAAGTATCTGGAATCGCAGATCACTCTCGCGCAGCTCTCCCTAGCGAGCAGGTTGGGACCAGCCGTCAGAGACGCCCTTATCGATGGAGACGGGCGAGTGCGTCTGCTCGGGACCTTCATCGAGGATGTTGTTCCGGCATTCGCCTCGACGGCCGAGGCCGTGATGAACCGCAACGGAGCGCCGCTTGACGCTGAGCACCGCGACGTTCTGGAAGGAGTCATGGAGCGGCTTTCGGAATTTGCATCAGGAGTGAGCGGCATGGTTGCCAGCCTGACGGACGCCGGAGCGGGAGCCGATGTTCCGTTAGAATTGCTGGACCAGATAGTGGAAGGTGCGTGGCTTACAGCGGACGAAGTCATGCGGCTGCTGGCACTTCAGCCAAAGACACCCGCCACGATTGAACCGCCGGCTTGGGCTGTGCTGCCGGAACATACTGCCGGGGTGGCCGAAGGCACTGCAGCGCGCAGGAAGGGCAAAGGCAGGCGCGCAGCGGCCGCAGGCGAGGGGAGTTCGACAGCTGGGGGCGCTGAGCCGCAGCTCGCCGGGTCCGACGCTGGCACGGGCTCAACACGCAAGGTTATCGTACTCTCGGATTTGGGTACAAAGAAACTCACGAGCGCGGAGGAGGCCCGCGCGCGGGCGTCATCGTCGGCGAGCGGAAACCTGACGATGTGGCAGGCTCCGCCCTCCAGAGAAGCGCTGACGGGACTGCTCAAGCGATTGGACGAACTTTTGCAGTTCGATCTGCCCGCTCAGCAAAGCGCCGTCTCGCAAGCGCGTCAGATGAAACCCGAGGACGCCGACCACGTCCTAAATATCGTCGTCGAGCGCCTCCACCGACAGGCCGCCGAGATCGAAGCCTGTGTAGCCGCGTTGGAGGAGCCTCGTCGAAGTGGCTTGCTCACGCCCGCGCAAGTGCCCGAAGTGCACGACAAGATAGTCCGGCTCAAGACGATGTATTCCGAGGTGCAGGGACAGGCAAACTCATTGAAGAGGCAAAGAGCCGCGATCATGATCGATTGCATGAAGAGCTACGGCTTTCCCTCGCAGAAATACCTTGAAGCGTTGCGGGCGGCCGGGGAGTTGGAGCCTCCGGATCCTCCGCGCGCGTTGAGCGGCGATCCGGGGACGCTGTTCGAGATTAAGCTGCGGCCCAAGGCACTGCGCAACGGTGCGACGGCGAATCCGATGTGGGTGCACATCCATACGAAGCGGCCGGTACATGCGTGGCATTTGGCGACGGCGGCTGACGCCGAATTCGCCGCTTGCCATGTGAAATCCAATGAACAGCGCGGCTACAATCGGCACTGGCAGAGCGCGCGAGCCGCGATGGGGCACGAAAACGTCGTGATCCACCGCGGCAAGCTCACGCCTGCATTCTGTAGGTCCTTGTTGAACAACGCAGTTGGCACGTCCGACGTCAGATAATTTGAGACTGATTAGGCTTTTCGCGAAGAGAGGCTCTGGGCTCATCTAAGTTAGCATTACAGTTTCATTTTTCGTCCGAGGTGAGCGCGGCGAGCGTCGGCCTGGTGAGCTCGCCGCCAGAGCGACCATGCGAGAACACGGTCGATCGAGATGCGCCGTTGAGCGAGCTTGATAGCGATGCGACGGATTTCCTGGATCGACCAGCGGATCAGGAACGATGTTTGGTGCGCCGGCGTCGCGTTTTTTGAGCGCTGGCTCAGCATTGGCCCGATGACGGATGACGGCCATCAAGGCGAAGGCCAGCATGACGAGTGAGACATGGCGATGCCAGCCATGCCAGGAGCGGCTTTCGTTGTGATCAAGGCCGAGCTCGTTCTTGGCGGTTTCGAAGCTGTCCTCGATGGGCGAGCGATGGCCTTCTACCGACACCAGCTTCTGCATGGAGGTGCCCTCGGGGCACCAACTGGAGAAGAAGGCCAAGCTGCCGTCGGCGATGTTGCGGCGGATCAGAAGACCCCGCGTCCATTCCCCGGCAAGGTCGTCGTTGTATTCACTGACGTCGAGATCGGCCCAACTCGAGATAGGCCCTGTCGTGCCAGCGCGGACCTTTGGTCCCTCCGCCTGACGGCGGCGCCAGGCGTTCTTGGGAAGGTTCTGCGCGATCGCGGAGGCGGTGCCGGCGACAGGCTGCGGCTTGCCCCAGGAACGGAACACGTGATTGGAAGCAACACTCAGAACATAGCCTTTGCCCGCCTCGCGCAGCAGGGTTTCGATCTCGCCCGTGCCATACACGCTGTCCGCCGCCACGAACGAGAACGGCGCCCTTGCGGCGATTGCACGAGCGATCATTCGACGCGCGATCTTGGGCTGGGTCGCAAAGCCCACATCGCTCGGTACATGCGGTGCCTTCAGGCGAGCGGGGGCGTCCGTCCATTCCTTCGGCCGGTAGAGCGTGCGATCGATGAAGGCATGGCCATGCCGCGACACATAGGAGGCGAACACTCCGATCTGGCAATTGGTGATCTTGCCCGCCGAGCCAGTGTACTGGCGTGCGACGCCGCACGACGCCTTGCCCTGTTTTAAAAACCCGGTCTCATCGATAGCCAGAACCGCGTCCTCATCGGCAAACGTTTCCAGCGCGTACTCACGCAACAATGTCGCGCAGCGTGTCGGCATCCCACTGCCCCCGACCCCAGGATCGCCTGCTGGCGCCACGGGCCTGGATCGCCGGCCGCTTCAGCCCGCATCCAACCCGTCTTGCGCGGCTCGTTACCCAACAGTCCGTCGAGAAACCGTCACGCCGAGGCCGCCACCCGCTCCTGCGTAAACAGCGGACGGATGCGTTGCCTGGCATCTCGCAACGAGGAAGCCCGCAGCGTCAGCGTATCTTCAACCGACGCACCACCAATGACCAGATCCCGTATCATGGTCACCCATGGATTCAGAACTCACCGAAAATAGCAACTGTAATACTAGGACGATAGGGCTGCTGCGCCTTTCGGCGCTGGCTCCGTTTGCTTCAGGCGATCTAGGTAGCCGCGTGCGCGCGAAATCACCGCCTCGACGACCGTGTCCAGGACGGGATCGCCGCGGGCAGGCATGGCTTCGACTTCGGCCTTGGCCACCATTGCGTGGTGCGTCACGGCCTGAGCAATCTCGGAGACGCGACGGATCGTCTGTGTTGGAGAGAGCTTGCAGTCGATGGCGAAGCGCTCCCAGTGGTTTCGTCCAAGCTGATCAGCCTGCTTCTGCCCGCCGATCTTCTGCGCCATGTTGCGTGTGATCTTCGGATATGGCGCCGCACAGATGATGTCGTAGCCTGGCACCATGGCGGCGCCGCGCGCCGATAGCATCAGCGAGTAATTTTTGGCATGGGAATCCGTGTTCCACACCATTGGATTGAAGATGGCAAGGTCGACGAAGCGAGCGGTCTCCTGTGCTGTCATGTGGCGCTGGGTCACGCCGACCATGTCGGCCAATGATGGTCCTTTTAGGCCTCTATCGTTGTTCTGGTACTTGGCAGCTGGCGGTCGGCCCAGGGCTTGGCAGAAGTCCTCCTGATGCAGCCGCCGCCACCTCTTGCCGTCATGACGGCGGTCATAGCGCTCAACCAGCAGGTAGCTACGTTCGCCTGCCGTCCCGGTCGTCACCTTCGGCGTCGGGATTCCGATCATGCGCGCGAGCGTCAGGCAGAATGCCTCGTTCTGGACGGCGCCAGGCAAGCGCTCGCCATCGGGCTTGATGATGTGGGTCGATGGCGCGCCGTCGATCGGTATGTACAGGGTGTCGCCATCCAGAGCGACGGCGAGCTTCGTCTGCACACCGGCAAGCGACATCGACACGCCATCTTCGCCGACGAGGAAGGGCTTGTGGGGTAGCTCATTGAGGATGCGCTCGAGCGCGGCCTTGTCGGGGATCTCTCGCCATTTTCCGGCGATCAGCCCGGTGCCCGGCTGTCCGACGGAGAGCGCGCCGGCGGTGTCGCGGCCCATCTCGGCAAGAAGGCCGATGACATCGGCCGGCGACTTGCCGAGCATATGACCTACGATCCCGAGAGTTGCGTTCTCCGGCAGCAGATTTGCCGCCCATGACAGAATTGCCGAGGCATCGTGCGACGCCCGCGAGAGCGGCATGGTGAGCGACACAGGGAAGGCGCCGGTCAGCCCGCGCCAGGATTCGGCATAGGTGAAGCCTGACGCTTCGTCGGCGGTCGTGATCCAGCCGACCTCTCGCGTCTCAAAGTAGACGGGAAGACGGTCCATGAGGCTCCTCCTCGTCGCTGTCGGGAATGTCCGGTGTCTCGGAAGTGTTCGCGCGGCGGGCTTGGGCATCCTTGAGAACATCCTCGATGCGCAGCCCGAGCACGTTTGCCACGCGCAGGCTGCGCCCGAGCTGACACGTGCTTTTTCCGGCCTCGAGGTCAACGATGAAGCGCTTTCCTGTCCCGCCCACCATGGCCAGCTCGTCCTGCCGGAGGCCCTGGCGTTTGCGTTCTGCCTGGATGAGGCGACCGAATGCTGCAGCGAACTCGGCGGCTTGGCGCGCGACACCGGTCTCGCCAGGAGCGTCGTTTCCGCCTGAGAGGGGAGTGCCCTTTGGACGCGTGTTCATAGCTCTCTCGTCGTAAAGTTACCGAACGGGAACTTTATGAGCTGAAACGGTGGGTGTCCAGCGAAAAGTTACCGAGCGGGAGTTTTTCGCTCAGTTCCATGGTTGAGAGGCAAAAAGTTACCGAACGGGAACTTTAACTGCGGATTCCGACGAAGTCGCCCAGGCGTACCGATATGAAGTCGCCCGTGGATTCCGAGACGATGTCGCCCACCTTTCCGATTTGATCTCGCCCAGCGGCGAGGCGTTCTGGCCGGCTGGTTCTCTGGCATCGGTCAAGCCGCGCGGTCAATCTGGAATCGCGACTTCAACCTTTTTTCTTCTTCTGCGGTTGCTGTGGGCATGTGGGCAACGCGATTGCGTTGTCCAAGCGCAGCGGCATGTCCACAGCGCTCAGGTCTTTCGGGCGGATTGCCGGGTTCGGCGCAGGCTCTCACCGGTGAGGTCGAGCCGATGGGCATTGTGGACGAGGCGATCGAGCACGGCGTCGGCATAGGTGGGATCTCCAATGAGCAGATGCCACTGGTCCACGGGGAGCTGGCTGGTGACGATGGTGGAGCGATGACCGTAGCGATCTTCGAGGATTTCCAGGAGGTCGTGACGGGCGCCGGCATCGAGCGGCTCGAGCCCCCAATCGTCGAGGATCAGCAGATCGACACGGCCAAGGCTGCGCAACAGGCGTGGGTGACGACCGTCGCCGCGGGCGAGCGCCAGATCGTCGAACAGGCGCGGGACGCGCTGATAGAGCACGGAGCGATTGTCGCGACAGGCCTTGTGGCCGAGCGCCGAGGCGAGCCAACTCTTGCCGACGCCTGCCGGGCCGCAGATCAGGAGATTGACGTGGTCGTCGATCCAACGGCCCTCGACAAGCTTGGCGAACAGCGGGCGGTCGAGACCGCGCGGGGTGCGATAGTCGATGTCCTCGACGCATGCCTGCTGGCGCAGCTTGGCGTAGCGCAGGCGAGTGGCGAGCCGTTTGTCGTGCCGCAGCGAGGCTTCACGTTCGAGCAGCAGAGCAAGCCATTCGGCGTGACTGAGGCTGCCAGCCTCACCGGCGGCTTCAATGTCGGCGAAGGCCTTGGCCATGCCGTGGAGGCCGAGGGCGTTGAGGCGGTCGAGGGTCGGATGGGTGAGCAAGGGACGGTCTCCTAATTGTAGTAGCGCGGTCCGCGGATGTTGGCATGCAGGATCGGCGCATCGTCCGCGGAGCGCTGGTGAGCGGGACGCCGATCGAGATTGTTGGCGAGGATCGACTTGACCGAGCCATAGGTGCGCGCGCCGATGTCGATCGCCCGCGCAGCCGCCGCGTCCAGCCGTTCGCGCCCATAGGAGGCGGCGAGCCTGAGGATGCCGAGGCAGGCGCGGAAGCCTTGTTCGGGGTGCGAGCGCTCGTCGAGAATGAGGTCGCACAATGCGCTGGTTGCCGGCCCGATCGCGGCGGCGTCCTGACGGATACGCCCGATAGTCCAGCCGGCGTAGCGCCGATGGCTGGAGGCCATGTGCTCCGGCACGGTGGTGTGCTTGTGATTGCCACTCATGCGCTGATGCGCGGCAATCCGCTCGCCCTTGTGGAAGATCTCGACGGTGCGGGCGGTGAACCGCACCTCGACCTCGGCACGCGCGAAGCGATGCGGAACGCTGTAATAATGCTTCTCCACCTCGACGTGGTAGTCGAGGCTGACGCGGCGGATCCGCCACTCGGCGAGCACGTAGGGGCTCGCCGGCAACGGCTTGAGCGCCGGCCGGTCGATCTCCTCGAGCAGCCGGCGGCGCGTCACGCCGAGCCGCCGGATCGGCCGCTCCTCGTTGAGCCTGGTGAGCAACTCGCCGATCGCTGCGTTGACCTCGGCGAGGCTGTAGAAGACGCGGTGGCGCAGGCGGCCGAGCAGCCAGCGCTCGATGATGAGGACGGCCTGCTCGACCTTGGCCTTGTCGCGCGGCTTGCGAGGTCGCGCCGGCAAGACGGCCGTGCCGTAATGCGCGGCCATCTCCGCATAGGTGCGATTGATCTGCGGGTCGTAGAGGCTCGCCTTGATGACTGCGACTTTGGTGTTGTCAGGCACCAAGAGCGCCGGGACGCCGCCGATCGCCGCGAAGGCGCCAACATGGGCGCTGATCCAGTCGGCGAGCCCCTGCGTCCACGTCGCCTGCGCGTAGGTGAAGCTTGAGGCGCCGAGCACGGCGACGAAGATCTGCGCCGTCCTCCGCTCGCCGGTGAGGCGGTCGACCACCACCGGCACGCCGTCGCCCGCGTAGTCGACGAACAGCTTGTCGCCGGCCGCGTGCGCCTGGCGCATCGTCACCGACAGGCGTCCCTCCCAGGCGCGGTAAAGCTCGCAGAAGCGCGAGTACCGGTATCCGCCGGGCTCGGCGCCGATGTACTCCTCCCACAGGATCGACAGCGTCACATGCTTGCGCTTGAGCTCGCGGTGCACCGCCGCCCAGTCGGGCTCGGCGATGCGGCGATGACCCTGCCGGTTACCGTTGCCGGTCTTGGCGAACAGGCGGGCCTCCAGGGCCGCGTCCGTGAGTTCGTCGGGCAACGGCCAGCTCAGGCCTGCGGCCTCGAATCGCCGGATGGTCAGCCGCACTGTCGAGGGCGCCGCGCCCATCCGCCGAGCAATCTCGCGGCTCGGCAGCCCAGCCGCCTTCATCCTGATCACATCGCGCACACGGCGCATCGCAAGCCTCTCCGTCGGCATCCAGGGTCCCCCTTCGCAAAACCGAAAGGTTGACCCTATGGGAGCCAGAAGAGGTCTCGTCACCCGGGCGACATCATCCCGGAATGGTGGGCGACATCATCTCGGAACGGGTGGGCGACTTCAAATCGGAATGGTGGGCGAGATCATCTCGGAATCCTGGGCGACATCGATCGGAATCCGCACTTTAACCCCAAGCCCGGGGTGGGGCGACCCAGAAAGTTACCGATCGGGAATTCTGCTGCCAATACCAACTCTGTTCTTTGAAAATCGATGACGACCCGAGGGAATCCCCGCTCATCCCGTCCAGCGAAACATGGTCCTTGGCGTCCCCTCGATGTGGCGACCTCCTCACGTTCGGCGAATGAGGTAGCGTCCTAATAGAGGTTTTGACGATCGCGATAAATGTGTCGGGGTCATACCGCCCGCTCGTGCAGTTGGCAGATTGTGCAACCCTGCGCGAACGCTTTCTCACCGCGGAAAGACAATCATTTCAGACCCATCAATAATCGCTGTCGATTTGGATCTATGCTGCGTGAGAACGATAGCACTTTACCTGAGTTAAGTGCCGCGCGCGCTTCGCAGCCGGGGCGGCAGCCAAGGCGACTGCTGCGTCACGCTGTGCGTCGATTGGATCTGCCGTTCCTGCGTCGCCGCGGCCTCTGACGGCGACTGCGCGGAGGAATAAGCAATTGGTCGCATCCGTGACCGCTTGCGTAGCGACTTCGCCGTACGAGAAATAGATGGTTGCTCAGGGAGCTCAATGCAGGCATGGCGCGGATTGACTATCCTCAAGGAATCCCATCTAGCAACTTACTTCCAGCTCGTCATGTTGTGCTTGGGACGCCAGGAAATCCGCTCGACAGCGGTCGAGGCTGTTCAGACCGGTAATTTGCGCATCTGACGAGCTTCATCGAGTCCGCCCACCCTCATCAGCTCTCTCGCCTTGCGTTCCATGAATTCAGCTGAGCAAACTGAGGAGTTGAGATAACCAATGGTCTCTAGTCTATCGGCTTCGATCAGCCCGTCCGCCGAACTTACTCAGAACAAAGCCGCCTCGATGCATAGGTGTATTCAAGGGCGAGTTGACGCGCATCTTCCATGAGATTGGCCGCGGCGCTATGTCCGCCGTCGATGTTCTCGTAATAGAAGTAAGGCTGGCCCAGCGCGGCGAGCTTCGCGGCAGCTTTGCGGCCGTGCGCTGGATGCGTGCGGTCGTCCTTGGTGGAGGTAAGAATTAAGGGAGCGGGATAGGTCTTGCCCGCCACCAGCTTCTGGTATGGCGAGTAGCCTTCGATCCACGCACGCTGCTCGGCAATGGCGGGGTCACCGTACTCGCCGATCCAGGAGGCGCCCGCGCCCAGCTTGGTGTATCGAAGCATGTCGAATAGCGGCACCTCGATGATCGCCGCGTTGAAGAGCTCGGGACGCTGGGTGATCGCGGCGCCAACGAGCAGGCCGCCCTGGCTGCCGCCAATCGCGCCCAGCTGGCGCGGACTAGTGATCTTCCGACGGATCAGGTCCTCGGCAACGGCAATGAAATCATCCCATGTCGTCTGCTTCGTTGCCGCCTGGGCCGCTTGGTGCCATTGTGGACCAAACTCACCGCCCCCGCGCAGGTTCGCAACGACATAGGCATTGCCCTGTTCGAGCCATAGCCGCCCCATCGATCCCAGATCAGAGGGCAGTTGCGACTCCTTGAAACCGCCATAGCCATGGAGAAGTGTCGGGATCGTGCCGTCAAACCTTGCGTTTTTGGGCCGCACCAGAAAATAGGGAACTGACGTGCCATCACGCGAAATGGCCTCGAGCTGCTCCACCACATGGTTCGACGCATCGAAGGCAGAGGGTGCCTTCTTCAATTCCTCCAAGCTTTTGCGTTCGGCATAAAAAGACCAAACTGAGGTTGGTCTGAGATAGCTCGAGACGGTGAATATGACCCGGTCGGCTTCATCGTAAGTGGCTGACAGGCTGACATTTGTATCTTCCGGCAGCGGGATCGGTGTCGCCGACCAAGCTCCCTGATCGTACTTGTAGAGGAACGCTTTACTCTGAACGTTCTCAAGGATCGTCAGAATCAAAAAGTTCCTTGTGTGAGTGAACTCGCTCAGTGCCTGCCGGGGCCCAGGCTGAAAGACGAGCGATGGTCTGGCGCGCAACGGATCCTGTTTCCATTCATCGAGGTCATACGAGATCATCGAGCCGGCCGTGAAGCGGATGCCCTCGGACGGTATCCAGTCCTCATCAAGTTTCACAAGCAGGCGGCCGCACGCGAGCGTGGCGATCTCGGCCTTCTTCGGCAGATTGAGCTTGATGGGCCCATCGGGGCGGAAGACCACATACTCGGACTCGAAAGTGCTGATTGCGCGGGCGGCGCCGGTCGCATGAATATGACCCTCGCTGTCACGAAGCACGAAGGGGGACGCCCCAACGTCGGTGGGCTCGCCCCGAAAGATCTCGCGAGCCTCACTGAGCGGCTGAGCACGTTTGAGCTCCTTCACCACAAAAGCGTAGCCGGCTTGCGTCAAAGTCCCCTCGCCCCAGTCCCGTGCAACAAGGAGGGTGTCACCATCGACCCAGCTGACGTCCTGCTTGCCCTCGGGCAGATGAAAGCCGTCCGCGACGAAGGTCTTGGCGGCGCGATCGAACTCTCGTATGGACACGGCATCCTTTCCGCCATCGGAAAGACTAATCAGGCAACGGCGCTCTTCAGGCGGAAGGCAGCTGCGACCTTGAAAGACCCAATTTCTGTTTTCGGCGGCAGCTAAGGCGTCCACGTCGAGAATGGTTTCCCACTTTGGGTGTTGGCTACGATCGCTCTCACGCGTGGTGCGCCGCCAGACGCCGCGCACCTGATTCTCGTCTCGCCAGAACTGCTCCAAACCGCCCCCTTCGAATGGAACATCTGCGATCCGATCTTTGGCCTGCAGGATGGAGAGCGCCTGTTCGTAGAAGCGCCGATAGCGAGGATCTGACTGAAGCACCCCGAGCGTCTTCTCGTTCTCGCCGCGAGCCCAAGCCAACGCGCCTGGCCCTTCCATCTCCTCAAGCCAAAGGAATGGGTCGTCAGTCACCGCCGCATCCGTTCGCTCCTTTGAAAGCGCCGTGGACGTGGCGCTAGCAATCGAAGGCAACACCGCGGACAAGAGTGGTGGCGTGTTCATGGACTTTTTCTCGATAAGATCGGCGGGCCACGCTGGCCGGCCCTGGCGCGTCAGGCAGACGCGGCGGAAACCGTGCAAGCGCATGACATAGCGCGGCTTGCGCTATGTCATGCGCCGCTTACTGCAAGCTGCGTGCCGGCTAAGGAGTCGCAAGTTTCAGCCGTTCGGGGGCTGCACGGCCATGTTCCGTTGCCGCCATTGGTTGCCAAGCGGACATCACAGCCTGTCGGCGGACAGCCTGTGAGACAGCGCCAGCTTTTTTCGATCTTCAGTGGCAAGACTGGGACGCAGCGATGCTGCTTACCTCCGCATGCGAGGTTCTCCTGGTTGGCGTCACCGGGCAGACTTGTCGACGGGCATCATCAGGACAACGATCAGCGCATTGATCAGCAGCCAGATCGACATCATGCCAAGGTGGTATGCATGGCGATCTCGACACCTCGGCTGCAAGCATTGCCTAGTTGGAGGAGCTTTTTCCTTGCGCAACATGCGAAGTCACACCGATAACTCGGTTCGTTAACTGATTGCCGGGAGAATTGCGCTCGAGACAAGGAGAGTAAAAATGCCCAAGAAACGGCCTACGCTGCAACACCTCTTGGCGGTTCAAGGCTCGTGCAACCCTCGCTGCGAACTGTTCCGTGACGGTGCTGTTGCGGCCTAGAGCAAGCGCCGCTTTCCGCCGCGGAGCGATCAACGGGCACCAGCGCGCCGACTGGCGCCGCCCCCCCTCGCATCAGCGTCGTTTAGGCATAGAACATGAATTGATTGTATCGCCCCCATTCTGGTGATGGACCACTCATATGATGCCTTGATTTCCTAGGCCTGCGCCGTGCGCAAGAACCGCGTCAGCGCCAAAGACCTGGATATTGCTCCTCTGTCCTGCTACAGAAGTCTGTCATCCACCGTGCTATGCTTTTCGTTCGGTCAGTCCTCTCGGGCACCGAGCTCTTGTCCGCGATGACCATGGCGTGAAGCTGTCGCCGCTGGCAGATCCCAGAGTATGTCCTGTGTATGGTTCAGTGGGGCCACTAAAGCGTCAAAGGCCGACATCACGGCTCCATAGGGCAGCCTCCTTCAACGCGGCATCAGCGGGATCGATCTCGTTATAGGCGGTCAGCGCCGAGGCATAATCTTGATACAAGGGGATTTGAGCCTCGTTGGTCCAGCCCATACCGAGATGATGGACTCGGGCTCCTGGTTGACCATCGAGACGGTCCTCCACCTCGCCCGACCCAACAGCATCGGAAGGACCTGCACTTCGCTTAAGAGAATCTTTCTTCAAGCTGTCCCGGCCCGCAACCTTGGCCCTGTCAGGTGTGGCCCTGCGCGGTTATACGATGCGGTTCGATTACATGCCCCTATTCATACCGTGATGAGGATACTCCGATGTGGTCGGCTTGATACTCTGCCCGCGGCACGAACAATGCGGGCGGCTCCCCACTATGCGATCGAACGAAATTGCAACTCGAATGTTTGACCAGCTTGGCAGGAGCGTGCGTCGTTAATGGCTCCGCACCTGTCGTACCCACCTCGCGGAGAATGCAGATGAGCTCTACATCGCGCAACGATTTGTAGTCGCGTTGCACGCCTCGCCTCCTCCTCGAGGCCCGACGATACTGCAACTTTGCACATCATTGATGGCGCCCTCTGGTCGTGGTCCAACTCAGTCAGCTTGACTTCGGAGTCGCCTACCTTTCCAGACATCCGGATCGCGGCTTCCGCCGCAAACATGTTTAGCTTATCTCGAATCCGCTACATCATCAGAAGACCCCAACATTCGCATCGGAGGTCAGCGAAGAGGTCGCTCATAGAGCCAGCTACGCTTCGTGAGGATTGCCCGCACTTGGTAGCGCGCAGAGCGCTAGAGTATGGGGCAACGTCTAACAGCAGCACGCTTTCGAAAATGGGTTCACGGACTGTCATTGCCGTCTTCGTGCCCGGCCTAGGCCGTCTACACCGCCTTTCCGCTGACAACGACTTTAGTACCTAAACCGCTACGATCGCCTCCCAATTTGGGACACGCATCCGACCGCCGCGTCCGCAGCACGGGGATGGATCGATCAGAACGTTAACACAGGGATCCGACAGATCCTCGAGCTTTCAAGAGCGTTCTGCGCCGCGATCTCACCTCGCCTGGTGGTCCACGGCGCCCCGTGACGATCGGCGACGAAATAGAAGCACGCCCTTCAGCTGCGGGCGCGTAATTTGCTTCGCATTCCGCCGGAGCAACCCAAAGTCGCGCCTTACACTTCGCCATATCTGCATTAGGGGCAACGGCACCGATGCCGTTACCTTAGATAATACCCTGACGTCGCGCTTTGACGACGCACTAAGTCCGGGTGGATGTTTCCAGCTTTCGCATCGCATTCTTGAGATGAAAGTTGACGGTATTCAGACTCACGTTCAGGATGACCCCGATCTCCCAGGATGACTTCCCTTCCTCGACCCATCGCAAACACTGTCTTTCCCGTTCCGACAGCACAACCTCTTGCCTATCCGCCATGAATTTCTCCTGTAGTCCAGAGAACAGGAAAGCATCAGCAAATGCCATACCACTCAGTGGCGCCAGCAAACTGTCGGCGAGGCAGGACAAATTCTTCGGCGATTGCCGCGCCATTCGCGCGGATCCTGCCATCCCACCGCAGCCCTGTCGACAGGCTTGCGACGTATGTCGTCAACCTGACAGCAGCATTGCGACAATCGTGGCTGTTCGATATTTGCGTCAAACTCTATGTGAGCCGGATATCACTAAGGGCTCCTCCCCCGCCGAGGAGTGGGGGGCAATTCTCGCTGGGGGCCGCAGCACCAGGCTCGCGAACGGAAGGTCATTCATTTGCATACAAAACCCTTCTTCCAGCCTTAGGCGCGAGGCCAATCAACCCATAGCGAAAGCTTTGCGTTCGGCGTGCCTCCTATCGCGATCATGCAAGCCTTTGCGGTCCCGATAAACTACCAATGCTGGTCATTGAGCGGCATCACGCCGAAGCGATATGAGCAGTGACATTGGTGGCAATCTAGGTCGGCTTACGGGATTTAGGCATGCAGTATCAACCACAAGCCGTTCGGCCCACCGCAGGTCATCAATGCGCGCGGCCGTCGCCTGCCGAAATGCTTCATGTCCAGGTCTGCTCGAATGATGAGCTCTCGTTTCTGATGGAAGCGCATGATGGCCTATCCGCCACAATCGCACAGCGGTCAGGGTTCAAGGGGCTCTGGGCGTCTGGTCTGTCGATTGCCAGCTCCCTGGGCTATCGTGATGCCAATGAAGCTTCATGGAGCCAGCTCGTCCAGAGCGTCGAGCGCATAGTGGACTCGACAGAGCTACCTGTGCTCGTTGATGGGGATGGCGGCTTCGGCAATTTCAACAATGCTCGCCTGCTCGCACGCAAACTTGGTCAGGCTGGCGCAGCAGGCGTCTCGCTTGAGGACAGCTGCTTCCCGAAGCTGAACTCGCTCATTGGTGAGCGGCATCCGCTCGCCGATATCGATGAATTCTCCGGTCGTCTGCGGACTGTAAAGGATGCAGTCGCCGAAACTCTTGTTCTCGTGGCCAGGATCGAGGCGCTGATCGCCGGGCACGGATTGAACGAAGCTATCTTGCGTGCTCACGCTTATGCCGACGCGGGAGCCGATGCTATCTTGATTCACTCGCGAAAGAGTACCGCGGACGAGATACTTTCGTTCGTCACCGAGTGGCGCAACCGGCTACCTGTCGTGATCGTTCCGACCACATACTATCGAACGCCCGTCTCAGCCTATCGGGATGCGCGCATCTCCACAGTGGTTTGGACCAACCACTCCATGCGAGCTGCGGCAGCTGCAATGCGGCGCGCCTGCGATAGTATCGCAGCTCAAGAGAGCGTTGCGAGCATTGAGCCTCAGATCGCACCGCTCTGCGAGATATTCGAGCTCCTGAGGTATGACGAACTCGCCGTGGCCGAAAAGCAATATCTGCAGCCCCGCTAGTCCATGGCAGCAGGGTTTGTCACCTGAAGCTTCCTTTGTTCAAAATCTGCCGATGAGTCCCTCACCTTTCGTCGGTCCCGCTCAGTGTCACAGAACTGTCAGCGACGTAAAACTCCTGGAGAGGCTCTCGACATGGCAAAACAGCTTTGCCTACGGCTCAAGAACGGACACACAGCGGCTGATGCAAGTGTATACGCCGACCACGATTCATGCCTGCCTCTTTCAAACTCTGGGGTGGTCTCACAAGTCTGCGGCACCTGACACTTAACAGAGGCGCTCAGGATGCTTGCAGAACCATAGGCGGGATGAAGAAAGCGAATTGAAATGCCTGTGAATGTTC
Source organism: Bradyrhizobium sp. CB1015 (assembly GCF_025200925.1). Classification (GTDB taxonomy): domain Bacteria; phylum Pseudomonadota; class Alphaproteobacteria; order Rhizobiales; family Xanthobacteraceae; genus Bradyrhizobium. Next base: position 1,661,743 of record NZ_CP104174.1, on the reverse strand, counting down.
CCAAGCATGCTCTCATTCTTGCCGCTGGAGTGGGCTCTCGTCTACGGCCGCTCACGGAGCTAAGCCCAAAACCTCTAGTCCAAATCCATGGCACCCCCATCCTGCACAACGCCCTACATAATCTTGGCTGTCTTGGCGTGGAACACGTAACGATCGTTGTGGGGTATCGCAAAGAGGCGATCCAAGAGGCCTGCGGCAGCCGCTTTGGCAGTGTTACGATTGACTACGTCGAATCCTCCGCTTACGACCGTACTGGGAGCGCCTATTCGCTATGGCTGGCGCGTGACGCACTCCTTTCCGGAGATTACTTCGTTCTTGAGGGCGACGTCTTCTTCGAGGAAAATGTATTGCGGCAGCTGATCATCACTGAAGCGCCCAACGCTGCTGCTGTCGCTCCCTTCCATGAGCTGATGCAGGGATCGGCGGTCCTGTTGTCCGATCTTGGCTTCATTTCAGAATTTCGCTTGAAGCAAACAGCGCGAGATCTAATCGCGGGTGGCCCCCCTCTCTACAAGACGATAAATCTGTTACGGCTGTCCGCGTCTACTCTGCGGACGGAGGTCATTCCGGCCCTAGACGATATGATCAGGGCCGGAGCTACCCAGGCCTACACCGAGGAGCTTCTTTCCTATCTCGTGGAAACACGAGGCTTGCTGCTTGCTGCGGTGAGATGCGACGGGCTCAGGTGGTACGAAATCGATGACGCGGAAGATCTGCGTACCGCCGAGCGCATCTTCGCAGAAGCCGACTACGTTTGATCCTATCGCCTAGGGTGAAGTTCAAGACGGTCACGGAAGGTTTGTCGCTGCGCCTCTTCGACATTCGCGGCAGCCTCTGAGGCCGGGCGGGTAAGAACGGCCAAGAACCGTAAGCTTGACGGAGGCCGCAATCAAAGCGGCGCCCATTGTCTTAGCAGAACGCAAGCGCTCGTCCCGGCATACAATGTGAAAACACATCCCAAGCGATGAGGTGGTAGCGAAACAGTCATTTTGCGCCCAGCCGCTTTGACCGCGGGAATGGGACGAGACCTAGACCTTGAGGGAGGCAGATGATTTCGATTTGCTCGCTTGCGCTTTTCCGGATCGAGACTTTCCTGCAAGCGACTGCTCCGCGGAACTAATCTCTTTGAAGTCGAATCTGAAGCTGATTCTTGGTGCGCAAAGTACATTCTCGCCAAATTTGATCGGAACACGGCCGGAGCAATCAAGGCCCTCTTTGACGAAGACCGGCGCCGAAGTGGACATTTCAAGCAGGCGCGCCTCATGGGCGAAGGGCAGACGCGCACTTATCGTCACCCATTGCTGCGAGTAGTCGTCAATTCCGATGCGCCTGAGAGCTGTCGACATCGAGTTGGTGCCAGAGAATTTATCCAGCAGTCCTGGAGTGCGTTTCGCCGGAAAGTAGCTATGCGCGATGACGATCGGGATCTCGTCTTGGTAACTCAGCGTGTCGATGCGCAGCACATCGTCACCGGCCTGCAAGTCGAGGTAGCCGGCCAACCGCTCGTCTGCCGGTACCGTTGCAGCAGACAGGATCTTACGACGTGCCAAGCGGCCTTGCGAGATGAGATTATCGGTCAGCCGGGTTTGAGGGGAGAGAAGATAGGTTGTTGGATGTTCGACAACGAAGGTGCCTCTCCCCTGCTCGACACGAAGCAATCCTTCCTGCTCAAGTCTCCGAATGGCGTATCTTACGGTGTGCCGGTTGACACCATATTTGAGAGCAAGCTCGACGTCGTTCGGAAGCTTTTCCGCCTGGCCGAAATCGGCTCGACGCAATAGCTTCTTCGATGTTCGATCGAACAAATTCCCAGCGCTTTCCTTGGTACATAGGGCAAATAGTCCGTGGTTCAGGTGTTCAACTGCGTCGGATTAGCGTCAGGTCTATCGTTCTTCGGCTGGGCCAGCCGCGTTACGGCCGCTCCCCTCAGATAAAGGCGCTGTCCGTAACGCTCCCGGAAGACAGTTGCCCGGCGCGCTGAAGAGGCAACTGAGACGCTCGCATCTTCGACATCATACTGGCTTGAGTCCTCGCGATCTTGCAAAGCTTCATCAATGATACGGCCCTGCACTGTCGACGGTAGCGGCAGTCTCAAGCTGGAAAGGATCGTCGGTACCAGGTCAACGATGCTGGTTGGGACAGCAGCAACTCCGGTTTTAAAGCCATTGCCAGCAAGGATGCATAATGAAGACAGCTCGTTCGCCGAAAGCCCGCCGTGCATGCCAACGCCGATCGGATAGGCTCCATCGTACTACACGGCGTCGGGCGGAGCGTTCCGATTGGCCGCGCTGCAATCGGCGAGAACAAACGACAGATCCGCGCTTCGTTGGTGTTCGGCCATGACAGCCGAAAGCGGGAGGGTGTTGGCGACAAGTGGAGACCCATCAGCGGCCTTACGTGAGAAAGCCACGCCAAACCATGGCTGCTCGGAAAGGCTGTGATACATCTCTGTCAGAAGATGGCCTTCTCTGTCCCCGACCCAAATATTGACAACCCTTTGAGCGGTTATTGCGCGTCTACGTCGGGCGTGAGCTCGTATCCGACTTTGAATCCCGACCGCTGCAGGTGGTTCAATACGGAGACCTTTTCTCCAATGATGGCGTGTCCGTGATCGGATGCAAGAATAAGCTGTACTCCCTCACGCTCTCCTTTCTCGCTCCACCAAGCGAAAATGCGTCCAAATTGCCGATCGACCTCGTGGAGCACCTCACGGGCCGTAGGATGCTGAAGTCCAAACATGTGATATGTAATGTCCGGCTCCGAAAGCCAGAGCAGGCTGACCTCCGGAAGCGCTTCCTTCTTGAGAAACGAAAAGAATAGATCGACGACACGTTCGATGGTAGCACGCGCCGGCCGCTCGTCGGGAGGGAGCAGTGGAAACGATGACGCAGTGCGGTGAACGGCCGCAGTGCTACTGAACTTTGATGGGTCATGAACCCAGAACGCCGGCGCACCTGTCTGCCAACTGCCCCAGCTCGAAAGTCCAAAAGAGCCCTGCGACTGAGATCTGATCGTCAGCATCGCACGACCATGAGCCGCCAAGACTTCGCCGATCGTAGTGGCGGTGAGGACGCCACCGCGTTCGCTGCCGAGCGTCAGGAGCGCCGAGAGCGAAGATCCGTCGATGGACCGACCGTTTGCCAAAAAAGGTTGCCGATGATTCCATGGGCCGAGCTATGTCCGCCCGTGGCCAGCGCGGCCGATGAAACCCGCGTCTCACTGGGAAACGATCAGGTATGGCGGGCAAGTCGAAGGCCGATTTTGGACAGCTCGGCGAGATTCGGCGTGACTGCTTCGTCTAGCTGGTCAGGACGAAGGCCATCGAGCACGACAATTACAAATTTCATTCGGCCACCTTCCAGCTCCGATTCCGGAGCCTCAACCTACGGGAGTAGCAGCCTGCCTGTCCAGAGCTACCTAGGTACCTAGGTTTGTCATGATGGTGTCACATGGTGTGAATTATATCTCGCAGTACTCGAACGGCCCCCGCAGAAAAACATTGTGCGAGTCCGCCTGGCCCTGGACGGCCGGAAAAGGTGACGGTGCGGTTTCGCGAGAGCGAGATGCGGCAGCTCGCGGAAGTCTCCCGTCAGCGTGGCATGACGCGAACCGGCTGGATTGTTGCCCTGGTGCGCTCGCGATTGGGGTCGCCCGTACAGCATTCCCCGAACGAGCATGGCGAGCTTCGCGCGATCGTTCGCGAGCTCAACCGGATCGGCGGCAACATCAACCAGATCGCGCGGGCCGCAAACAGCAGTGTGCTGCAGGGCAGGGCGGTTGAGCCGGATCTATCCGCGATTCGAGAGGCCAAATTGGTCATCGAAAGAGAGCTCGCGCAATTGCGTAGTGCGCTGCATGGCAACGCGGATTATTGGGATGGAAGGCCATGAGCCGGCGTCCGCCGCGGCCGAACGACTTGGCCTTCGAACTTCCGCCGATCTCGTACGTCTGGGAAACGCCCAATCGGCGCCCAGGGCGGGCCGAGTGGGATATCCCCGATCAGGCGGCTCCGGGCCGCCTTACGCCGGCGATGCGTGCGAAGCTCGAGCGCATCGTGCGTCGAGCACCAGAGGTGATGGTGAAGATCACCGGGCGGACAAAGAGCGTGGCGCATCTGAAGTCGCACCTCGCCTACATCACGCGAAACGGCGAGCTCGATGCGGAAACAGAGCAGGGCGCGACGCTAGCGGGTCGTTCCGGATTGAAAGATCTGCAGCAACGCTGGGAAGATGATGCCAGTCTCGACGGCAAGCGCCGCCGTGATGGATCGCTTTCGATCAACATCATTCTGTCGATGCCGGCTGGCACCGATGCTGTCGCTGTCAAGGATTCCGCTCGGGCATTTGCCATCCAGACGTTCGGCTGTAATCACGACTACGTCTTTGTCCAGCATCTCGACGACAAGCATCCCCACGTGCACTTGACGGTTCGGTCCCTCGGCCACGACGGCAAGCGCCTCAACCCGCGCAAGGCGGATCTGCAGGCGTGGCGGGAACGGTTTGCTGGCGAACTCCGGCTGCGCGGGATCTCGGCGGAGGCAACGCCGCGGCGAACCCGCGGGCGAGTTCGAAAGGGCGACCGCGGGGCAGTCCTCGCCATGCGCAAGCGAAAGATCACACCTGATGTCGATCAGCTCGCCCGGAAGGAGGTGCTTTCGGAGGTGAGGAGTAGCAAGACTGCCAAACATCCTTGGGACGAACAGATCAAGTCACGTCAGGACGCAATCCGGCGGCGTTATCTTGACTATGCAGCCGAGCTCCAGCGATCTGGAGTGCCTGCAGATGTTGAGTTAGCTCGCCAAGTTCGGCAATTCGTTGACGACATGCCAGGTATCGAAACTCGCCGGCATGCGCTGAAGAACGAGCTTTCGGAGCTGGCCAGTAGCCGGCGGCGAGACGTTAAACAGGACGTTCATGCAGAGGGGCGTGACAAAACACGAGGCGATGAGCCGATCAGAGGCGAACGGGGGAATCATAGAACTTAGGCACGGAGGGCGAGTTCCTCCCCGCCACCAAAACGTCAGTCAAAGCAATTTAAATAGCGCTGCCGCACCTGTGTGAATCCTTGCGGCCGCGCTGTAGCAACGTAGCGTTAAGGTTGAACTCGGATTGTAATCTAATCCTCGGAACGGCTGCGACCCTGGCTACTTCGGATTCACGGCATCGCGCCTAGATGCCATCAGCGGCTTTGCCGTCCCGCTCTGATCAGTCGCGGCAAAGGTGACCGGCCAACAACTAGCAGGCGCAGTTCGCGCTGTGGGGCCTTCGGTGGCCAAGGTCAAGAGTACCTGAGCGAGAAATAGCGCCGCCCTCGAAGGGCGGTTTGGTGTCGGCATCAGCATGCACGCGCACCGCACAATCCTATCTGCCAGCCTTCCGTTCTGAAACCAGCCATTCTGCGAGGGGATCGCTCGATGCGGCCTCCCCGGTAGGCAGACCGGAAGCCCGGTCCAGATACCAGTCAATCGCCTTGCGATCCCAACGCTGAGTGCCGGGGATAGCCTCCGGCACCAAGCCCTTCTTAACCCACGTGTTGAACGCGTCCTTGGAGCAGCCACAATAGGCTGCCGCACTGGCCTTAGTGAGGCCCCGAGGTGCGATCTGATCGGCTCGTAGTATCCGCTCCGAACGTCTCAGCTCTGCGGGCGAAGGTTTGTCACGCTGATGATCACCGTCCATTTGGACCTATGGTAGAAGTTAGCGGCAACGTGACGGCGCCCCGAAGCGTTGGAGGTAGAGCGCTGTCCCTAGCACGCCCCGCCAACTTCAGCATGGCCAGCCTCAAGCGGCAGAAGCTGACGGCGGAAAGTATCGTCCGGAAGGCCCATGGCGCAACTACCAGAACCGGTTGCTGCCAGGCGCTTGGGCGATCAGTCTCAGTGACCGGAAGCAACGCGGGCGCGGCTCGGCGCCAGGTCAGGATAAGAATCGGGCGTTGTCCCTACCGCGCCCGCGCTGCGATTGAGATTAGCGGTGACGTGACTCGGCGCTCTAGCCCCCTCGCGTACACCGGGGAGGCGCTGTCCCTGCCAAGCGCCGCTAAGCTCAATGGCTGAGTATTCGGGCTAGCTTTCCAAAAGCTGACAAGGACCCGCGCGGAAAAATCTACAAATGAAAAGCGGCCCGTGTGGGCCGCTTGCCGTAGACGTTCAGGCCGCAGACAAAAGCCGTTCGGCCCGCTTACGATCAGCGGCAGCCGCACCACGACGACGGGCCGGATCGGCGCTCAGCCGATCTATTGCACGCTTACGGCTGATCGGCGTTACGACTTCACGCCCTCCAGGCTCCATCTATTCGACCAAATAGAGCTTGCCGTTCGGTTTGCGCATCAGGCGAGAGCGACTTTCGTACCAAGCGCCACTTACCGGGCCGCGATCAAGGCTGATGCGCGTGACGATAGCGGCATCGCTTGCGGTGTCGGAGACGATCTTCGAATTCGAGACGTTGCGGATGGCTTCCATTTTTATTCCCCTACAGGCTTCTGAAACGCCGCAGACACTGGATGAAGCCTCCGTGGCGGCGGGAGGTTCAGAACCTGTAGAGGACAGGCGAGCTAAGCCTTATATCGCTGCCCTCCCGCCATGCGGAACGTCGAACGGAAATCCGGACACAAAAACAGCGCCATTCGAACGTTCGGCGCTTTGGGCGCCTCCAAAAGGGGTTCTGAAACCTTTTCTGCCAACACCAATCCAATATAACACTGATTTTTCTCGCATTTTGTAAGCTGACATTCCTTACAAAACTAACGACGTTGCGACCCTCAGCCTGGATGCCAAGACTGCGCGGCGCTCAGCCTGTCAGTCTCGGAGAACGATCAGAGCGGCGCGAACGGTGCGCTGATCTCACCGTATCTCTGCTTCAGTTGCCACAATCTGTGAAGGCCGAGCGCTCGCTCAAGCATCGGCTCGCCGCAGCATTTCATCACGCCCCCTAATGGCGCGAGCCGGAATGTCCTGCGTCAGCCGCCAAGCCAGGAATGGCAACCCGACTTCGGGCAGCTCATCCGTCAAGCGCAGGACGTTGATTGCCACATTTCCTCAACTTCGCGAGTGCATGCGCGAGGACATCGGGAGTGTCAGTCTCGACGGCCGCAGTGCGAGGCGCGAATTGCAGTTTGACTACACTGCTCACTCTACGCTCCTGCCGAGCCGAACGACCTTGACTTCGATACGCGCAACGCTGTCAGACTTGATGTCTGTTACCTCGAAGGCTTCACCGGTGCGAATGAGCGTGATGCGATAGCTTTGCAGCAACGGCCACGGCAGCGCCTTGTGATCGAAAGTGAAGATGGGGACGCTTGTGGTTATGAGCGGGCTCAGCGAATGGCCGCGCGAATGCACCTTTTTATCGCCCATCACCACAGTCTCGGGCTTCGCAATGAATACTGCGATAACCCTCGCAGCTCTGTCAGGCTGAGGCTCTCCGGGAAAGTTAGGCCTCCCAGCATAACCAGAACGGGTTCGCCCATATTGTCGTCAATGGCTGCGCTGACACGCTGGAGGCCTGCGCGCCACGTTTGTGGGAATAGCATCGTCATTCTTGTGATCCTGTGGGCGGCCCTTGTGTGGACTTAACCGAATTGTCGCCAAGTCCCTGCATTCCCGTGCCGAGCTGGCCGTTGAGTTGAACGCGTGAAGCCGCTTCGGCCCGAGCCACAACGGCTTGGAGGTATGCGGACGGCTCGACGGTGACCGTGATGTTCTGATGCATCTCAGCCTCGCCGCTCACAGTCCCGTGGACTTCTTGCCGTGGCCTCATCCCTGGGAGGGCCGCGTTGAGCCCGCAATGATGGAGTCCTGCAAGCCCTGAGACTGAATGCCCGTATCGGCTGAAGGCAGCCGACCGATGTCCGGCCTCAGGATAGCATCAGGACGCAGCACTCTATAGATTTTTCGACAATCCGCGCGTCACCGAACACGGCGTGATGGCGGGACATTTCGCTGCGACTGCAGCGCGTTCAAAGCCCGCGAAGGGCCTGTCCTGATCCTGCAGGATACGACCGAGTTCATCTACAGTCGCCCGGCAACATCGGCTACACAAAGACCATCAATGCTGGGCGCTATAAGGCCGGACAACCCACCACCCACACCTTGTGCGGCGTGTTGACGCATTCGAGTCTGGTCGTCACCACCAGCGGAACTCGACTCGGCCTGTCCGCGGTAAAGTTTTGGACCCGCAGCAAGTTCAAAGCAACAGCTGCGCTCAGGCGGCTCGTGAACCAAACGCGCGTGCCGATCGAGACAAGGAAAGTTATCGCTGGCTCGAGAATTTGCGTCAGTCCATCGCGCTTCTGGGCTCGCCCGAGCGCTGTGTGCACATTGGCGATCGCGAAAGCGATATCTACGAACTCTTTTCCCTGGCGCAGGATCTCGGGCGCGGTTTCTTGTGCGCGTTCAGGCCAATCGGCTGGCTGAACCAGCGTCGGAGGCCTCGCCGACGAATGCGGCCCATCGCGTGTTCGCTCAACTTGCCGCGGTCCCTTGGTCCGGCCGCCACCGGGTCGCGAATTGGCGGTGAAGATGGCGAAACTGCTTTCTTGCAGATCAAATTCGCCTCGGGGAAAACATTGCCGCCAATCAGCAAGCAAAAGCGCTAACCGCCGCAAACGCTCGTCTATATTCATGCCTTGGTGGTCGACCCACCGTCGAATCGTGACCCGATCGACTGGAAGCTCGTAACCAATTTGCCTGTCGACGACTTAGCAGCCGCCGTCGAGAAGCTCGACTGGTACGCCTCGCGCTGCAAGGTCGAGGTGTTCCACAAGATCATGAAATCTTGGTTGCCGCGCTGAGGACGCGAGATTGCAGACGGCCGAGCGGCTGGTAACGCTTCTCGCTCTCGCTACCGTTGTCAGCTGGCGCATTTTTTGGATCACTATGTCCGCCCGCGCTCAACCGGATGCGAGACCCGAGACTGTCCTATGCCCGGCGGACATTGAAGCACTCGACCGCATCGATGCGGCGCGTTCCAAACCGCGCATCCTTCGCCGAACGCTCGCAACTTACCTTTTGCAGATCGCCGTGCTCGGCGGCTATCTCGCCCGCACACGTGATCCTCCTCCAGGAAACATCGTCGTTTGGCGAGGACCAAGTTGCAAGATGTCGCCGTCGGCATCGCTATCGGGGCACCCCGAAGATGTGGGTAATTGAAAGCCTCACCGGATGCTTACTCCGATAGTCGCCACCTGGCGACAGCTTCGTCGTCAGCTTACAGACAGGTAAGTGCTTCAGAGGTTACAACGTATCGTAGTGGACTGAGTCTACTCAGTCCTGGCAAGGGAGTATGGAATGGATCCTTTTGAGGCAGGACCGATTCTGCGCGGCGATGGGATCTCTTCGAACGAACAAGAGGGGCAGGAAAACGAGGCCGGGGCGCAGTGGGACGGAGTGCTGACAGGCTATGACGTGGCAGATTCAGCTCATGCGGAGGATGACCAAGACCAGACGGTTGAAAATTGGGCTGCCGAACGGGACGTGGGCCCGCTCGAGGATCGAGAAGAAGCCCTAACGCGATTAAATCTTTCTGAGTTCAATCAACATCTCGATCTCGAATCGTTGTCCCTGACCAGTTTGCCCAGATTTTCGACCGATCTCAGGCGGATCGACGTTCCCTTCAATCGGCTAACCAGGCTGCCCCATACCCTGCCCGCCACCCTCGAGTCGCTCAACGTCGGTCACAACCAGCTGACCAACTTGCCCACCCTTCCGGCCGTGCTCGCTTATCTCGACGCGAGCAACAACCGGCTAGCGAACCTGCCTGACGCCATCCTCCCGCGCTTCAGTTTCTCGATGTCAGCCACAATCAGTTGCAGAATCTGCCGGAGGTCCTCCCTGCCACGCTCGAGAGGCTCCGCGTTAGTGGCAACCGCTAACCAGGTTACCCGAGGCGCTCCCACCCGGGCTCGAATTCCTCCTAGCTGACTATAACCAGCTAACCAGCCTACCCGAGAACCTACTGACGCAGTTGGGCGCTGATGCCAACGTAGATCTGTCTGGAAATCCGCTGCCGGATCAGGTGCTGACGAAGCTGCATACAGCCGTAATGCCGCGGACTATACCGGTCCATCCGTCATACTTCCGGGCAACCACGTGAGTGCACTATCCTCGATGAACAGGACCATACTCTCACCGAAGCCGTCGCAGACTGGCTCAGGGGCAATCCAAAAGACGGCGATCCGGAGGTGCTGGCCGCTTGGCGGACCTCTGCAGAGGAGCCGGGCGCTGAAGAGTACGCGCTTTTCCTCGGCAAGCTGTTCGAGTCCGTCAACTCTGACAATCAGGAATTCCAGCAGTCGGTGGCGAATGATCTACGCGAGGCGGCGAAGAACCCGCAATTGCGTGCGCAGTATTTTCAACTGGCCGCCGATGCCAACCAGACCTGCGAGGATCGCAGAACGTTGACTTGGAACGGTATGCAAACAGCACGTCTCATCGCAGACGTGGAGAACGGCGTCTATGACGATAGGGCGCGGCCTCCCGATCTCATCGATCTGGGGCGCGTCATGTTCCGCGTGGATGCTCTGGAAGGGACCGCGCGCGAGAAGGCTCACTCGCTCGGCTCCGTCGGCAGAGCCGAAAACATCGATGCCATCGAGGTCTATGTTGCTTATCAGAACAAGCTACGCGAGCGGCTGGGACTGCAGCACGTCGCGCCGAATATGCGCTTCTTTGAAGTTTCCGGCGTCACCGACGCTGACGTTGACAGTGCAGAGATAACCGTGCGGAGTAAGGAGGCGGCGGAATTTGCTGACTATTTGGCGACGGACTGGCAACCTTGGGACGATGTGGTTTCTCGCATCGCCCTGCACGCCCATGCTGCGATGCAGGACCAACTCATTGATGCAATGGGCGAAGAGTTCGACAACAGACTGGAGCAACAGCTCGCCGACAGAGACTTGAGTGGAACTGATTCTGATCTCGTCGAGGATGCCAAGCGAGAATTAGGTGCCGAGGTCCGTAAGGAAATTGCCCGCGAGATCAAGGGCGCTCTAAGGGATAGGGTGCTCAATGATCACGGCCTCCGGCTGTGAAGCAGCCTTTGTTAGTTCGCACGAGGCATAGCGCTGTACGTCAGGGCTGCGGAGCGCCGGCCTAGACGCCGGCGCATTGCTCAGGTCAGCTGCTAAAATGCGTGCACGTAGCGGCGAGAGTCGGACTCCCTTCCCCGATGCCGCAACTGCGCGAAGACCGCCGTAAAACAGGGAGCCCAAAAAGGCCGGGCTCGATTCTGTGACCACCGCCGTGTACCACCGATTCGGCCCGCAACGCGGGTAAGCATCAGAACAGCGAGGCAGCCATGGTAAAACCGTTCCAGTCCAAGACCCATATCGGCAATCATCTGCTGCATCCGGAAACCCTGATGCTGACCTATGGCTATGATCCGCAATTGTCGGAGGGCGCCATCAAGCCGCCGGTGTTCCTGACCTCGACCTTCGTGTTCAAGACCGCCGAAGACGGCCAGGACTTCTTCGACTACGTCGCCGGCCGGCGCGAGCCGCCGGAGGGCATGGGCGCGGGCCTGGTCTATTCGCGCTTCAATCATCCCAACAGCGAGATCGTCGAGGACAGGCTCGCGATCTACGAGCGCACCGAGAGTTGCGCGCTGTTCTCATCTGGCATGGCGGCCATCGCAACCACGATCCTGGCCCTCGTCCGCCCCGGCGATGTCATCCTGCACTCGCAGCCGCTCTATGGCGGGACGGAGACCCTGCTGACGAACACGCTTGCGCGTCTGTCGATCGGTGCCGTCGGCTTTGCCAGCGGAATCGACGAGACGGCAGTCAAGCAGGCCTCGGAGGAGGCCATGGGCAAGGGGCGGGTTTCGATGATCCTGATCGAGACGCCCGCCAATCCGACCAACGGCCTCGTCGACGTCGCAATGATCCGCCGCACCGCCGAAGCCATCGGCAAGGCTCAGGGACACACGCCGGTCATTGCCTGCGACAACACGCTGCTCGGGCCGGTGTTTCAGCGACCGATCGAGCACGGCGCGGATCTGTCGCTGTATTCGCTGACCAAATATGTCGGCGGCCATTCCGACCTGATCGCGGGCGCTGCGCTCGGATCGAAGGCGATCATGAAAGGTATCAAGGCGCTGCGCGGCGCCATCGGCACCCAGCTCGATCCGCATTCCTGCTGGATGATCAACCGTTCGCTCGAGACGCTCAGCCTGCGGATGGAGAAGGCCGATGCGAATGCGCGGCTCGTGGCGGACTTCCTGCGCGACCACCCGAAGGTCGCCAGGGTGCACTACCTCGGTCACCACGAGCAGGGCTCGCTGTCCGGCCGTGTGTTCGCGCGGCAATGCCTGGGTGCGGGCTCGACGTTCTCGTTCGACATCGTCGGCGGCAAGGAGGCGGCGGTGAAATTCCTCAACGCGCTGCAGATCCTCAAGCTGGCGGTGAGCCTTGGCGGCACGGAATCGCTCGCAAGCCTGCCGGCGACGATGACCCATTCCGGTGTTCCCGCCGACATTCGCCAAAAGATCGGCGTGCTAGATTCCACCATCCGGCTGTCGATCGGGATCGAGAACCCGTCGGATCTGATCGCGGACCTCACGCAGGCGCTGAACGCGGCTTGAGCGAGGGAATCAAAGCGGATTGGACGCGCGGCACGCTGACATGATCGCCGCGGCGGCCTCATTGCTCTGCGCGCAAGGGAGCTGCCGCACGAGCCAGACGTAATAGCCCTTGCTGGGATGCGTTTAGCAGGGAATCGCCGGCAGGCCGTCAATCTCACTCGATTTCGAACCATTCGGAGACGGCGCGACCGGTGGGCCAACGAACGAAATCAAACTCGCAATTGCCGCTCGATCCCGTGCCCGAACCGCGATCACCGTGCTCCTGCTTTGCATCTAGTTGAAGCAGTTCAGCCTCGACTCACGCCAGGGGTCCTTGCCAGTTCTTGGTTGGCCAAGGCGTCGATATGTAGCGTCGTCGGGATGAGGAGCCAAGTCTCGGCGCCCCAGACCTGGGGCGCCGGCACCGACTCCTCCAAGTTGACGGCCTGTTGTTTGCCTGGAGCCATGCGGCGCCCCTGAGTAATCATTGTGCCCTGGGGAACAACCCCGAGCCTCTGAACGGCTGCGAAGTCGTCGAGAAGGACGTGTTCTTCAGCGAGCATTCGGAAGGCCCGAACGCGCTGGCGTCCCTCGCTTTCCACCAACTCGCCCCTGCAAGGCACTCCACGGATCTCGAAATAGGTCGGGCGCCCGACTTCGGGCATGAGGCGCGGGCCTTCGAGGGCGCGGACAAGGTAATCGGGCAGGAATCGCTCCCGGTGCGCCCATCGGCCCCGAATCAAGTAGCTAAGATCGACTGTACCTTCGTCGGGGGGCGCGGCCCTGACGATCTGCGGGGGGCGATAGAGGGGCTGGGATGGACCAGCTTCGTTTATCCCGCCAGCGCGCGGGTGATGGATCAGGCGAACATCCATGGGGCCTTCCGGCCCGACAGTCGCGGAATAGCGCTCCCCATTGATCGCAAACTGACTTGGCCCGAACTGGTTTGACAGCAGATTGATATTGCTCAACACGTCGATCAACACGTCCGAAGCCGCCCTGGAGCCGTGGCGCCAGTCGGCGCCAACGATCGCTCCGATATCCCGCAGCTCCGGAGCCGCCCCGGGGTCCGAAAATTTTGAGGCCTTCATCGGTATCCGCTCCTCCCAGCCGAGGGGATTCGGCAGCGAGAACTCTCTAGCCAAAAATGGTCCAGTTTGCCGGCCTCAGATCAGCACCACCCGGATCGGGGATTTCGAAATCGGCGGCTTCGCGGAGGTTCGTCGCGCTGTCGGCGGCGCGGCTGGCCGACTTCATGGCTGCCGATCTGTCCGCGCTCGACCTTCTGGTGGTCCAAATCGATGGGCTGCATCTCGGCGACGATCTCGTGCTGGTCGCCGCGATCAGGGTTGACGGCGAACGCAACAAGCATCCGCTGGCGCTGGTGGAAGGGTCGACCGAGAATGCGGCAACGGTTCAGGCCCTGCTGGACAATTTAGTCTGCGCGGGCTCGCCCCGACAGTGCTAAGGCTGTTCATCTCATCGTCGATGGCGCGAAGGCGTTGTCGAAGGCGATCCGCAACCACCTTTGGTTCGGCCGCCCCGATCCAGCGCTGCCAGATTCACAAGGCGCGCAACATCATGGAACGCCTCCCGAAACAGCATCATGCGGCCACCCGTCGGGTGCTGCGCCAAGCCTTGGAGGTCGATGACGCCGCAGGCTGAAAAAGTGATCCGCAATCTCGCGCGTCGTCGCGACCAGCAATGGCCCGGCGTCGCGGCGAGCATCATCGAAGGCCTCGACGAAATCCTGACCGTCGTCCGGTTGAAGCTGCCGAAGGAGCTTCGTCCATCGCCGAGAACATGATGGGCACCATTCGCCGCGTCACGCGCAACGTCAAACGCTGGCGGGGTGCCGGTATGGCCTTAGGATGGGTCGCGGCCGGCATGATCGAGGCCAACAAGGGCTTCCGACGATTGAAGGCACGTAAGCAATTGGCGATTCTGGGTGCAGCCCTTCAAACTCACCACGATCGCATGACGATCAAGCCCGTTGCCCACGTCACGAGGGCCGCATAACAGTCGTTTCGGAAATGCCGGCCCGACGTAGTTCAACATTGATCGGGACATCCCCCCGCAACAGTTCCGAGGGTCACTTTACCCGGTCCTCCCTAACACCGGCGCAGTGCGGGGAAACGAAGCGCTCGAGCTCTCTAGCGACAGACTCTGAAACTCTTTACGCACCCGCGCAATTACGCAGACATGGAGAAAACCGGAAGATGGGATTGAGCCGAAGGGAATTCGCAGGGGCGGAGGGCTGCAGTGAAGGTGCGGTCAGATATGCCTTGCGCCAAGGGCGTTTAGCGGCGCGGCCCGATGGCACGCTCGATCCATCTCAGCTCGGTCGGGCGGTGGATGCGAGACTCCTCGGGACAGAGGCCCTCGGCGTATTTCTTCCGGTAGTCGATGCCACCGAAAGGATACGGAGACGATCGGGATCGCCGCCACCTTCCATGGAAAGTGGTCTGTGGAGGTGGCGATCCTCCTCAGTATCTTGGTCTCTCGAAAATGGGCGATGTTGATCCGATCGGCCCGATAGAGATCTGCGACGACCTCAACGCGCAACTCGCTGAATTTTGGGTTGGTGCGCAGGTTGGGCCGCGCGATGGCACCAGATGAACCAGATGATGAGAACGCCGTCCTCCTAGATATCAACGATCCGATCGCGGTCGCCGGAAGGATGATCCATCTGGCGGTGAATTTTTACCAGGAAGACCTGAAGCGCCGGCGCCGGGAGACCGGGATCGTGTGTGTGAGGGACAAACGCCATGGCAAAGGGTAAGAGCGAGGATTTCGCAAACCAAGCGCCTCAGTTCGCGCGTGACGGATAGCTCGCGATCTTGCGAGCTTGCGAGTGAGCCGCCAAAGCTCGACCCTATTGGTCTCGGCTAATTGCTGTGCTCGCTGCTTAGCCGCTTCCTCATCAGCGCAAATCAGCCTTACGCAGTGCACTACATTCCCGTCGGGCTCGAACAAGTAGACCATGAACTCCTCGACCGAAGGGCTTCCAGTCACGCGCCGGCCGTGACTTTGAAGGTTATTGCTTGGTCCGATGGCGCTGCGTGCATGTCTTTGGTGGAGGTAGTCATCGCTCATGCTTAGCTGATCGCGACAACCGGCCGGCGTATTGCCCGGTTGCAAAGTTCCTGCATGGACATCGCTCGGATCTTATTCCCCGCCGGTTGCGCTCGACGATAGCTAGAATCAATTCTTCGGTGGCGATCAGGGCCAGCTCCATTTTTTCCTTAACAATAGTCGACGTATCTCGACCGATACTGTCGAGATGGTTCAGGGCCACCGCTTTGAAGCTATGGGCTAGGCGCTCCTCGGCATCGTCGCGTGCATAGTCTATAATAGTATCCAGGTGGGCGACGATTTGAGCCCGTTGCTCGGTCGGTTTTGGACCGTCAAGCAACGTTATCGCTCGAATAAAGGCCTCTTCAACAGGGATCATATCAGGTTTCCTTTGTTGCTGGATTGGAAGCCGCAGTAGCTCGCGCCGGTGCTGCAGATTTAGCGAGGCTCGACCCGCAAAGGCAACTCCTCAGAAAAAAGAGTTGATGTTGCGCAATCTTGAGGGGCGACCATCATCGGCATGGATCTGTGTGCGGCGGGGGCGAGGCAATGCAGCGATCAAACCGGGGTGGTGTCCCAATTGGGCACCTTTCACAAATCACACCAACGAATTGGCCCCGGGCGATGGTGTGAAATGGATCCCGATTTTGGGACCACGTGCTTAGTTGGAAGGGGCGGCTCCGTCTAATAAACGGAGCGGATGATGACGACGAAGACGAGACGCAAGATCGACGCGGCATTGAAGGCAAAGATCGCACTGGAAGCCGTGCGGGAGCAGGCGACGGTGGCCGATCTGGCCCAGCGCTACGAGGTTCACCCGAACCAGATCTATGCCTGGAAGAAGCAGCTGCTGGACCAGGCGGCCCGGGCCTTTGAGGCGGGTGTCGGGCGGGAGAGCGAGGACGCTCGCGAACGCGAGGCCGCGGTCGTTGGATGGACAACGTCTTCATCGAGCGGCTGTGGCGCAGCGTCAAGCACGAGGACGTCGTGTGCTGTGGAAGTCAGGCGTCGGCCTGAATCCTGACGAAGCTTTGTCAGAGATGGAGGATGGCCCTCCGAAGTCGACCTGCAGGGGTAGACGTCAAACCGCTCCGAGCTGCGAGGGTAAAGAGCCCTAGTAGTGAGCGTTGGAGGAAAAGGCGGAGGAAACTCCGTCAGGTGAGATCCGAGGAGACGAACGTAAGTAAACCGCTGATGACGTGTCGTAACGTGTTCTATCGACGTCGAAACCGGGATCAGGATGTCTATCCCGCGAGCAAGGGTTGGGGGGAGCCTGCCGACTGTCCAACCGGCGTCCGGCATGAAGGTGGCGTGACGTCGGATCAGGCTTTGACAAGGAACACAGGAACCTGTCGCTCCGATGTGAAGGGAGGACTCCAAGCGGCTCGTCGCCGCAAGGAGCAGAGTACCGATGCGGAGCACAGGGGCGGAAACGCCCGTATTAGGGACGAAGGCGCTGTAATGGCACTGCACCGAAGGGGCGTTGTCATCCGGCTTTACGCGGTCGACAACCCGAAAGGGGATGATCGGCATGAGTAAGGCCAAGCCGTTTTGTATTGCCAAACGCGATGTGTGGGAGGCGTATAAGCACGTGAAGGCTAACCAAGGGGCAGCTGGTGTTGACGGGCAGTCGATCGAAGACTTCGACCGAGATCTGAGTAAGAATCTCTATGGGATCTGGAATCGGATGAGTTCGGGCAGCTACTTTCCGCCTCCGGTGCGGCGCGTTGACATACCGAAAGGCGGAGCTGGCAGCACGCGACCGTTGGGAATACCAACGGCCTCGGACAGGATCTTGCAAGATCGCTGCCGATGCGCCTGCATTCATCCTGACTGAACGCGGAAAGCCTTATAGCGATAAGTCGTTCACCGGCAAGTTTTCGGCCTGGGGCAAAGCAGCTGGAATCACAACACAATGCAGTCCCCACACCTTGCGCTTCGCGGCAGCGCGTCGACTGGCCGAGCTGGGCTTATCCTTGAAGGTGATTGCCAGCATAACCGGGCACGACAGCTTGAAAGAGCTGTAACGGTACACGAAGGCTGCGGAGCAAAGGCTGGTCGCCAAGCGGGCTATTGCCGCGTTAGGCTCACACTAGCCCAAGGGTCGCGCCTTCCGCATCGCCTGAGAGGACTTCGAACGCTCGGTCGATCAGTCGCATGTCCCACAGAACCACACCGCCGCGCCTGATGGGCCGGGGCATCGTTCCGTCCTCGAGAATGCGGACGGAGTGAGCTGGCTCCGGAAATCTGGACAGGGCGATAAGTGGAGTTTCTGCCTGACGGCGGGCAAGATTGTCCCGCGAATCAGGAGAGACGATGAGCAAACGAGCCCGCCGGCAGCACGCACCGGCATTCAAGGCCAAGGTGGCGTTAGCGGCGATCAAGGGCGAGATGACGCTGGCCCAGCTGGCTGAGCATTTCGACGTACACCCGAACCAGATCACGCAGTGGAAGTCCCAGCTTCAGGGAGCGGCGGCCGAGGTCTTTGGTCCTGGCGCCAACAGAACGAGCGAGCCCGCGGTGGACGTGAAAACGCTGCACGCCAAGATCGGGGAGCTGACGCTTGAGAACGATTCCTAAGAAACGGCATCGCCGACGTTCGGCTCGAACGGCTGGAGAAGAAGCCGAATGCCTTGGCACGCCGATGCAAATTGTTGACCACTCGCGTCCGGTAGCGCGTCTCGTATGACGAGGCCCCGGGATCGACATAGTCCATTCCGTATCGCACAGCATTGTAGAACAGAACTGCGATCTTGCGGGCCGTGGCGGTCACGGCCTTGGCCTTGCCGACGCGCGATGAAAGTCGACTGTAAAAGGCGCCGAGCGCAGTATCGGTGCGTCCGACGGTGACGGCAGCAAGGCGCAGAAGCGCCGCCGCCCGGCCGCCGGATCGGGGTGTTCGGGACGAGAGCCTTTTGCCGCGGAGACCTTGTTGCTCGGCGCCAGTCCCAGCCAGGAGGTAAAATGCTTTGCACTTGGCCACGAGGAGAGGTCGTCAACGCATTCAGCGATCAGCTTCAGCGAGAGGTAAGGACCGCGGCCGTCGATGGTGGTGATGTCTTTTCCCAGCAACGCGAACAGCGCCTCGCGGACGTCGAAAGCTAGAGCGTTCGCCTGATCGGTTCGATTCCGACGCAGCGATGCCCGCGGTGCTGGTCCATGGCCACGACCGCGATGGTTGCTCAGTTCCTTCAACACGGCTTCGATCCGGGCGTCGCAGGCAGATGCCTTCTCGTGGTAGGTGTCGTAAAGCGCAAGTGCCTGCTCGAGCGCAAACAGATGCTCGGCGCGGTAGCTCCCGGTGAGCGCCTTCGCAATCGTCTCGGCACTGGAGTGGCAACTGTAGTGGCGCAAGCACGCCAACGCCTCGGGATCGCGCTCGCCGGCAAGGATCGCGCGTATGATACGCAGGCCAGTCGCGCCGGTGATGTCGGCGACGACGTGGTGGAGCTGAAGATTCATCTCCGTCAAGGCCTTCTGCATATGCTGGATGTGTGAGGCCGCGTACTCCAGCCGACGCTCGCGCTGACGCACGTAGGCTCGCAGTTCGGCAATCTGCCCTTTGGGCTGAAAGCTGGCCCGCAGCAACCAGAATGAATGGAGCCGCTGCAGCCATTGCGCATCGCTGACATCGGTCTTACGCCCCGGCACGTGCTTGGCATCGCGCGCGTTGGACAAGAAACACGGTAAATCCCCGGGCATCGAGAAGCTCGAAAATCGGAATCCAGTAGACGCTGGTCGATTCCATGACGACGGTCTCGACGCCGCATTCCGTAAACCAGTCGACCAGCCGATGCAGATCGGCCGTGAAGGTACCGAAACTGTGGACTGGCTCCGGTGCGCGATCTGCCCTGACGGCCGCCATATGCATGGTGGCGCCAACGTCGATGGCAGCCGCGTTCGGGTGCACCATCGGCATCTTACCGCCGTCCTTCGACTTCGATCTTTTGGGATTCATCTGTAGCTCCTTCTGACTCCGGCGGAAGGGCTGGGCTGCGCAATTCATTCAAATTCCTAAACGGGATCGCCGAGATGGCGTCACCACTCTCAAGTGCGCAACAGCCCATGGACCAGGTTTTTTGACGGGCTCACGTGCCACCAAAATCGTATCGGCCGCTCCCTTCCGGCCGCAGTCTAGCGGTTAGCCGTTTCTATCCCACAGGGGGCGCGCAGCGCCGCGCTCAGTTTTTTAGAAGGCGCGCTCAGCAAAGCCGGCCTGCTGAGCGCAAAGCGATGATCGACCGTGATGACCTGCCGATCACGAAACAGGCGGAAGTTTTGAAGATCAGCCGTGGCAGTGTCTATTATCTACCACGTCCGGTATCGCCCGCCGACCTCGCGATCATGCAACGGCTTGACCGGCTGCATTTGGAGTTTCCCTTCGCCGGTTCGCGAATGTTGCGAGACCTGTTGGCTGCCGAGGCGTGCAAGATCGGCCGCCGGCATGTCAAAACGCTGCTGCGGCGGATGAGGATAGAGGCGCTTTACCGCCGGCCGCGTACCACCAAGCCCGAACCCGGGCCCAAGATCTATCCGTATCTGCTGCGCGGGATGGAGATCACACGCCCGAACCAGGTCTGGGCGATGGACATCACCTACATCCCGATGGCGCGCGGCTTCATCTATCTCGCGGTGGTGCTCGACTGGTTCAGCCGCCGGGTGCTGTCGTGGCGCGTCTCGATCACGATCGAAGCCGCATTTTGCGTCGAGACGCTGGAGGACGCTCTCGCTCGCCACGGCAAGCCGGACATCTTCAACACCGACCAGGGCTCGCAGTTCACGGGCTCCACGTTCACCGGCGTGCTCGCCAGGCATGGCATCGCCATCAGCATGGACGGCCGGGGCGCCTGGCGCGACAACGTGTTCGTCGAGCGGCTGTGGCGCAGCGTCAAATACGAAGAGGTCTATCTGCGCGCCTACGACACCGTGTCCGACGCCCGCGCCTCGATCGGCAGATACTTCGCCTTTTACAATGGCCGGCGTCCCCATCAGGCGCTGGAAAACCGCGCGCCGATGGCGGTCTGGCGGGCAGGTGTCACCGGCGCATTCGGCGAAGAGGCTGTGGACATGACGCTTCTCGCAAGCGAGAAGCTTGGACAACGCTGCGCGTTGCCCACATCCCCACAGCCACGACAGCAGCAAGCAACAGTGGCGTAAAGTATCGGGAAGAACGAACGGCAGCAAGCTCCACTTAAGAAACCAGACCCGGTGGTCCTCAGCATAGGGTCCACTTCAGACGGCGTCGGACCCCGCGCAGGAGCGTTATCCTTACTTACCGGCAACATCAGCCGTTTTGCGAAGGCTGCAGGGCAGTCGAACATGGCGAAGCTGGACTGGTGTGATTGTCACCACCCCGTCCGCCGACGACGGTCACACAAAATGCGGCCGCGCTCCAGCCGCTTGGCATAAAGTGACATGCCCAGTCCTGGCAGGCTCGAAATTTTCGGCCGCCTGTATCCGAGCTGCTGCTCGAGAGCGGCCATGGCCTGGCGAGCTCCGTCTAGCGTCGCAGTCGCCTCGTTAAAGAGCTGCCGCGCCTCATTTAATTGAGTGACCGCTCTTGCGCCAGCATTAAAGAGCTTTTTCCTGGTTGATGGAGGTCGATCCTCGAGTACTGCGCGCTCTAGGTCTGGGAGCATGCTCATGAGCGCTCGATGTGTGCGTGCTTGCGCCTTTTCAGAGTTCGCGGCCGCGGCTAGCGCGTTACGATAACGCCGTACCGCCTCGATGGTCCTCTCCTCAAGATGGGAATCGTCGCTCAATGGCTCGTTCTCGCTACTTGCACGGTCGAAGCCGCATCGGGCGTCATGCTGGTTCGATGACAGATCGCTCTCAACCTCCTTTTGACCGTACAATCTGACGCTACGTGCGCTTCAAGCTTGTTGGGTAATTATTACTTTCGTCGCCCTTCATCAGATTGCGCATTGGCGCTAGTTGCTAACAGCGCAGACCAGCGGGCATCGAACTTCGAACATTGCCCCCTCAGTGCTAGACAACATGAGCGTGCACGAAGTGCCTGATGAGCCTCTTTCGCATTGGGCTCGTAAACACTCATCCCGAAGTTGATCATCCATCCAACCGGACGATCCGCCCAGCCGACCACCTCCCGCACCGATCTTGGTCCGATTCGTTTCGTTAGAGCTCAGCCGCTCTGCTTGGCTGATAACCTCGTTGTCACCAGAAACCCGTGAGAAGGTGTCGAAACATTCGGTATCAGCTGGAGAGCTGGCCGGATTGTTCGCGCTGTTTCCGAAGCTGCGCGAAAAAAGCCGAAGACCGGGCATAACTATCCGATCGTCTTGATTCAGCAGGCCGGCCTTGACGGCTTCTGGGTTCAGGTGCTTGAAAAAGAAGGGATTTCGAAAACCGCCCGAGAATTCATCCTCCGATGAGGCAGTGCGAGTACGGGCCGCAGAGCCGCCATCATGCGGATTGCGCGGCTCGTCGTGATAGACCCAGTCCGCGACCTGCCGCGCGACAGCACCTGCCCGACCACGAACTGGAATGCTCAAGGAGGAGTCATTGATGGCAATTTACCTTATCGACAGTATCGCAACGAGGTCCCTTCCTTGATTGTCAGTTTAGAACGCTCTCCGCTTAGACGTGTGTGTGGGACGAACGAAGAGTACGTTGCGGCTGCGCGGGCGGCGGGAGAGCCATGCGCTCACGGCGTAAATTGTGCCGATGATAGCGAAAGCGATCGACAGCAAAAAGAAGAATAGCATCGCGTGAACCTCTTAATTGTTGAAGGTTGGTCTGGCTGCATGTGTGGACGCGACCCGCGCAGCGCCGAATTAAAAGCCGGAGGCCAATCTCTCATACAACGTGACGTAACGTTAGGTTCAAGCGCCGGGCGAGGAAAAGGACGTCATGGCGGTTCGTCTTCGCCTGATCGTGCGGGTTCCTGGGACTCAGCAATCGCGACAACGCTGTCATGGCCGAGCGAGCGGATCAGGCGAGAAGGCAATAGCGAGTCGGATCGGGCCTCGTAACAGTGAAGTGGACCCTATGCTGAGGACCACCGGGTCTGGTTTGTTAAGTGGAGCTTGCTGCCGTTCGTTCTTGCCAATACTTTACGCTACTGTTGCTTGCTGCTGTCCTGGCTGTGGGGATGTGGGCAACGCGCAGCGTTGTCCAAGCTTCTCGCTTGCGAGAAGCGTCATATCCACAGCCTCTTCGCCGAATGCGCCGGTGACACCTGCCCGCCAGACCGCCATCGGCGCGCGGTTTTCCAGCGCCTGATGGGGGCGCTGGAAATTGTAAAACTCGATCCATCGGGCGATTCCGGCTTTGGCCTCGTGGCCATCCGAATAACCCTTGAGATAGATGCCCTCGTATTTGAGCGAGCGCCACAGCCGCTCGATGAACACGTTGTCCATCTAGCGGCCGCGACCGTCCATCGAGATCCTGACGCCGGTGGCGGCCAGCGTGCCGGTGAAGGCGGCGCTGGTGAACTGGCTGCCCTGGTCCGTATTGAATATCTCAGGCCGGCCGAAGCGCGGCAAGGCCTCTTCGAGCGCAGACACACAGAACGATGTGTCCATCGTGTTCGACAGGCGCCAAGCCAGCACCGCACGGCTCGCCCAATCGATGATCGCCACCAGATATAAAAAGCCTGGCCGATCGGCACATAGGTGATATCGGCCGCCCACACTTGATTTGGCCGGTCGATCACCATATGGCGCAAGAGATACGGGAAGATTTTGTGTCCCGGCGCCGGCTTTGTGGTTCTGGGTTTGGTCCCAGCGCCGCGATGCCCATCTTGCGCATCAACCGCTGCACGCGCTTGCGATTGATGCGACAGCCTTCGCCATTGAGCATCGCCGTCATCCGCCGCGAGCCCAGGAACGGCCAGGCCGTGAACAGCTGGTCGATCCGTCGCATCAGCTCAAGGTCGTTGTCATTGGCCGGCCGCGGCGGCCGATACGCTCGATCGCGCAACGCTCAGCAGTTGGCATTGCCGGCGGATCGATAGATTCTCATGATCGCGCTGAAGCAATCCTCGGCGATCCGGCGCGCTCATCTTCCGGACCTCCCTGGCTAAGAAATCTCGCTCGACCGTCAATTGTCCGATCTTGGCGTGGAGCTTCTCGACCTCCAGTTCGTGGGCCGCCTCGCCATCCCGACCAGTGCCCGGGTCGAACGCGCGAACCGCTTGATCCTGAAGCTGTTTCTTCCAGGCATAAATCTGGTTCACATGCACCTAGTAGCGCTGCGCCAGATCCGTCACCGTTGATCGTTCTCGCAGCGCCTCCAAGGCGATCTTTGCCTTCAGCGCCGCATCGATTGTCCGTCTCGTCTTCTTCATGGTCCGCTCCGTTTATCAAAAAGGGAACGGCATCCGCACCACCTAAGCCGCCGGTCCAAACTCCGGCGTCCACTTCAAGGAAGTCTATGCGTCCAACCGCCGGGACAATCTTCCGCCCTGATCCCGTCGCGGCAGATCCCACGCGCACGATCGTGACGCTCATTCACGGCAGCCTCCCAGGCCGCCAGATCACGCTTCCGGACGGCACTAAGATCGAGGAGAGCAGTCATCGCCCGATGCCCGCCAGGGCATCGCTCTCGATCGATCAACGCTGGCGGACTGGGTTGTACATTGAGAGCTGCCACTGGTCAGCCATATGGACGTACAGTTGCAAAGTGCGGTCAGTTGCGGCGTCGAGTTTGTGTCAGCAACCAGTCCTGGTGGTGCGTCGCGCGTCTTCCAAGAGATAGAATCGCTATGTGCCGGGGCTGGCCAGCCGCGGCTACGAGTATCTCAAGTCTTAGAGAAGCAGCGGATGCGAGCTCCCCAAATGATCCAATTTCTCTTTGGGCCTACAGTTGGTCGGACCGTCAGATTTTGTTGCAGTGGCCAGGCAGTCGCGCACAGGATAACTCCGAGCAGGCACGGGACAGGGTGCTCGCTTGTCCATTCTAAATGTCTCACGATGTTAGCGCTCGATCAATGTTCCCAGAGAGCTCGTTCTGAACCGATGGTGTGATACGACTATGCTGCCCAATTCTCAGCAGGCCCGAGATGCGGCCTATCAGCTCCACGCCTACACAAACGCGCGGTCGCACCAACAGACCGGACCGCACATAATTGACCGCGGCGAGGGCCCCTATGTCTTCGACACAGCGGGAAAGCGCTACCTCGATGCGATGGCCGGTCTCTGGAGTGCGGGACTTGGCTTTAGCGAGAAGCGGCTCATCGAAGCCGCGCATCGCCAGATGCAAGTCCTCCCTTTCTATCACACCTTCGCATCACGATCGAATGGGCCTTCCATTGAGCTCGCCGAGAAGCTCGTGAAGATGTCTCCAGTGCCGATGAGCAAGGTGTTTTTCACAAACTCCGGTTCGGAGGCGAACGACACGGTACTGAAGCTGATCACTTCCGGTGGGAAGCGATGGCGGCGATAAAGAGGGTCCCGGGCGATCGGCATGCCGCTCGTCTATCCCCTTGGCCGCTCCAATTCGTTAACTTGACGGTACCGTGCAAAATGCCGCTGATAACGCGGCGGTCATCCACCCGATGTGCACCACTGCGACCGCAGCGGCTCAAGTCGCTTCCACTTAGCGTCGCTCAGCCAATAGAGTTGTTTCCTCATCAAGGCCTCCATCTGCGTAGAAGCCTTGAATCATAATCCGCCCCAAATCGGAATCCTTATTGAGTACGGACCCTAGACTAGCCGGGCTTGCTGTCTTTAACATCCGCATCCGTTTTCAGCAAGCGGCGACAACGAGCTGACCACAGGCGCTCGGAAATGCCGTTTTTTCTGAAGGCTCGTTGCCATCAACAACTGGCCGATCAGGCGATCTTGGGAAAGTACTAGGCGACCGCCCCAAGCTCGTCGTCACTCATATCACATCCATTGATTCAACTGCTCACCGCTGATGTTGTTGTATCTTGAGATTATCCAATAACTTCGAGCCTTCACTGAACGATCTGGACCAAGATCGCTCTGCCAAGTCCAGATAGCTTTTTAGCAACTCGGAGGGCGTTTTTACCTCGGCAACGACTCTTAGAAAATTGGCGTGATCGTGCAAAGAGGAAGCAGTCAACCTCAAACTGTCCTTCAAAGCCGCCGCGAAGAAGTTTGTCGTTGCTTCGATCGACTTCTGCCATTCTGGAAACACGAATGCAGCGCGCGTGGCTGTCGTCGACTCCTTAGTATGTTCGGCGGTGCCACTTCGCCCAGGAGCCGATGCTTGGGCCACTTGCGGCCCTTGTTGTACACGGCGTTTCTCGTCTTCAGCTACGTTCGATGCCATTTCTTCTCCGCTCTGAACTGTAACGTTGTGATTAACCTGCGGAGGATAACACGATCTTCAATATCCGATACCTGCCACTTTTTGTAGCTTCGATCGCAAGGACCTGACTTGACGACGACATACAACGTGAGCAGTGCTGGCCGCGAATTATTCAGTCTGGCAGATTCCGGTAAGTGCCCCGATGGCAATTTTGCGGCGATAGTAACGGGAGCCGAGGGGAAACAGATCGCTGATCGCCGAGTTGTGTCGGTCGCGAACGGCAGGCCGCCACAATGGCGCTATCGCGCTCAATCAGCGATTGGTTCGAGAGGCAGGAGCAGCAGGTTGATGCGAGATCGCTTGCATGGGGCGACTTCAAGGGGAGCTCGATTTGGAAGGCCGAGACTGTGTGGTGGATTTTGCGAGAATTGATGCGCAAGGATAGCGCTCATGCGGTCATTAGTCATGCTTTGAGGTTCCGAGGCTATGTTGCGGAGAGTAGGTTTTTCCAGATGGGGGAAACATCCGAAATGGCATGTCGCAAAGGCGTGTAGGGGCTGAGCAGCAACTCCCTGGGTAAAAGCAGGTGGATAGAACTAGGAGTCTCGATAGACCTCGACTGTGAGACCTTACCCAGGCGATCTCAGAGAGAGGATCGCCTTGCAGTCGAAACGGCACTGTCAAATGCGGTGCCGGCAGGCTGATGCACTCGCTCAGAGATATGGAAGTGATGCGCGATGAGTCGCTGCAGTCGCCTACAACGCAAGCGGTGAAAGCTGCCCGAGAGAGGCTGCAGCGCCAGGGGAGACTCGACTGCCGCTCATTGAGGAGCAGCCGCAAAGGGACGGTGTGAGGTGGTCGTTTATCCTCGATGACAGATCAATCCGGTCCACCTCAGTCTCGGGCTCGGGTCTTGGTCGAGTAGCTCGGCCATTTGGCTTTGCCCTCACAGATCCGGGCAGGCGGCTTTCCCGCACCCGGCTCTTCCCGAGGGTAACCCGCGTCATATCCGCGCCTGCGCCCATGTGCGAGTGATGCGTGGAGTTGGCAGGCGGAAGCGTGCCGTCAGGGTCTCGAACTCCGGCCAGCCCATGCGCCGACTTTTCTGGCTACGCCGTCTCAGACAACGCAGCCAGGTCCGACGCACTTCGCGGTAGAAGCCGTTGAGCGCTGGAGATAACGTACAGAGTCTTTCGCACTTTCAGGATTGACGGCTTCTTCTAGAATGAAGGAGCTTTGAATGAACGATGGGAATGCCATGGGTCAGGTGATCCAAATTGATGAGGCCCGGATTCGAGATCACCTGGGCGAGATGGTCCGCGGGACAGTGGAAGAGACACTGAACGCGATGCTGGAGGCCGAAGCGGACCAGCTGTGCGGTGCTGGGCGGTATGAGCGCAGCCCGGCGCGGCAGGACACGCGGGCAGGCAGCTACGAGCGAACGCTGCAGACCAAGGCGGGCGACGTCAATCTGAAGGTTCCGAAGCTACGGCGGCAAACCTTCGAGACGGCGATTATCGAGCGCTACCGGAGGCGGGAGAGCTCGGTTGAGGAGGCGCTGATCGAGATGTATCTGGCCGGGATTTCGGTTCGGCGGGTCGAAGACATCACGGAGGCGCTGTGGGGCACCCGGGTCAGCCCGAGCACAGTGTCGAACCTGAACAAGAAGATCTATACCAAGATCGAGGCGTGGCGGAATCGCAGGATCGAAGGCGAGCATCCGTATCTCTACCTCGACGGCATCGTGATGAAGCGCAGCTGGGCTGGTGAGGTTCGCAACGTGTCGCTGCTGGTGGCCTCGGCGGTCAATGCTGAGGGGTTCCGGGAGATCCTCGGCATCTGTGAAGGCGCCAAGGAGGACAAATCCGGCTGGTCCTCGTTTCTGCGGCATCTCGTCGATCGCGGTCTCAAGGGCGTGCAGCTGGTGGTTTCCGACGCGTGCCGAGGTCTTGTCGAAAGCGTTGCGGATTATCTGCCGGAGGCACGCTATCAACGCTGCATGGTGCATTTTTATCGCAATGTCTTCAGCCACGTGCCGTCGACCCGGGTCCGCGAGGTGAGCCACATGCTCAAGGCCATTCATGCCCAGGAGAGCCGCGCCGCGGCCGACGAGAAAGCCAGGACCGTCATCGCGGATCTGCGGGCCAGCCGTATGGCCAAAGCTGCTGATCTCGTCGAGCAGGCGGTTCACGAGACGCTCGCCTACTATGCCTTTCCGGACATCCATTGGCGGAAGATTCGAACGAACAATCCGCTCGAGCGCATCATGAAGGAGATCCGGCGACGAACCCGTGTCGTCGGCGCCTTCCCCGACGGTCAATCCTGTCTCAACTTAGCGGCGGCCCGGCTGCGGCACATTGCCGGAACGGCGTGGTCGACCAAATGCTACATGAACATGCGACCGCTCTATCAGCCACAACTCTCTGAAACCGGAGCCGTCGCCTGATCAAAAGTGCGAAAGATTCTGGACAGTACCGCGCTGGATAATTGTGCGGCCTGCCATAATAGCCATAGTGCCCGCGCAGCACGGCGGCGAACCACTCGTGCTGCGTGGCCAGTGGCGCGTGCATGAGCCGCCAGGCCTCCTGGCGCAACGCCGTCAGCTTGCGCGTCAGGCGTTTCCCTTCCGTCTTGTGCTTCACGATGAACCGGCCATCTCGGGTCCGCCCGCAGTAGTGGGTGAAGCCGAGGAAGGCGAAGGTCTCTGGCCGCCGCTCGCCCCGCCGCTGACGCGAGAGGGCCGCGAACCGGCCAAACTCGATCAGCCGCGTCTTGTCCTCATGGAGCGTCAGGCCGAAGCTGGCCAGCCGCGCCTTGAGGGCCAAGAGCATTTCCTGCGCATCTGCCTTGTTCTCGAAGCCCATGACGAAGTCGTCCGCGTAGCGCACGATCACGATACGACCGCGTGCGCGGCGACGACGCCATTTCTGGACCCAGAGATCGAGGATGTAGTGCAGGAAGACGTTGGCAAGGAGCGGGCTGATGCCTGCCCCTTGCGGCGTGCCCCTGTCCGTCTCTTGCTTCTCGCCGCTCTCAAGAACGCCAGCTCGCAGCCACAGCCCGATGAGCCGCAAGATGCGAGGATCGGCGATCCTGTGTGCCAGCATCCGCAATAGCCACTCGTGGTCGACCGAGTCGAAGAAGCTGCGTATGTCGGCATCGAGCACCCAGTTCACATGCTGGCTCATGATCGCCGTATGCAGGGCATCAAGCGCCATGTGAGGATTCCGCCCCGGCCGGAAGCCGTAGGAGAACCCGAGGAAGTCGGCCTCGTAGACGGCGCTCAGCACCTCGGCCACCGCGCTTTGGACAATCTTGTCCTCTAGCGCCGGCACGCCGAGAGGCCGCTTACCGCCATCGGCTTTGGGGATGTAGACGCGCCGCACCGGCTGTGGCCGGTAACGACCGGAGTGGACCCGTCCGCAGAGGTCGCGGAGGTTATCCGTCAGCCTCTCTTCGTACTTCGCCACCGTCACCCCATCGACCCCCGCGCTGGCCTGCCGCTTTTGTCGTCGAAACGCCCGAAGAAGAGCGTCTTCGTCGACATGGTGCAGCAGGGCCGTGAACCGGGTTTGGGCAGCTTGCTTGGCTGCCGCGTTCACCCGCTTGAGGTTCGGCGGCAAGGTAACCCGGCTCTGTGTCCGGACCCTGGCCTCCTCGCGCAGGCTCCCCTCGGGCTGGTCCCTTCCCTCCATGCGTCTCGTTACCTTCGACGACTTCACAGGTAGTATGGACCAGTCCGACTCCCGACCTCAGCTCGGACAACGGCTCTGGCAGTGCCTTGCCGCTGTCCCCCGCTGGAGACCAATCCAGCGGACCCGGTCGGGCCTCTCATGTTCCAATGATTGCCTTCCGTGCGTGATGCGGCCATCGACCCCGACGGAGCGGCATCGTCTCGCGTATCGACGATGCTCATGCAGCCTTCGTGCTTAGGGAACACACTCGGCCTCCGCGAACATCCACCTTTCGAGGCTCATTCCCGCACCCCGCACGGCTCCTGTCTACACTTCAGACCCCGCGTTGCCGCGACGCCCGCAAGACTCGGTCCCGGCTTGCCTGCTACAGCTTTGGCCGGATGGGACTTGCACCCACAAGCAATCATCAGCTTGGCATGACGTACTCCCCAGTGATGGTGTTGCTCGGAAGCGTAAAGCTGCGCGCAACGGCTACTGCGACCGGACCGGGGAGATCCTCGCCGGCGCGGTCGAGCTTCGTATCCCCGAGCTGCGCAAGGGGTTCCTATTTCCCCGGCTTTTTAGAGCCGCGCCGGATGGCCGAGAAGACGCTCATCTCCGTGGTGCAGGAAGCCTATGTGCAAGGCGTCTCAAACCCGCTCGGTGGACGAATTGTCCAGGCCATGGGGATTAGCGGCATCTCCAAGAGCCAGGTCCGCGGCTGTGAGCGGAGATCGACGACAAGGCGAAGGCGTTCCTCGCTCGCCCGATCGAGAGCGACTGGCCCTATCTGTGGATCGACAACACCTACGAGAAGGTGCACCAGAGGGGCGCAGTCGCGTCGGTCGCGATAATGTCGCGGTCGGCGTCGACAGCGATGGCCGGCGCGAGATTCGTACGCATCCGACCAGCACCCCGGGCATGTGCGCCGGTCTGCCGCGGCGCTCAGGCAGCAGTCGCTTTGGACTGATGGGTCGCCTTCCAATTCCACGGAAGCAGGTCGACAACTCGGTTGACGGGGTGATCTGGAAGCCTGGCCAACACGTCAGCGAGCCAGGCTTGTGGATCAACGTCGTTCATCTTGCAGGTTTATGCCGCCCGCCGAACTATGCCGAGTCGGGTCGTTTTCCCCAGATTTCTCGCTGACCGGCGTTTGGTCGGTTCGGCATAGTTCGTTCTGTGCCTCCGCATTCAACAGCGGAGAACAGGAAGATGGAAGTTGAAGAGTACTTGGGTAGAAGCCGGCTGTACCGGCGTCTCAGAAGCGGGCCGCACGGACAGTTCGTCGAGCGCTACGCCGCTCGTCTCGTCGAAGAGAGGCTCGTTCGGCACGGCACGTGGCGTTGCCTCAACGTGGTTGGCGGGCTCCTGAGTTGGATCGCGGGCCGTCGCTACAAGCTGGTCGATCTCGATGAGCAGGTCGTTGCGCGGTACCTCCGACATCGAGGCGGGAGGCAGTCTATCCAGCCCGGTGACCGAGCTGCACTCAATCGATGGCTGTCGGTGCTGCGCGAGGAAGGCGCGATCGCGCCGTTGGTGCTACCGCCTCTCACCCCGCACGAACGGATCTTCAAGGAGTTCGATGCCTACCTGCGATCAGAGCGCGGCTTGGCCCCGAGGTCCATCGTCCGCTATCTCCCAGTCATCCGCAGGTTCCGGCACGAGGTGTGCTCCGGCGGCGCGGCGCCCTGAGCAAGATCAGCCAAGAGGACGTGATCCGCTACGTTGAGCGCCACGCCCAGGATTGGAGCCCGGGAACAGGCAAGGCGATGTGCTGGTCGTTGCGTGCCTTTCTCCGTTACCTCCACCATCGGGGGCTGAACTCGCGCCCGTTGGCGGATTGCGTTCCATCGATGCGCCGATGGAAGCTCGCAACTCTACCGACCTATCTGCCTGCCGCTCAGGTGCGGAAGGCTCTCGACGGTTGCGACCGAGAGACGGTGATGGGACGGCGCGATTACGCCATTCTATTGTTGCTGGCCAAGCTCGGCCTGCGGGCCGACGAGGTTGCGACGCTCACCCTCGACGATATCGACTGGCGCGCCAGCGAGATACTCGTTCGCGCCAAGGGCCGACAGCGTGCACGAATGCCGATATCGCCAGACATTGGCGCGGCTATCGTTGCATATCTGCGCAATGGCCGCCCAAAATCGTCGTGCCGACTGCCGCGCGGCAATCAGGGTGACAGTGCGTATTGCCTCACGTATCGATGCTCCCGGGCGCGATCGGTTGCCTCATTTATTTTGCTCCTGGCTTGGGTTGAGGAGGAGGCCGGGTGCGGAGATGGCCGGGGTTTCGGAGCGCCCGGCCTCCTCCGCTGGCAGCCGCTACATCATTGCGTTGTCGTGACCTCTGACCTTGGTGGCATTTTCTCCGTAGGAGCGAACAGCAGCGCATTCGCTTGCTCGCTGCGCCAGGATTTAAGCCGCCGTTGAAGCGTTCGAAGAAGCTTGTTCGGGTAGGCTCCAGGATATTCCACCTGCAGGCGGGAGAGCAGTTCGCTGCCAGTCCGCCAGGGCTCGGCTTCAAACCATTTTCGCAAATCTGGCGTTGCGCGAATGAGCGGGTCGGGACGACGCCGGCCTCTTTTCGCCTTCACGATTGGCCGATCCGTCGGTCGCATAGCTCCGTCCTTCCAGGCCGTTCGCAGGCATGCCAGGAAGCGATCGGTCGATTGCGATGCCGCAGCAGGATGGACGATTGGTTGGGTATCCGCGAGGGCCGCGAGGCGCTCCTGCGCGTCGCGGATGTCGCGCAACAACGCGACCGGATCGAGAGCGGCATAGATTTCTTGGAGATGGTGGCGGACTGCGTCAGGCGTGCGGGCGTCGGCGGCCAGGCGCTGGTGGGGTGTTGCCGGCGCGCTGTATGTCTTGCGCACACGAGCACCGTCGCGCTGCTTGGCTATCAGCTTGAACGAGGGTTGGAAGAAGTTTACGAACAGCCGCGCTGCTCGATAGAGTTCTGCCAGCAGCTCGGCCGCTTCCAGGCCTTCGAACCGACGATAGCCGACCATCCTGCGCACGACCGCGCCGTTCTTCTGCTCAACGAACGCCTGGTCATTCTTCCGGTAGGGACGGCAACGCGTGAAGACAATGTTGGCTGCCTCGCAATAGCCTTTCAGCGTCTCGTTCATGAACACCGTATCATTGTCAGTATCGAGGCCGAGCAGCGCAAAAGGCAAATGTTTGCGCAATTCCGTCAGCACCGTGCTCAACAGCGTCTGTTCACGCACGATCAGGGGAGCGCACTCTGTCCAGCCAGTAGCAATGTCGGTGAGCACGAGGGTCTGGATAAAGCTGCCGCGCGCAGATGGTCCGCTATGCGCTACAAGGTCAGCCTCGACGAATCCTGGCGCCGGATCGTTCCAATCCGCCGACGTCCGTATTGGAACACTGCGACGCAGAGAATGCGCTGTGTGCCGCCGGCGCTTGCGACCCAATTTTTCTCGGATCGGCACCAATACGCGGTCAATCGTCGCAGCGCTCATCGCCAAAAGCTTGGCGCGGATCTCGGGGGCAAGGTCGAGGTGGCCATGCCGTTCCATCGCCTCTATCAGCGCAGGCATTAACGCCTTCAGCCGCTTCCCGCAGATCCGGTCTGACGCTTCCCAAAGGAGCACGAGCGCGTTGTGTTCTGCCTCATTATAGATCCGACGTCGCGGCCCTCGGCCTGGGCGTGCGTCTTCCTGGCCTCGAAGTAGTCGCATCGCATGCTTGCGATGAAACCCAGTGATGTCGACGAACTCATCTAATATTCGTGCCTTCTTCGCGCGATCCGAATGCCGATAACGCACGCCTGCCGCCGCCGTCAGTTCCTTCCGCGTTGCCATGCTCAGCCGCCCCATCTGCGCCCCCGCTCGTCCCCGATTCAGGGGAGCAATTTACGTGAGGCAACGGCTCAGCATCCGGTAACAATTAAGGCGAGGCAATGCGCATGTGGGCGTTGATCGTCGTGTGCCGCCCGTTGCCACTGCCCGCATGTGCGCGGCGGCGATACGCTCGCCCCCCAGGAAGATTTCAACCGTTCGCGCGCAGGTCCGCGCTTCTACCTCCCGACGGGCGAAGCGGTAGGGCACCGAGTAGTAGTGCCGTTCAAGCTCGACGTGATAGTCGAGCCCGACCCGGCATCGGCGCCATTCGGCATGGACCCACGGCTCGCCAGGAAGCGGTTTAAATTTCCCCGAACAGCTGGCGCTGTGTGCGGCCATACTGACGCAGCACCCGTCCGTCATTGAGCTTGGCCAGCCACTCGGTGATCGCACCGTTGAGTTCAGCCAAGCTGTAAAAAGTTCGGTCGCGCAGCCGCCCCATCTGCGCCCCCGCTCGTCCCTAATCCAGGGAGCAATTTACGTGAGGCAACGGCTCAGCATCCGATAACAATTAAGACGAGGCAATGCGGAGTCTCACCCTGATCGCCGCCGCGCACGAGCATCCGTATCTCTACCTCGACGGCATCGTGATGAAGCGCAGCTGGGCTGGTGAGGTTCGCAACGTGTCGCTGCTGGTGGGCCTCGGCGGTCAATGCCGAGGGGTTCCGGGAGATCCTCGGCATCTGTGAAGGCGCCCAGGAGCCTTGGCTGCAGGCTCGCGCCAAGCAGCATCCCATCGCCACGAGTCTTCCCATGCTCGACGGCTATGTCGCCGCGATCGTGGCCGGGCCGGTGTCGATGAGTCCGCCCGACTGGATCTGTCCGCTACTCGCCACGACGCCGACGCATTCAACCACGGCGGCACGCCGGAGTTCGCTGCGATTTCGGCCGTCGCGCTGCGCCACAACGACATCAGTAACGTCCTTTCCACCGCACCACATCGGTTCGCGCCGATCCATGGCCGCAAGCCGAATGGCGACGTTGATGCGCGGCCGTGGTGCCGGGCTTCTATGCCGCCATGCGGCTGAGAGTATCGGCCCGGGCCCCGCTGCTCGACATCCGCAACATAGACCACGGCTTGCTCCTGCCGATCCTGCTGCATTGCGTCGACAATCAAGGGCGTCCATCGTTTGGACCGCCAAGGCCAGGCCGCGAGACCGAGGAATTCCTGCGCAACCCCCATACCGACATTCCGGACGTCGTCGAGGCCATGCGCCAGTACTGGATGCCGAACCGCTACGCCCGCGCGCGCTGATCACTGCAGACGTGGGAACTCATGCCGGTTACCATCTGCCGGCCGGGGCAGCCGATATACGCTCGATCGCGCAACGCGCAGCAGTTGGCATTACCGGCGGATCGATAATCTCTCATGATCGCGCTGAAGCAATCCTCGGCGATCCGGTGCGCTCATCGTCCGGACCTCCTGGCTAAGAAATCTCGCTCGACTCGTCACGGTTGATTGTTCTCATGGCGCCTTCAACGCGATCTTTGCCTTCAGCGCCGCATCGATTTTCCGTCGCCTCTTCTTCATGATCAGCTCCGTTCTTCGAACCGGAACGGTAACCGCGCCACCTGAGAGTCTGACTCATAAATGAGCCAAGCGAATGTGCGTTCAACCACCCACCGCCTTAGCAGAAGCTGGAAGCCTTTGACGCCTTGGGGCCGCTCGACGAGCTCGACAGTCCATGGACTGTAATCTGAGAGCGCGTTGAGGAGTTGATTTCCGCGGTAGATCCGGTCGGCAAAGACGTGGCGCAGGTAGGGGAAGTTGATCCGCACATTCTTCAGCAGCGGTACGGCGCCATGGCAGTCCTGAACGTTGGCCGGATGAACATGAACCTCGAGGAGGAGGCCATTGATATCCGTCACAATATGCAGCTTGCGGCCGTAGATGCGCTTGCCTGCATCGTAGCCGCGCGGTTCGCCAGCTTGCGTGGTCGGCGCACTTTGAGTGTCGATCACGGCTGCAGTCGGCTTCGGTGCGCGTCCAAGCTTTTTTGCGCCCGTCGGACAAGGACGCTGACAATCCTCTGCCACCGGCCTGTATCCCGCGTTGCATAAAAATAGCCCTGCACCGTCGAGTAGGGCGGGAAGTCCTGCGGCAACGCCCGCCACTGGCAGCCGGTCGAAACGATATAGAGGATCGCTTCCACCACACGACGCAGCTTCGTCTTACGCGGCGGGCCGCGCCGGTTCGCTCGCGGCAACAGGCGTCTGATCAGCGCCCACTCCGCGTCGGCCATATCGCTTGCATAACCAGCTCGTCCCGCCGATATTGCTCCCGAGTGATCTTGGTCCAGGGCATCGTGCTCTCCCTCGAATCTTTGCAAATCCGATGGAATCA
This sequence comes from Bradyrhizobium sp. CB1015, assembly GCF_025200925.1. Classification (GTDB taxonomy): domain Bacteria; phylum Pseudomonadota; class Alphaproteobacteria; order Rhizobiales; family Xanthobacteraceae; genus Bradyrhizobium. The sequence continues at coordinate 1,625,986 of NZ_CP104174.1, read as the reverse complement.
CACCCCACTGAGATCACTCACCCATTTTCAGTCAGGCTCTTAGGAAGCGCGTTTGGGCGCGTGCTCCAGAATGTCTTGCGTCAGCACCACGGACGGTATGGCCGTTGGCATCAGCATCTGACGATGCTTCGCCGTCCACCGCCAACCTGCCCAGAGCAGTACGGCGATCAAGGGAGTGGCGGCGACGGTGAAGGTACCGTTCGGATAATCAAGCGCCATCAGCACCAGGACGACAACGAGGAAAGCGAGTGTCGCCCACGACGTGACCGGCGCGCCGGGCATCTTGAAGCTGACGTCTGCGACCTCTCCGCGGCTGACGGCGCGGCGGAACATCATCTGGCAGACGACGATAAAGCCCCAGGTGCTGAGGATGCCGAGCGAAGCAACGTTGAGGACAATCTCAAACACCTGAGACGGCACGAGAAAGTTGAGCACGACTCCGAACACGTAGATCGCGAGGCTCAGGAGGATGCCGGCATAGGGAACGGCTTGGCGGTTCATCTTGGCGAGAAATGCCGGCGCGGAGCCCCCCTGGGCGAGCGATCTCAGCACCCGGCCGGTCGAGTAGAGGCCGGAATTCAGGCTTGAGAGCGCCGCGGTCAGAACGACGATGTTGATCACCGTGCCGACGCCAGGAATGCCGAGAGCGCCGAAAAAGGTGACGAACGGACTCTGGCCCGCCTCGTAGGCAGTCCAGGGCAAGAGGCAGACGAGCAGGACCACTGAACCGACGTAGAACAGTGCGATGCGCCAGAGCACGCTGTTGATTGCGGGCGGCAGGACCTTCTTGGGATCTGAACATTCGCCAGCTGCCGTGCCGACCAGTTCAACCCCGGCAAAGGCGAAAACGACGCCCTGCACGAGAACTAGGGGCGGTAAGAGTCCGTTCGGGAAGAAGCCGCCTTTCTCGGTAATGAGGTGTATGCCGGGCGCGCTGCCCGCGATCGAGATGCCACCAGCGAAAAAGATCGTGCCGACTACAAGGAACAAGGAGATTGTCGCCACCTTGATCAGCGCAAACCAGAATTCCATCTCGGCGAACCACTTCACGCCGACCAAGTTCATGGAACCAACGATAAGCAGGGCTCCGAGCGCAGACACCCATTGTGGCAGATGCGCGAAGAGATCCCAGTAGTGCATGTAGAGGGCGACCGCGGTGATATCGGCGATGCCAGTCATTGCCCAGTTGAGAAAGTACATCCAGCCGGCGACGAAGGACGCCTTCTCGCCGAGGAACTCGCGGGCATACGATACGAAACTTCCGCTGCTTGGCCGATGAAGCAGCAGTTCGCCGAGCGCTCGAAGGATCAGGAATGAGAAGGCGCCGCAAACCAGATAAACGATTGCCAGTGACGGACCGGCGATCTGCAGGCGTGCGCCAGCACCCAGAAACAGGCCGGTGCCGATCGCGCCGCCGATGGCGATCATCTGAACCTGACGATTGCCGAGCGCCTTGTGGTAGCCCTCCTCGTGGGACTCGAGCCAGCTTCTTTTATCGAGAGAAGCGTTGCCTGTCGTCTGTTGGACATCTAGTGCAGTCACTGAACTCTCCTTTGGTTATCGGCAATGTGTCGAGCCAAGGTTTGCGGAGCGGAGTCTCGAGCGCGTCGCTCAGATCGAGCTGCGGACTGAGCTTAATACGGGCGGCTAGGTTCGCTTTTATGTGGTCGATGTGTATGCATCCTGCCCGAGGCGCAGGTTTGCACGTGGCATAGCCCAGGTTATCCTGCTATGGACAGCCGTCTCCCAACGCGGAGGGAACTCACTAGCGAAATGAGTTGCTGCTCTTTGCAGAAGGATCGCCAACCGGGGCATCTTCACCTGATTGGGACTATTCTCTTTTGTATGGGCGACAACGGCCACTGAGAATTCACGGATGTCGCGAGCGCGACAGGCCCGATCAATGCTTTCTAGCGCGGCACAAAGCTTTGGCCATCAACGTGCACGCCTCGATGTGCTTGCCACCGCGTTCCATACAGCTCTGTGCCTCCCACCTCGTCGATGCGCGGCCTTGCCGATCTACCGCTCGGTTGAGAGGCGGACACCCCATGTGGCCGGAACGTATCATTTGCAAACTGCTACGTGCTCGACGGCCTTGCCTAGGCTGGTCGCCAAAACGCGATGAGCCTGTCTCCCCATTTCTGCAGGTCACTCGGAGACCCCGAGAAAGGATCCGGCGGCCCGACACCGGCGTGTCGTATAGCCGCGCGGATTTGATCTGAACTGTCGAAGGGATCGGCAGACTTGTCGCGGGGGAGAGCGAGATGGCCGGGGGTGATGCCCGTAGAGGACGCCTCTCGATCCCGCGCTCCGGGCGCATGCGATCGAGGACAGAACGGAGTGCTCCGCGAGCTTCCCCGCGGCCTGGACCGGATTTAGTGGTCGACCCGCTCGTCCCACCGCTGTCGGCGCTTGACACTGCAATGTACGACTTCCCAGATCGGCCAATACTCGTCATGATCCATCTCAGATTAAACGCTAATGCGCCGGCGCTACTGTTGCGGGGCCGGCGCTCTGGACGAATTCGTTGCTGCTCGCAGTGACGCCGCAGCTTCCTCTTTGAGACCAAGGACCGGACCGCAGTCTGTCGTGACGTATAATCGGGCACGGCTCGACGGCTGCGATATGATCGCAGATCTCAGATACGAGGCGCGACTGAGCGCCACTCGTGACAATTCGAGCGCGCGCGAGAATGCTTGGCCTTCGCTAGTGCGCCTCGCGCAGCTCTGGGGACGAGCTCGACGACTAGGTGCACCCCAAGTTGATCGGCAGGCAATCGAGTTCATGGCCTGCGAAAACATTTGCAACCTTGCTGATCTGAAGCACATGCTCGCCACGAAACCGACCATCGCTGGCCGTTGTGTAGGTCCGAAACTGGCACTCAGGCTACATCGTCTTTCAGGTGACATGCTTGCACAAGGCTTTCTCAGCTGAGCATGCTGATCAGTCCCGCCCTGCGACGAGGCTCTGGGAACTTTCGATCGCTCGTGAGAGATAGGCACCTGGGCCCGACTCCAGCATTCGTTGCTCGCTTGGACATGTCTTGACAGCTTGACCTGCCTAAAGCGGCTACCTGACCACAAGCTGACGAAACGCCAGCAAAACCGATCATCTCGCACGACAGATTGGCGGCCGATCACCACCAGCGCCGTCACCGGCGTATTCGCATGCGCCGCGACCCATAGCAAGGCCATGCCGGCATCCCGCCAGCGTTTGACGTTGCGCGTGACGCGGCGAATGGTGCCCATCATGTTCTCGGCGATGTTGGTACAGGCGAGCGATTGACGAAGCTCCTTCGGCAGCTTCGACCGGACGACAGTCAGGATTTCGTCGAGGCCTTCGAGGATGCTGGCCGCTACGCCGGGCCATTGCTGGTCGAGTCGACGCGCGAGATTGCGGATCAATCTTTCAGCCTTCGGCGTCATCGAGCTCCTAGGCCTGGCGCAGCACCCGATGGGTGGCCGCATGATGCTCTTTTGGCAGGCCTTCCATGATGTTGCGCGCCTTGTGGATCTGGCAGCGCTGGATCGCAGCGGCCGAACCGAAGGTGCGGCGGAGCGCCTTCGACAACGCTTTCGCGCCGTCGGCGATGAACAGTCTTGGTACCGTGGGGTCGAGCCCGCGCGAGACCAGGTTGTCCAGCAGGGCTTGAACCGTTGCGGCATTCTCGGTCGCCCCTTCCACCAGCGCCAGCGGATGCTTGTTGCCTCCGCCGTCAACCCCGATCGCGGCGACCAGCACGAGATCGTCGCCGAGATGTAGCCCGTCGATTTGGACCACCAGAAGGTCGAGCGCGGACAGATCGGCAGCCATGAAGTCGGCCAGCCGCGCCCGCGCTACGAACCTCGGCGAGGTCGCCGACTTCGAAACCCCAGATCCGGGCGGTGCCGGCACCTCACCCTCCGGGAGCCGGACAGCGCGGGTCGAACCGGCGCGTCGACACATTGATCAGCATCAGGTTCATCGCCCAGCGACCGAGCCAGTCCTCCTGCGCCGCCGTTTCGCAGCTCGGGATCGTGATCGCGCGGCCGTCCATGCCCCGGACACGCGGGCGTTCGACCTCGATCTTGCCGCCGTGGAAGCCGATTCGTCCCCGCGTTCGGCCCCAACGGTGCGCCCGCCGCGCCGCGTCGCGACCTTGGTGCGGCGCGCAGGCCGCCGTGACATCCGCCTCCATCATCGTGCGGCGCGCCTCGATCCCTGCCGCAAGGCAGAACCGATCGAAGCTCGCCCGCACTTCCGCAAACGCGTCGTCCACAGCCCCGCTCGCCCAGCCGGTGTGATATCTCTCGTCATGGCGTTGCTCTCCTTTGTGGAGTCAGCACCCCGAGCCTACCGGCTCAAGGTGGGCAACGCCGACCCCTTCAGTAATTCAACAGAACCCGGGACATCCCCTGATGCTGCAAGCGGCGGTTTGTGATGGTGTCTCGCTTGATGCGGTTTCGTTCTGCGAGGATCGCCTCAGGCCTGCCGTGTTCGCCGTCAGCGCCTGTGAGACAAACAGGCAAGAGGGCAGGGTAACCTCACCCGTGTAGCAGCTTCATCAGCAGGATGCCGCCGGCGAGCACCATTGTGATGGCGTTGGCGGCGACCAGAGGTGCATCGCCCGAGAACAGGCCGTAGACGAGCCAGAGCGCCAGGCCCAGCACCATGACCACGAACATGCCGAGCGAGATATCGCCGGTGGAGCGGGTCTTCCAAACCTTAATGGCCGCCGGCGCGTAGGCCACGGTCGTGCAAGTGCCGGCGGCGAAGCCGATCAGCTTGTTCACGAGGGGGTCCATACCGGCTCTACAGCATGGATTCCAACCTCGGTCATGCCTCGCGTTTTCTTGCGAGCCGGCCAGTTCGCTCGAAAACACTACGCTTAAACGGCCGCCATAAGGCTGCGATATAGAGCGTCATAGTCGCCGGCGCCGCTTGTGCCGGAAGATGTCCGTCGCAAGGCCGCTTCGCTGCAGTCGCCGCCAGCTCAGTTCTTCACGACGCAAACGGAGGAGCAGTCTCCATGGCGCGACGAATTATGCTCGTTTCTGCGAGCGATAAGCTCCCGGTCAGCTTCTTCCGCTGCTTTGAGGCTGAGTGTGGAGAAGTTAGCAGGGCCTGGCAGGGACAGCGCTTCCCCTGTGTATGCGTGGGGAATAAGCGCCGAGTCACGCTCTGCTAACTTCAATTGGCAGTGCGAGCTGGGCAGGGGCAGCTTCCGGCCCAGCGCAACCGAACGGCGCGGAGTCGCGCCCGCACTGCCTGCGATCCGAGATCGATCGCCAAATCACTGGCTACGACCAGTCCTGATGGTTGCGCTAGGGCGTTTGCCGAATGATACACGCTACGGTCAGTTTCTTCCGCTGCTTGAGGCTGATCGTGGTGAAGTTAGCGGTGCGTGGTAGGGACAGCGCCTCCTCGGTTCACGTCAGGGCGCCGAGTCACGTGGCCGCTAACTTCATCGGCAGGCGAGCCTCGGCAAGTACACTGAAGCTCCTCCGAATAAGTGGACACCTGTAGTAGGCTCATTGAGCCCGGAGGTGTCGAATGGAACGTCAACGTCGGTCATTTACCGAAGAGTACAAGCACCAAGCCGTCGAGTTGGCTTTGTCGAGCGGGCGCTCGATCGGGTCGGTTGCCAAGGAACTCGGTCTGCGCGACTCGGTGCTGCGGCGCTGGGTTGACAAGCTCCGGCAGGAGCCGCATCGGCGGCGTGGCGCCCCACCACGCAGGCGACGCCGATGTCGGCGGACCAGGCTTCGGAGATCGCCCGCCTGCGTCAGGAGAACGAACGGCTGCGCATGGAGCGCGACATTTTAAAAAAGTCGATCGCGATCTTCGCCGGAACCCGGACATGAGCTTCCGCTTCATCGAAGACCACCGCGACGCCTATCCGGTGCGGCTGATGTGTGCCGTGCTCGAGGTCTCGCCGGCCGGCTATTACGCCTGGCGCGATCGCCCGGTGAGCGAGCGGACCAAATCCAATGCCAGCCTCCTGGCCGCGATCCGGCAAGTCCATCAAGACAGCAGCGGGCGTTACGGCAGTCCTCGCGTCCATGCCGTCCTGCGCAAGCAGGGCCGCGGCGCCAGCCGTGGCCGGATCGAGCGGCTGATGCACCGGCACGGTATCCGCGCCATCATGGCGCCGCCACGCCGGGTGCGCACCACCGACAGCCGTCACGACCTCCCGATCGCACCGAACCTGATCGCGCGCGACTTCACCGCTCCCGCCCCGAACCGGGTCTGGCTCGCCGACATCACCTACATCCCGACCGCGGAGGGCTGGCTGTATCTGGCGGCCGTCATGGATCTGTTCAGCCGAAAGATCGTCGGCTGGGCCATGCAAGACCATATCCAGGTCGAGCTCGCATCCGCGGCGCTGACGATGGCCATCCAGCAGCAACGGCCGCTGGCCGGATTGATCCACCACTCCGATCGCGGTGTGCAGTATGCCTCACATGCCTATCGCAAGGTCCTCACCGGCGCCGGCATCGTGGCATCAATGAGCCGCAAGGCCGATTGCTACGACAATGCCCCGATGGAGAGCTTCTTCCATACCTTGAAAACCGAGCTGATCCATCATCGCGACTACAACACCCGCGCCGAGGCCCAGCGCGACATCTTCGCCTTCATCGAGGGCTTCTACAACCGAACCCGGCTCCATTCCGCAATCGGATATATCGCCCCGATCGAGATGGAGCTAAAAGCCGCTTAAACCCGTCCACTTTTTCGGGGGAAGATCACACCGTCTGTCGCGAAGGCGGCGAGCCGCGCTCGCGTCAGGAACGCACCCCGCAACGCAAAAAGGGCTCGACGACGCGGTAAGTAAAGCGGACGCCTTGGAGGAGAATCTGTCCCCATCTCTCGTCTGAGCGGCTCCATTTCGGATAAGGTCAGGGGGCCGCTTCCCGAGCGCGTCCATTTTTGAGCAGATAACCTCAACCTGCGATCGCCGAACGGTGGTGGGTCCGCCGCACTGAACGGCAGTTTCGCATTGGCCCGCGAGACGGTCGGTCCGACCTCGAACAATGCACCGTTGCCCGGAAACGCGCAGGCCCGCACCAGCCCATGCAGGACGCCGCCGATCCGCTGAACGCGAAGTCCGTTGAATCCATATCCCGAATGCTCACCTTGCGTAGCGACGGCTGATCGCCGCAGTCCCAAATTATCTGACGAGGGACAGCCGTGATCACGGTGAGCCGAGACCTTGAAGCTTCGGATGACGTTCCTTCTGCGCCTTCGAGCTCCAACCCTTGGGCGTCTTCAGTTCGATGCTAAGCAGAAACCCGCCGGTGATATAAACGCGAATGTGGGTTCGCCCGCCGTAAGGCCCGTTAGCTTTTCATCCATGCGCTCGCGCCGCGAACGCTTGGCTCGGTTCATATCACCGGCACAGGTGATCGGAAGGCCGCAAGGAACGACAACCGGTCGGGGGTGCACAAAAAGAAAGCCGCCTGCGTCTTCACAAGCGGCTAAGTCAAGGGAGGAACGTCCAAGGAGGGCCGCGACAGCAGTAGCGCTGCCGCAGTCCATATATAACCATTCGCGATTGACGGCTCAACTGAACGTGTGGTTGACGAACGGATACGAAGGTTTATTGGGCTCGCCCTCGAAAGCGCGATGTGGCCTTCTGCCCGCCAGGCGGAGCTCTTACGACCAGTCAAAGTTGTCGCTCGTGCCCTGACGCGCGCACAGAATAGAAGTGGTTGGCCGCGCGGAACTCGGCGCCAGCGTCGAAGGGTTTGCTAGTCGCTGTCTTGGACGACCGATCCTCGCACCGGATGACGACATGGTCCTAGTCGGCATGGCGGCGGACAAACTGCTCGAAATCGCCGAGGCGCCAGTTGTTGTCGCGCGTGGGTGGAGCGATCAGCAGAAGCGCGCCTATGTCATCTCCGACGATCGGCTGACCGACGCCAGCCATTGGGATGACGAGATGCTGGGGCTCGAATCGAACGATCTCTTGCAAAGCGGGTTCGAGCTATCGCTGACCGGGATAAGTCTGGACGAGGGTCGCGCCTATCCGCGGGCGCCAGCGAGCTAGAGCGATGTCGGAATTGCCCGCTGGCGACGATCCCCATAGCCGACATGACGTTCATACGGTACGGCGACCAGGGGGAGACGGTTGACTGGGCAATCAACTTCGCAATCCTGCCGCTCCCTCCGAGTTACCAGGCGAACACCCGCGACGGTTGTTGGTCAAGCAGATCCTGCCGTCGTCGAGGAAGCGAGCGAAGCCCTCCCAGCGCCTGAGCATGTAATTCATAGGCTTCAGGACCTCGGAGGAGCGCGAGAGGGTTTCTCGCTCGCGGAGTAGCCAGTCGTGCATGTCGTCGAGCAGCGGCTTGCTTCTTTCCTGGCGCACAATACCCCGCTCGTCGGCGCTGCGGCCGTTGATAGCGCGCTCGATCTCGAACAGGGCGTCAAGGCGCCTGACCGCCTCCAGCGCGATCGGGGAGACCGGTTTGCCTTACTGTCCGTCCCGAGCGGTTTTCTCGATGTCGGCCAGCTCGAAGAAGCCCCCGCCGCGCATGGGCGAAGCAAAATGCCGGCGTGATCGGCATCGCTTTCCTTTGCGGATCGAACAACGGCTCGAAGCCGCTATAACAATCGGCTTGCAGGATGCCGGCGAAGGCGGCCAGATGCTTCTGGCGATGCTCGCCCCGTCGATCGCTCGAGGCGTAATAGACCGCAGCTGGCGGCGCCGGCCCACCGTAGGGCCGGTCATCCCGCACATAATGAGATGGACGGTCCCCGCCCTGATAAGCTGCGAAGAGCCACCAGAAGGAGAGCGAGCTATGGCTATGATGACAATCGGGCTTGATATCTCGAAGAGCTGGTTTCAAATCCACTGGATTACGGCGGATGGAGAAATTATCCGCAAAAAACTCGCCCGCGGGAAGGTTCTCGATTTCTTTTCACGGCTTCCAAGTTGCCTCGTTGGTCTTGAGGCTTGCGGCAGCGCTCATCATTGGGCTCGCGAACTGATAAAGCTTGGACACAGAGCCCGTCTTATGCCGGCCCGTTACGTAAGAGCCTATGTGAAAACAAATAAGCACGATGCTGCTGATGCAGAAGCGTGCTGGGAAGCCGTCCAACGGCCTGGCATGCGTTTTGTCCCCGTAAAAAGCGCCGAACAACAGGGAATTTTAATGCTACATCGCACGCGTGATTTGCTTACTCGACAGCGCACGGGCGCGATAAATGCACTGCGCGGTCATTTGGGCGAGCTGGGGATTGTGACCGGAAAGGGAAAAGCAAACGCGAGAGAGCTCATGGCACTTGTCGACGTTGACGATCGCATTCCACAAAGCGCACGCCGCGCCCTCTCAATCCTTGTCGATCAGATCAACGACCTTGAGCTAAATATTGAAAGCTACGAGAAGATGATCCTCGCAACCGCGAGAGACAACGAGGTTTGTCGCCGTCTCATGAAGGTGGCGGGCATTGGCCCATTTGCCGCCACCGCCTTGGCGGCGTCTGTCGATCATCCACAACATTTCGCTTCCGCAAGGCATTTCGCCGCCTGGCTTGGATTAGTACCGAAGCAGCATTCAACCGGGGGTAAGGAGCGCTTGGGTGGCATCAGTAAGCGCGGCGACGGATATATTCGCAAATTGTTGATACATGGCGCCAGAGCAGCCGTTCATCGCGTCCGTATCCATCAGGTCACAAATACCTGGATAACAGAGTTGCTAGGCAGACGTCCCTTCAACGTCGTGACGGTGGCGCTTGCTCACAAAACTGCCCGGATCGCTTGGGCGATCATGGCCAATGGTGAAGAGTACCGCGCGCGAGCATAAGTCGAGCACGGTTCCGTTTGCGAGGGCAAAAACAGAGTGATGGCAACCGGTCGGACCGGGGTCGGCTAAGCCCGTTGGACCTATCGAGCTTCAGAGCTCGTCAACGTAATTGGGCGCCGATCCGCGGATCTCATCAAGGCTCGTGGCATCGCCATAAAGCCGGATAGATAGCTGCAAACGACCGCTAGCCCGAACAAAGCAAATGGCCTTGCAAAGCGGGGACCGTCCATAGATAAGTCGAGCACGGTTCCGTTTGCGAGAGCAAAAACAGAGTGATGGCAACCGGTCGGACCGGGGTGGGCTAAGCCCGTTGGACCTATCGAGCGTCAGAGCTCGTCAACGTAATTGGGCGCCGATCCGCGGATCTCATCAAGGCTCGTGGCATCGCCATAAAGCCATAGAAATAGGTCCAGATCCGGCCGGTCGTGCACTTGCCCTTCGCCAGGGATGCGGATGGTGGTGTCGTCGCCATGAAGGCGCTCGGCTGCGAGTACATGACGCTCTATCAGCTGGAACAGCGGCATGACGGCGAAGGTTCGTGGCCGACCTGGTCAGCCAGCGTCGACAACGGCAGGTCGATCCTCTCGGCCTTAAAGCGCACACTCTGGCGGTTGAGCGGGATATGCATGCCGAACTTGTCGAACAGGATCGTCGCCAACAATTGCGGACCGATGAAGCCGCGCGGCGTCGCGTGGAACGGCGCCGGCGGCTGGCTGATCTTCTCGCAATCGCGGCAGGTGAACTTCTCGCGTACCGTCTCGATCAGCTTGAAGCGGCGCGGGATCTCCTCCAGCGTCTTGGTCACATCCTCACCGATCTTCGCCAGCCGCGATCCACCGCAGCAGGCACAGGTCGTTGGAGCCTCAATGACGACGCGCTCGCGTTCGATGTCTTCCGGCCATGGCTTGCGAACCGGCCGCTTGCGCATGAAGGGGCGGACGTTCTGCGTCTTCGCCGCTGCGCGCGGCAAGCTCATCCTCGGTCGCCGTGGTAACGAGTTCTTCGAGCTCCAATTCCAGCTGCTCGATCAGCCGCGCCGTGCGCTCGGAGCGCTGCCCGTGCAGTTCGCGTTTGAGCTTCTTGATCCGCAGCTCGAGATGCGCGATCAGCGCCTCGTTGTCCGACAGCGCCGCCCGCTCCTTGGCGGCATCCGCCACGGCCACATCGCGTTCAACCTGCAACGCCTCACGCTCGCCCAGCAGCGCCATGTAGGCACTTAAAAGATTCCGATGGAAGATCGTCCGGCTTCGATATCATGAAGCCATTGAATCAGATCAAGCAGCAGATTCAAACCGTAAAAGCGGCTATCCGACCCGTGTCGGCCGATGGGTTTCTTGAGGGTTACGCCAATCGATCCCGGACAGCAAATAGCTCAACTGCGCCGGCGAAATCGTTACCGATTCGCCGGCAACCGATGGCCAGATGAACTTTCCTCTCTCGAGTCTCTTTGTGAACAAGCAGGCTCCCTGGCCATCGTGCCAGATGGCCTTCACAAGATCGCTGCGGCGACCGCGGAAGACGAACAGATGACCGCTGAGCGGGTCTTTGTGCAGCACCTCCTGCACTTGGAGTGCCAGCGACGGAAAGCCTCTGCGCATGTCCGTGTAGCCTGTCGCGAGCCACACTCGCACATTCCCTGGTATAGCAATCATCGGCGTCCAAGCACATCGAGGACCCGCGCCAGCGCTTCCGGATCGACGTGCGCATCCACCCGGATGCACCGTCGGTTGTCGAGATCGATCTCTATCAATCCAGTACGCGCGGCTGCCACGGAGCGAACTCGGCCATCAACCGCAGGCAAAAGAGTCGGATTTTCCTCAGCCGAGGCCGCTACGGCGGCGATCTGCACCGGCGTAAAAGATGGTACAACTTGTTCCGATGTCCGTGCTTGTCGACGCCAGGTAAACACCAGGCTGGTCGCTACTCCGTTGCGACGCGCAACCTCAGTCACCTTCGCACCGGGCGCCAACGTCTCCTCGACAATCCGCGCCTTGTCGTCCTGCGACCACCGCCGCCGCCGCTCCAGCCCCGCCCAAAACCCTCGGCCCGCATCGCCTGATGACCTTAAAACTAGCAGACCGTGTGAAAAGTGTGCGAAGCGGATTCCAATGCCGGGCTCGCTGCGTTAGATTCGCGCATGGCACACATTTCTGGTTCCGATCGCTCGCAGCTGCTACTCCTGCCAGAGGCGATTGACGACTACGTCGGCGTCGAGAATCCCGTCCGCTTTATTGATGCCTTTGTCGATGGGCTCGATCTCAGGAGTTTAGGCTTTGCGCGGGTAGACGCGAAGGTCACAGCGCGGCCCGGTTACGACCCCGGTGATCTACTGAAGCTCTAAATTTATAGCTACCTCAATCGTGTTCGTTCAAGCCGGAGGCTGGAAACCGAGTGCCATCGGAACATAGAGGTTATCTGGTTGCTACGAACCCCTCAAGCCGGACTTCAAAACCATTGCTGATTTTAGGAGCGAAAATCGTGCGGCGTTTAAATCGGTTCTCCGCGAGTTCACGATCCTATGCCGACGCCTCGATCTCTTTGGACGTGAGTTACTGGCGATAGATGGCACGCGCATCAAGGCAGTCAACAACAAGGACAAGAATTTTTACAAAGGCATCACTGAAGGCACTCATCGCCACAGCCGACAAGAATCTCAATGACTATCTAGGCGGCGTCGGCCGCGACGGCCTCGCCAGCAACGCGAGCCGATGCCACAGCACGTCCCCCTTCGGAGGCAATATCTGCGACCCGTTCGAGGATGTCATTCAAAGCCGTTTCAATTGTCTTGCGGAATTGCAGATCGCGCGTCACGCGCGTCACGCGCGCCGGGAGCCCGGCGGCCTCGGCTCGGAAAAGCCCAGTGATCTGCTCGACGATCGCCATCGCTTCGTCGATCTCGATCAGGCGGCCTTCGCGCACCGCGTTGCGCAACTCGATCTCGCGCGTCCTGGCGTCGCGGACGCGGCTGTCAGCGGCGGATTTCTGCGCGCGCCGATCCGCGTCGTTGCGAAAGCGGATGTAGCCTTGCACGACATCGACCAAATAGAACTGGTCCTTGCCCTGCTTCTCGATCCAGCCCTCTTTCGAGAGTTGCCGCACGCGCTCTGCCGAGACCATGAGCAGGCGCCCGGCAAGATTGCTCGTCAGTAGTTGGCCGCGCCCGCCGCTGTCGGCGCCTACTGGTGCGGCATTGCCGCCGGGGGCGGCGGAAGCCCCGCCGGGTTCGGGGCGGCCCCGTGACGGCCCCACGGGCGATTGAGGGGCCGCCGCAACCCTTTGATCTTCCGCCATTTTCAGGCTCGCATTCGATCCTTGGGTCTTCCAACCACCGACCAGTGGCTTAAATCTGGGCCATTCCGCCGGCGATTTGGCCCAATACCGCCCGGCCGATTGCCCGGCGCTGATCGGTCAGCTTCCCGGCCTTCGGGGTCGAGCATTCCGCGATGGCCTGCCAATGAGGAGACCCGGGAATGACGAATTCAGAGACCGGCGCCACGCCCTTCGCAACGCCGCAATCACTGACCGACTGGCGCGCGCGCTTCGGCTATTCGCAGCGACAAGCCGCCGATGCGATCGGCTGCTCGCGCGGCGCATGGGCCGGTTATGAGCACGGCGACCATCCGATCACGAAATACATGTCGCTCGCCGTCGCGGCGGTATCGCTCGGAGTTGGCCGTGAGATTTGACGAGATCGAGACCCGGGCGGTCGTGGCGATCCGCAAGGCGGATCATTTCACCGCATCCATCTTCCTCGGGCGCGGCAAGTACCGCATCGAGAAGCGATCGACCGTCATCGCCGCGATGCAAGCCGCCCGCGAGATCGAGAGCGATCCCGCCGCCTTTACCCGGCGCGGCTCATTTGCGCCATTGCGCCCGACGGTCACGCTACGCTGCTCACCGCGGCGGTAATCGCAAAGCTGCTTTCGCCCTAGTCCTAATGGATGCCCGCAGGCCCTACAAACAAATGCAGCAGTGTACAGCGTAATTCTGCGCGACCGTTGCCGCAGTGCGATTGTCGCTCATAGTCGGCAGACGATCTGAGCCATGACGAATCGTTTCTGCGGTAGCCGGGGCGAGGAGCGGCAGAGCCAACGTTCGTGATGTTAGCTGCTGTGGCCTCGTCCAGTCTCAAGAGCTCAGCCGACGGGTCGTGACTGACGCTGCCACCCTTGTTTGCGCAAACGCGCATGACGGCATTCCCATCTTGGGTACCACACCGCGTCGACTTCGACGCGAGGAAAAGAGCCGTCGTACCGAAGCTCCAAGACGCACCCCTCGCTGATCGCTTCACAAGCTGTTTGAACCCACATGGCCCGTGACGAATGGAAAATAAAGGACCGTGGCGGGAATTGGTTCTCCGCACCACGGGAAAGGATCAAACGAGTTTAGCTGAGCCGCTCGCAACGCTCGCATTTAGGACGACCACCGGTGCCCGACGCCAGATACTGCCGCTCAATATTGTTGCCTTCGGTGCATTTGTCGTTGTCGTGATAGACGTTCTTTGTATTCGGCCTTTTCGAGTGGAAGGGCGATACTTTAGCCATAATGAAATTCTCCTTCAAATGCGCCCGTCGAATCGACGCGCGTAGAAGTAGTTTGCGGTTTTCTGCAACTTTTGCGGGTCAAACCTTCTGTTCACAACATTTAGTACAAAGATACCGTGCCAGCGCAGGTGGGGAGTGGTAGCTGCTCGAACTGCTCGGTCGACGCTCGGAGAAGGCGCCGGTTGCGGCCTTTGGCCGAGATGTACGTGATGGCGCTATGAGCGGGTGCGCGAGGAGGGGCATCATCGCGAGCCAGGCGGTGCTGATCGCGATCGGCGTCGACTGGGAAGGCCCGCTGGCGGCGGCTAGCCAAATGGGCGGCAAATACCCCACGCTCACCGATTGGGCCGAGGACAACATCGAGCAGACCTTGGCTTACTTCCGTCTGCCCCTGGTGCACCGCAAGCACATTAAGTCGACCAACATGGTGGAGCGCCTCAACGGGGAGATCCGGCGCCTGCCGGTCCTGCGGCATTTCAGATCAAGGCGAGAGGCCGGGGAAGATGCCTCTTGTGCAAGCGGACGCGCTTGCGGAGAAGAGCACGACGGTATCACTGCCAAGGTTGAACTTTGACCGGGGCGCAGCCGTTGCCTGAGCAGCCGCATGCCTGATCTCGGTGACCACGGGCTTGCTGTGAGATCGCGCGATCACGTTGGAGCGGGGCGGTCGCCGCTGCCGCGCCGCTGTGCCGATTGGGGTCGGCCATCGCCTGCTTGCCACGCGCAATTCCGCGATACATCCCGGCGCCGCGCCGCTCGATCTCGGAATATCCGATCTCCTTGGGCACGAGCCGGGCCCGCGCCACCGGGTCGAAATAGATGTACCGCATCTGGTAGCCGTCGAGTGGCGTGCTCTGACCGGACCATGACCCGCCAGTCCTGGCGAAGTGCGCCGCGCGGTTCTTGCCGGTCACTTTCGTCATCTTGAGCGTGACCGAGCCGTCGGGCAGTCGCAAAAGGCTCTTGTTCAATGATGCCGGTGAGCACGAAGCCTGCCGCGCGATAGATGTCCCGTCGCCGCACTGGCACCCATCGGCGAACGAGATCACCCATTCGGTGTGGGGATAGTGCTTCTTGATCATCCGCATCGCGACCGCCAGTACGCGGCTCTCGCTGTTGCGCGGCAGCGCCTCGGAAAACGCGAGCCGGTTCAATTCGAAAAAGCCGTTCCACGGGGTCTCGCGCACCAGCCCTTGAATGTTGCTCTTGTCCATAGACGGGCCGAACGTCATCGCGCCTTCAAGGCGCCCGCCGAGGAAAACGCCGAGCGAAAGGAAACCGTTGTTGACCGTCTTGTGGCTGTAATGCAGCCTGATGATCAGCGCGTCGGCGTCTTTTTTCTTTCGAGATCGGCGCGACGCGGATTTCTTTAGTCTGTCCCATGGCAATCACTGAGTTCGCGACCTGATTCGAGGCTCCGGTTCGGGAGAGTCACGGCGGTACCATCAACCCACAAACAGCCCGTCGCGGAGCCGCCAATGCCCTGAATTCACTTCCGCTTTTGTGAAGGGTTTCGGATGCCGGCCGCATGAGGGGCGGCGCGGCGTATTCGGTGGCCGGCGTCCGAAAGCCTCCAAGGGAGGAAACCGCGCGTGAGGAAACGTAAGGCGGTGCGGCAGGCGCTATGGGGATTTGAGCGCCGCGGGCGAGCTCGTTGATCGGGATCGAGCCGGTCCAACGCGTTGCGCAACGGTGAAGTCGCTGACGAATGCGCGGCGGATGGCATCGGCTCCCGCACATTGTCCGACGATTTGCGCCGACTGGTGGATATCTGGGCGCGCTCTGCCGTGGCCGGTCGAGGGCCAGCGGGCGCGGCGAGCGGATTTGCGGGATTGCTGCGGCACGGTCATGAGGTGTCGATCCTGATGTGGTTCGTTCTAGCTGTCGGCCGATGCCGTGGCATTGCACCGCGCGCGAAGACTTCGATGATGATCATGCGACCGCCGCAGCATGGACAAGCCGGCTTGCTGGGATCGACGGTGGCCGCGGTGGGCTGACCTTCAGGTTTTGCAACGGCAAGCAGCTCACGGGCGCGTGCGATGTTGCCGGCGCAGGCATTTTTGGCGAACAGGCCGTAGTGGCGGATGCGCAAGCCCTTGGGCAACACGTGGATGAGGAAGCGGCGGATGAACTCGAAGTTCTCGAGCGTCATCTGCTTGTAGTTGTAGCGATCGCGGCCTTCGATGCGATAGTCCTTCCACTTGAAGGTGACGCCCTGCCTGTCGAAGCCGATCAGGCGGCTGTTGGCGATGGCGACGCGGTGGGTATACCGCGACAGATAAGCCAGCACTGCCTCTGGCCCGCCGAATGGCCGCTTGGCGTAGACAACCCATTCGGCCTTGCGCAGCGGTGCGAGATAAGCCGCGAAGGATTGCGCCTCGGCGAGATGGGCGTGATCGCCGAAGAAGCTCAGTTGGCCGGCTTGGTGGGCAGCGACGAGCTTCTCCAGGAACACGCGCCGGAAGAGGCGGGAGAGTACGCGAATGGGCAGGAAGAAGCCCGGCCGACACGACACCCAGCGCTGGCCGTCAGGCGAGATGCCGCCGCCCGGCACGATCATGTGCACGTGGGGATGATGGGTCAGCGCCGAGCCCCAGGTGTGCAGCACGGCGGTGATGCCGATCCTGGCCCCCAGATGCTTCGGATCGGCGGCGACCGTCAGCATGGTCTCGGCCGAGACTTTGAACAGGAGATCATAGACCACGGCCTTGTTCTGGTAGGCGATGTCGGCGATGGCCGCCGGCAGCGTGAACACCACGTGATAGTACGGCACCGGCAGCAGCTCGGCCTCGCGGTCGGCAAGCCAGTCCTTCGCGGCGGCGCCCTGGCACTTCGGGCAGTGCCGGTTGCGGCAGGAGTTGTAGGCGATAGTCGTATAGGCGCAGTCCGCACAGCGCGCGACATGGCCACCAAGGGCTGCCGTGCGACACCGCTCGATCGCCGACATCACCTTGAGCTGCTCGAGGCTGACATGGCCGGCATGGGCTCGACGCCATGCCGGGCCATGGCTGCGGAAGATGTCCGCAACCTCCAGGGCCGGGCGCGACATGCGTCTTGGCGTCAGCCGGGCGGCCGGATCTCCTTGAGCTTGAGCGCGATGTGCTCCAGCGGGCTCATGACCTCGCTGATCGTCTTGGTGGCGACGCGGGTATAGAGCGCCGTGGTGTCGAGCTTGGCGTGACCGAGCAGCACCTGGATCACGCGGACGTCGATGTTCTGCTCCAAGAGGTGGGTGGCGAAGCTGTGCCGCAAGGTGTGCAACGAGACGCGCTTGTTGATCTCCGCCATCTGGGCAGCAGCGTGACAGGCGCGGTTGAGCTGGCGCGTGGTCATCGGCTGGGCCGGATCGCGGCCCGGGAACAGCCAGCCCTGCGGGCGCGCCGCCTTCCACCATGCCCGCAGCAGGTCAAGCAAGCTGGGCGAGAGCATGACGTTGCGGTCCTTGCCGCCCTTGCCCTGCTCGACGCGGATGATCATGCGCTTGCTGTCGATGTCGGAGACCTTGAGTGAGATCACTTCGGTGGCGCGCAGGCCGGCGCCATAGGCTACGCTCAGCGCCGCCTTGTACTTGAGCCCCGGTGCGGCAGCGAGTAGCCGCGCCACTTCCTCGACGCTGAGCACCACCGGCAGCTTGCGCGGCTCGTAAATGACGTGCGTATGCTCGACGATCTCGTGGCGCTTGAGCGTGACCCGGAAGAAGATTCGCAGTGTCGAGACGGTCTGATTGATGGTCGGCACGCCGACGCCGCTCGCCGTCAGATGCAGCTGATAGCGGCGCACGTCCTCGAAGCTTGCCGTATCGGGCGAGCGCCCGAGAAACGCCGCGAAGTTCTTGACCCTTTGCACATAGTCATGTTGGGTCTTCGGCGCGAACTTGCGGATCGTCGTGTCTTCGATCATGCGCCGGCGCAACGGGCTCATTGCCTCGTCGGTCATGGGGATGCTCCTGTCTTGAGTGAGGTTGTTGCAACCCCTCAATCTCAAGACAGGACGCCCTTGGCGCTATCGGCTTGGCCACCCTGCTTGCCGCAGCGGCCTACCGCGCGAGCGGTTTAGTCCCTTGTGTCATAGCGGATATGGCCGGACTTGCTGCTGGCTCAACCGCGTCGAGAATTACCCGAACCGGACCTCGGCGGTGCCATCCGGACCACATCGACTGGAACCGGCAAAACCCCGAACGCCCAATTCAGGTAGTTTGACGCGGCACGAGGCAGGATTCTAAGTCTCTCCACCGGAAATGGGGAGTCCTGCGATGTCCAGCGGAAGCATCGGCTCACGCAGCGCGCCAACGTCGAGTGAAGCGCCTCCAAATCCTATGAGCCCGTCGGAGCGGCTCGACGCGATTGACGTGCTGCGGGGCTTGGCCCTGTTCGGCGTGCTCGCCATGAACATCGTCACCATATTTCGGGTCTCCTTCTACGCGCCGTTCTTGCCGAACGCGGAGCCGGCGGGGCCGCTCGACCGGGTGGTGGCGGCTGTGCTGAGGGTCGCCGTCGACTCGAAGGCGGTTGCGCTGTTCTCGCTGCTGTTCGGCGTCGGCCTCGCCATCCAATTCGAGCGGCTTCCCGGCGATGCGCGGCGCATGATCTTGCTCATGCGCAGGTTGGTGGTGTTGCTGGCGATAGGCCTGGTGCATCTCTATTTGATCTGGAACGGCGACATTCTCGTCGAATATGCGCTGGAGGGCTTCGTGGTGCTGCCCTTCCTCGGCGGCGCGCGATGGCTTATGGCGGGTGCAGCCCTGCTGCTCCTGGGGCTCTACGTGAGCATGCCGGTGCTACCGCCGATCGTGCCGCTGCCGGGAGCAGCCGAGATGGCCGCTCTTGCCGCGGACGCGATGCGTGCCTACGGCACGGGCGGATTTTTCGATGTGCTCGCGTTCCGGATCCGCGAGGTGCCGGCCATTTTTCCGCTGCAGGTCATGGTCTTTCCGCGCACTGTCGCGCTGTTCCTGGTCGGCGCCTTCGCGTGGCGCAGCGGCGTTTTGCGTCGGGCTTCGGCGAACCGGCGCCTGCTGTTCGTCGTCGCAACCTTTGGCATTCTTCTCGGCGGCGGATTGAGTCTCGCGGCAGCAGGACAAGAGCTCTTCGATTGGCCGTCGCTCGGGCGCGCGCATCTTCCGGTAGAACGGCTGGGCGGCGTCGTGTTGGCCCTGGGCTATGCGGCCGCAGTCATCGCCACTGTGAACCTCTCGGGCGGGCGGAGGATACTGGGCTGGGCGGCGCCGGTTGGCCGCATGGCGTTCACCAACTATCTGGCGCAATCTGTGATCTGCGGCTGGATCTTCTACGGCTATGGTCTAGGCCAATTTGGCCGCCTCGGCGTGGCCGCGACACTGGCGATCGGCATTTTCGTGTATGTCGCGCAGGTGGTGTTCAGCGCGTGGTGGCTGCGCCGCTATCGGTTCGGTCCTGTCGAGTGGCTCTGGCGCTCGTGCACGTACGGGGTGCCGCAGCCGATGCGGGCAACGGTCGATTTAGCCATCATGCGCGCGACGATAGCAGATTGATGCGGGCCCAGATACCCAAGCAGCGTTCTGCTTCAAGCGGAAGCCGCCCAAGCGGGTACGGCTGGTTTGGCCCGTGGTGGCCCTAATCAGAGCGCCGCAAGGTCTGCTTCCTGAGGCGAGCCGAAAAGGGCTATGCAAGTTAGTCAAGGCAGCCTTTTAGCCGAAACGGCCCCGTCATGTTCACAGTTGCGGGGGGCTGGCCTCCAGCACAACCTTGCCGTTAGGCGTAAATTCCGACAAGCTGGGAAGGGCAGACCGGGACAAGACCCATTTTTTACCAGAGGCTACTTTCCATGAAGGTCATAATCGCAGCCGCTTTGGCTTCAATGTTCGTGACTACGACAAGTGCACAGGACTCCCCATTTCGAAAGGAGTTGAAGCGAGGTGACCTAACGGGCACGAACATGGAAATCGTCACCATCATCAGCGAGATAAAGCCCGGCGAGACATCGATGCTGCATATCCATCATGGTGACGAGCCGTACTATTTTCTTGAGGGTGGTCTTATCGAGTTACCCAATGGAAAGCAGGTGGCTATTCCGACCGGCGCCGTCGGGATGAATGTTCGGGATGTGCCTCATGGAGCTTACAAGCTCGTTGGCGATAAGACGCTGAAGGTTCTGACGGTGCATATCGTCGAGAAAGGCAAGCCCCTTTATGATAAGCCACCGCCAAAATAGCAGGCGCCTGGCGTCTCGTGGACCAAAGCGTCATTTCGCTGCGCTGCGGTAGTTGGTCAGTGTCGGGGCGTAGCGGACGTCGAGTAAGCCGCACCCCCAACCCGCAACACCAATCATCGATCGGTGAGTACGCTCTGTAATGGGCCCGATGATGTCAAGCCTCCCGAGTGAACGTCACGCCGCCGAGCTCATGCTTCTGTCCGTGGTCAACGCCTGGCCGCCACATCATGCTGTCAGAGGGAGCGGTGAGCCATCTAGATGCGCGTGGTTCGTCAGATGACGGCCACTGGGCGTGTAACGGCTTCACCGGATCCACCGTCCCGGCGACGGGACTTCGGGCACTGGGCTTCAGTTCAGCCCGGTTGCGTTCTTAATCTCCTCCACCTGTTCTATGCCGCGATCGGCCCCGCTTCAGCCCATCGGTAAGTTGTGCCGTCGACCCAGACCCGATGCAGGATCACTGCGAGCTTACGTGCCAGGGCGACTTTTGCGCGCTTCGAGCCTCGCCGCTTGGCGACGTCCATCCCCCAGCGCTTGAGTTTTGAGAACCGCGTTATGCGCGATAGCAGAACGTTGGCGGCCTCATACAGCACCGTGCGCACTATCTCGTCGCCGGCCAGCGTGATCCCGCCCGTGACGTCCTTTTCTCCGGATTGGTACTTCTTTGGCGTGAGCCCGAACAGCGCGCCTGCTGCCTTCGATTTTACGATGCGATGAGGGTCATCACGCCGATTTGTAGGTAACAGCCACCAGGGGACCAACGCCCGGCACTGTCATGAGCCGGCGACAAACCGCATCGTCACGCACAATTGCCAGCACAGCCTTGTGTAGCCTTCCGTACTCTGCCTTCAGGGCAGATCGCGCCGAAAGCATCGCTGTAGCAATGCGCTCCAATGTCGCCTGACCCGCAACTAACTCTCGGATCCGCGCTTCGAAAGTCTTCCGCGTCACCGGGCCAACCTTCAGCCCAAAGCCACGCAAAATCCCGCGGATACTCAACTCCACGTCGATCAGCCGCCCGAGAAGCTGTTTGCGTGCGATCAGGAGGGCCCGGATCTCCTGAGCATCGACCGACTTTGCGTGTACCGGCCGGAACCATCCCATCCGGATCAACTGGGCGATTCCGCGTGCATCCTTGCGATCAGTCTTCACCGTCATCGCAGACAATGCGGCCTTCACATGCCGCGTTTCGAGCAGAACCGTTTCGACCCCTGCTCTTTTCAAACCCGCATGCAGCCATTGCGACAGCGGCCCCGCTTCCAGCCCGATCCGCTTTACTGCAAAGCCAAGCCTCTCGAAAAATTCGGCTAAGGCGTCGGGTTCGCTCGCTACCTTCGCCTCCTTCAAGATCTTACCCTGGGCATCCACAACGCATACGCTCGACAGTTCCAATGACACGTCAATTCCGGCATAGTTCTCCACGGCTGTCCTCCGTCTCCAGATGCTTGGGGCCGACTCAGGTCGTGACCCCGTTTCATCATCTATCGGGGGACGGCCACCATCATCACCCCTTGCTCGGAGCAGGGCCCATTACCGCATCTAGATATTCCGCGCAGATTGCGGCGAGCGCATTGCCTTGCGGCGATCGGTTGGGATTGTCCGGATCGCGCGGCTTGGTCGCCCTGGCGATGGCTCGCTCGAAGATCACGAATTGCTCGCCGTACAGAATGAACGTCATGTCGCGGAATGGCGACCGATCGCCGTCCGGCAATTCGGGCATCTGCTCTAACTCGCCGACGCCGACCGAAAGCTTCGATAGCTCGTCCTCCTTGATCCCGGTCAGCGCGATCTCAAAACCGCCCTCGACCAAATCGCTCAATTCGAGCCGCAGCATCTCGTCATCCCAATCAGACGCATCGGTCAGCCGACTGTCCGCGATGACATAGGCGCGCTTCTGCTGATCGCTCCACCCGCGCGCCACGATGACCGGCACCTCGGAGATGCGGAGGAGTTTGCCCGCCGCCAGTCGGCCGTGCCCGGCTAGAACCATTCCGTCATCCGCCGCGAGGATTGGCATCGTCCAACCCCATTCGCGAATCGACGCTGCAATTTGCTCGATCTGCTCGGCCGAATGCCGCCGCGAATTCCGTTCATATGGCCGCAAGCGATCGATGGGCCATGTTTCCATGGCCCGCATGCCGACTAGGACATCCATGATTTGCCGTCTTCTGCGCTGTAGGAGGCAGCAGGGCTGCAGGTGATCGAAATATCTCGTCACGATTCGCGCCGGATCAACTCCGGCAGAATGGTCTCTCCAGGAAGCCGCCCGCCTGGCCTTGATGCATAGCACAATTCGCTTTTCTAGCCGCTGGCGGCGTTGTGAACCTTCTTCACTGCCTACTTAACGGCGCCGACCCTTACAGGTCCTCCTGCATTGAGTCTGATTTCGTGCGCTTGCTCGCGGCGACGTGGGACGCGCCTAATCGTCGGGCGCGTCCCTAGCCGCAACGCACTCGACGGGGGCCGGTCCTGAAACGCCGCCAAAACCCTGCAGATCGACACGGCTGCGGACGGGCGCATCGCCATCAACCCCTAAGCCGGTCCCGGAGTGCCTGCCGATTGGCGACGAGGTTGTCGAGGTGCAGCGGCTCGTCTTGTGGCCGCTCTCCTTGCGCCAATCGTCGAACCAGCTCCCGTGTGCCGTCCACCACGAACACGCCGCAATCATAGCCGTTCTGCTGCGGGGCCATGCCGGCTCGCTGCAGAAAAGTCACGCCTAGCCGTGCTGCGAGCCGTTCTGCAGGCCCGTCATTGTGTCCCTGGACGGAATCGTAATGATAGGCGACCGGCTGTCGTTCCGGGCGGCGATCTATGAGTAGCAGCGACCAATGGGTGCCATTAGGATCGGTCGCACCGGCATCGTTCACTGGCAGGAATAGGAAGTGGGCGACATCATTGTCATCCCGATCATAGATGATGCGCTGCAATGCGCTGAGCGCGTCGCGCTCGGCGCCCCAACTCAACTGAAAGGCAATGAGAGGATCGACGAACCGCGTTCCGGCGGCAAGATTCGGATGATTCACTTGCAACTGCTGCGTCAGGAGCTCGTAGTCCCTCTGGATATGCTCGTCGCCGAGCCATTCCGTGGCGCCGAGAGCCCGCCCGCTACGGTCGTGGGATGAGGTCGCCGGCGCTGGCGCGGCTTCATCAGCAGCTCGAGGATGATGGATGAGGTGAACGTCGTTGGGTCCCTTCGGTCCCAAAACGGCCGTGTAGCGTTCGCCGCCAATCTCGTAGTTCATGATTGGATGTTCCGCGACAGGCAAGAAGTCCCACTTGCCCAACGTGGACAGCATCATGTCGGGGGCCGGCTGGGAGCGATGAGAAAAATCCTTGGGAACGGCAAACGAAATATCGAATGTATCGCCCACAGCGGGAGACCGCAGGTGAATGAGCCGAACATCATCGGGCCCGCCCGGTCCCAGCACGGCCGTGTAGCGTTCACCGCGAATGTCGTAGGTCTTTGCGGGCTCTGCTACATCCGGCAACAGACCCCAGCGGCCCAGCTTGGACCGCATCATACCCGGCGCAGGCTGGGTGCCGTGGGAGAAGTCCTCGGGAACAGACAAAGACGCATCAAAAGTCTCGCCGAGCGCTGGGAACACCGCCTCAGCCCTGTCGGACGCCGGCGCGGCTTGCTCCATCCTGCGTGAAGCCAGTGCTGGCGAAGCTTGATTCCCTAACGGCGCGCTGGGCTGCGGAGCGTTTTCCGACCGAGGATGGAGCAGGAAGCTCTGCCTGGTCAGCCCCATTGGCACCAACGGCGACGTGTTACGGTCCACGAAGCTGGTCGGTCGGTTCTCCCCGCTCGGCAGGACGCTGCTCCTGCTCGGTGCAGCAGGTTGTTCATGCCCGCTGTGATGCATTGTGGGCTGCCTCTCCAATTCCTGGAGGGGAGCCCACATCAGCACGCCAGCGCCTGCATTGAGGTCGTTTGGATTGACGGGGACTTGCGGCAGAGCGGAATGATCATCCAGCAGTCGGCGAACTTTCGCAGGAGGGAACTCTTCTGGATAAACGTGATTCCCTCTGGCTCTAGGGAGAAGGGCGGCTGAGCGGGGTGGTCGCCTAGCCGTCCCTGAATTTCCGCGCGAAGCTCATGTTCCAGCCGCTCAAGTTCGGATGGATCGGTCGGCGGCTCCTCGGCCTCATCATCGAACAGTGCCCAGACGTCCGCCGGAACTCCATCCAACCTGGGTGATGGGACAGCATGGCCGCTTCGCTCCTGAGACGCGCCCGCACCGGAAACCCGCTCGGCACCCCGAATCCTTTTTAACGCCGGCACTAGATTTCTGTCTCCCGGGAACAACTTCCGAGCAAATTCTCTGCGCGCAGCACTGTCTAGCCCCGATATCGTGTGGCCCGCAGCGTTAAGCGCGTTAGAAAATCTGCGAAAACTTAAATCATACAGAGCAGCGGTGCTCGTGCCGATTCCGCTGAGATCAAGCCGTTCTAAGAGGTGCGCGTCTTCCGCTGAGGGGGCAACGGGCGGCCGTCCGGCGTGATTAGCGACATAGGCCGGATCAAGATACGCACTAACAGCGTTCAACCCAGCCAACATAGCCTTTTCGACGGGAGAGTTGGAAAAGTAAGTCTTGACGTGATCGACCAGGGACTGGTGGTCCCCTAAATCAGTCGTTTGGCCACGAGCGCGGAGATCATTCACGAGTTGGCGAAGTGCAGAAGTATAATTGGCAGCCGTTTTCGGACGTAGGTTCGTCTGAGCCGCCCATTGAGCAATCGCTTTATCGATAAGGTACTGTTCTTCTTCAGACAAACGTGGATAGCGACTACCGGCAGGATCAAGATACGCGCGAAGGGCGTTCAACCCAGTCAACATAGCGCTTCGGGTGCTGGGATTGGAAAAGTAAGTGTTGACGTGATCGACCAGGGACTGGTGGTCCCCTAAATCAGTCGTTTGGCCACGAGCGCGGAAATCATTCACGAGTCTGCGAAGTGCTTGAATATAAGTGGAAGCCGAGGATGGACTTAGGTTCCTCTGAGCCGTCCATTGAGCAATCGCTTTATCGATAAGGTCCCGGTCTTTTTCAGACAAATCCGGATAGTAATTGCGATTAACCCGCTTAGGGGCAGCGGGAGCGCCCTGACTCGCGTCCGCCAAGTGCTGCTCAAAGCCCTCTTGCCCGGCCTGCGTCTCTTCCGAGACGTCGTGCTGCACCTGCGACCAAGCTGTTACGTTGGATGGGTCAAAGTTCTGTCGGTCCATGCTAGCCTCACGTCCAAGATCACCTGAGCAGACTCCAAGGGTCTGTACCTAATTAGCGAACTCTGATTCCCTCGCAGCGGGTTGATTCCACGCGGGGGACTTCTAGTCTGCGCGAGCTTTCGAGAAGCTGACAAGGCCACGTAGAGCCGCAGCAGGATGTTGCTCGGCCCGCCCGGAGAGCCGGTCCCGGAAATCTGCAGGACGCTAAGTGGAGTTTCTGCCTGACCGGCGGGCAAGATTGACCCGCGAATCAGGAGAGACGATGAGCAGACGAGTCCGCCGGCACCACGCACCGGCATTCAAAGCCAAGGTGGCGCTGGCCGCGATCAAGGGCGAGATGACGCTGGCCCAGCTGGCTGAGCATTTCGACGTGCACCCGAACCAGATCACGCAGTGGAAGAGCCAGCTTCAGGAAGCGGCTGCCGATGTGTTCGGCGCCGGCGGAGGCAACAGAGCAAGCGAGCCCGCCGTGGACGTGAAAGCGCTGCACGCCAAGATCGGGGAGCTGACGCTGGAGAACGATTCCTAAGAAACGGCATCGCCGACGTTCGGCTCGAACGGCTGGAGAACGAAGCCGAATGCCTTGGCACGCCGATGCAAATTGTTGACCACTCGCGTCCGGTAGCGCGTCTCGTATGACGAGGCCCCGGGATCGACATAGTCCATTCCTTATCGCACAGCATTGTAGAACAGAACTGCGATCTTGCGGGCCGTGGCGGTCACTGCCTTGGCCTTGCCGACGCGCGATGAAAGTCGCCTGTAAAAGGCGCCGAGCGCAGTATCGGTGCGTCCGACGGTGACGGCAGCAAGGCGCAGAAGCGCCGCCGCCCGGCCGCCGGATCGGCGTGTTCGGGACGAGAGCCTTTTGCCGCCGGAGACCTTGTTGCTCGGCGCCAGTCCCAGCCAGGAGGTAAAATGCTTTGCACTGGGCCACGAGGAGAGGTCGTCACCGCATTCAGCGATCAGCTTCAGCGAGAGGTAAGGACCGAGGCCGTCGATGGTGGTGATGTCTTTTCCCAGCAACGCGAACAGCGCCTCGCGGACGTCGAAAGCTAGAGCGTTCGCCTGATCGGTTCGATTCCGACGCAGCGATGCCCGCGGTGCTGGTCCATGGCCACGACCGCGATGGTTGCTCAGTTCCTTCAACACGGCTTCGATCCGGGCGTCGCAGGCAGATGCCTTCTCGTGGTAGGTGTCGTAAAGCGCAAGTGCCTGCTCGAGCGCAAACAGATGCTCGGCGCGGTAGCTCCCGGTGAGCGCCTTCGCAATCGTCTCGGCACTGGAGTGGCAACTGTAGTGGCGCAAGCACGCCAACGCCTCGGGATCGCGCTCGCCGGCAAGGATCGCGCGTATGATACGCAGGCCAGTCGCGCCGGTGATGTCGGCGACGACGTGGTGGAGCTGAAGATTCATCTCCGTCAAGGCCTTCTGCATATGCTGGATGTGTGAGGCCGCGTACTCCAGCCGACGCTCGCGCTGACGCACGTAGGCTCGCAGTTCGGCAATCTGCCCTTTGGGCTGAAAGCTGGCCCGCAGCAACCAGAATGAATGGAGCCGCTGCAGCCATTGCGCATCGCTGACATCGGTCTTACGCCCCGGCACGTGCTTGGCATCGCGCGCGTTGGACAAGAAACACGGTAAATCCCCGGGCATCGAGAAGCTCGAAAATCGGAATCCAGTAGACGCTGGTCGATTCCATGACGACGGTCTCGACGCCGCATTCCGTAAACCAGTCGACCAGCCGATGCAGATCGGCCGTGAAGGTACCGAAACTGTGGACTGGCTCCGGTGCGCGATCTGCCCTGACGGCCGCCATATGCATGGTGGCGCCAACGTCGATGGCAGCCGCGTTCGGGTGCACCATCGGCATCTTACCGCCGTCCTTCGACTTCGATCTTTTGGGATTCATCTGTAGCTCCTTCTGACTCCGGCGGAAGGGCTGGGCTGCGCAATTCATTCAAATTCCTAAACGGGATCGCCGAGATGGCGTCACCACTCTCAAGTGCGCAACAGCCCATGGACCAGGTTTTTTGACGGGCTCACGTGCCACCAAAATCGTATCGGCCGCTCCCTTCCGGCCGCAGTCTAGCGGTTAGCCGTTTCTATCCCACAGGGGGCGCGCAGCGCCGCGCTCAGTTTTTTAGAAGGCGCGCTCAGCAAAGCCGGCCTGCTGAGCGCAAAGCGATGATCGACCGTGATGACCTGCCGATCACGAAACAGGCGGAAGTTTTGAAGATCAGCCGTGGCAGTGTCTATTATCTACCACGTCCGGTATCGCCCGCCGACCTCGCGATCATGCAACGGCTTGACCGGCTGCATTTGGAGTTTCCCTTCGCCGGTTCGCGAATGTTGCGAGACCTGTTGGCTGCCGAGGCGTGCAAGATCGGCCGCCGGCATGTCAAAACGCTGCTGCGGCGGATGAGGATAGAGGCGCTTTACCGCCGGCCGCGTACCACCAAGCCCGAACCCGGGCCCAAGATCTATCCGTATCTGCTGCGCGGGATGGAGATCACACGCCCGAACCAGGTCTGGGCGATGGACATCACCTACATCCCGATGGCGCGCGGCTTCATCTATCTCGCGGTGGTGCCCGACTGGTTCAGCCGCCGGGTGCTGTCTTGGCGCGTCTCGATCACGATCGAAGCCGCATTTTGCGTCGAGACGCTGGAGGACGCTCTCGCTCGCCACGGCAAGCCGGACATCTTCAACACCGACCAGGGCTCGCAGTTCACGGGCTCCACGTTCACCGGCGTGCTCGCCAGGCATGGCATCGCCATCAGCATGGACGGCCGGGGCGCCTGGCGCGACAACGTGTTCGTCGAGCGGCTGTGGCGCAGCGTCAAATACGAAGAGGTCTATCTGCGCGCCTACGACACCGTGTCCGACGCCCGCGCCTCGATCGGCCGATACTTCGCCTTTTACAATGGCCGGCGTCCCCACTCGAGCCTTGACGGCGGCACC
Source organism: Bradyrhizobium sp. CB1015 (assembly GCF_025200925.1). Classification (GTDB taxonomy): domain Bacteria; phylum Pseudomonadota; class Alphaproteobacteria; order Rhizobiales; family Xanthobacteraceae; genus Bradyrhizobium. The sequence goes on along the minus strand of NZ_CP104174.1, from coordinate 1,597,277 downwards.
CCGGATCAAGCTTACTTCAGCCCGCTGCCGTTCCGCGCGGTAGCCTAACTCTGACAGAAGCTCCACTTAACGACGCGGAATTGCTGTTCAGACAACCGGAGCCAGCTCAGAGACACGCCGACGTAGAACGCCTCGTCTTCACTGCGCAATCCCCGGCGAGGGCGCGTGAACGCAGATTGATTGGGGCTTTCCGTTCTGACCATCGGCAGACCTTCAGGGGCGACAAAACATCAGCCCTGTAGTCGCACGGATTTTCGGAAGCTGTCTATTAAATAGACTCTGCGTTCGCGGTGGCATTCTCCGCGATTACACCTGAGCTTAAGGCCCGAAGGAAGCAAAGAGAAGGAATTTAGATGACTGTGTGTGTTGCTGCCTGCGTCCACGATGGTTTGGTCTTTGCTGCGGATAGTGCTACCAGCCTCTTGGGTGCTAACCGGACTACCGGCGAGGTAGTGATTGAGCGTGTGTACCAGTACGGGAACAAAGTGTTCAACCTGGACAAGCGCCTGCCGGTGGTCGGCATGACCTCGGGCTTGGGAGCTATCGGCAACGCCCCCATTCACTCACTCGCGAAGGACCTGCGCCGGGAGTTTAAGACGGACGGCAGCAAGTACCAGCTCAACCCCGACAAATACTCAGTTGCTGAAGTCGCGGAGAAGGCACACGATTTCCTGTTCACCGACAAGTACTCGGCAGCTTCCAAGATTGAGGGCGATCATTCACTCGATTTTTGGATCGGCGGCTATTCGTCAGATTCCGACACCCACGAGTTGTTCAAGGTGGGCATCGTAAATGGGGCTGCGACAGTTGAATGCTTGTGTCGAGACGGCCAAAGCGACCTATTTTGGGGTGGTCAACCGAGTGCCATTAATCGATTGGTCATGGGTTACGACAACACTCTTGTGGAATCGCTGAGAAAAGTGGGAGTATCCGACGCCGACCTTCCGGGCTTGATGGACTTCATAAGCTCTGAAACCGTGGCTCCGTTAATGCACCCTGGAATGCCGGTTCAAGACGCAATCGAACTTTGTAGTTTTCTTGTCGAAACCACCAAAGGTTTCGTTCGTTTCCTACCAGGCGCCGATACGGTTGGCGGCGAGGTTGACATCGCCGTGGTGACGCGGCACGAACGTTTCAAGTGGATCAAGCGAAAGCACTACTACCCCCAAAACCTCAACAAGTTGGAGACCGACCATGTCTAAGACGAGAGAGGCGGCGGTCCACGCAAGCCGAGAACTACCACGCGAGCAGCCGATGCCGCGTTTCGATTATCAGAAGCCGCCGACGATTACCAAGGATGTGTCGTCCACCAATAGGGCTACTCTGTCCACTGACAGGCCGCAGTCTTCGACAAGGCCGCAGAAATTTCGCTCCTTGCAGAATCTCCATTTCTGAGGAATGACAGGCGGGATGTGATCGAGCAGCCGACTCGTCCTTCGCGCCGTCAACTTGGCGGCTCACTTCTTCCCTTCTAGAAGCATGCGTATGCGCGCAGCGATCTTCCGTGCCTCCTCCGGCCCCGGGTCGAGTTTCACGCAATCGAGGATCCTAGCACTTCCTGAGCGTCCTCGGCATCGAGCGTCGCGACTTGGCGATCTGCCAGGCTCAAAGACTGATCGGCCGCGCGGGCCTGATTGGCTGCAAGCACCGCAAGCGCCTCTGAGCGTAGCGACGTGATACCGCTCGAATATGTGCATCCGTTGGCCTGTAGCTACCCTTAGGGTACGCTTCGCAAGCGCCGCAGCGCCGGTGGCCGAGCCCCGTCTACGAAGACTGTGGTTGGCCACCTTTGCTCCAGAGACATATTCCCGAGGCGCCACCAGATCATGGCGCAGACAAGTAACCGGGGCACCTACCTGAATTGGTCGGCGGCATGGTCCGCCACTGAACGCTAACCTTGTTGCTCCTTTTGCATGCGGAAGAAGAGACCCCGTGGCCAGACTCGCACGCGTTCGCTGCGTCAGTAAGACCGACAGCACGAATCCACACGAGAGAATTAGCAGCATCGGCGGGGTATATTCGAACGGAAGTCACTGGAAGCAATCTGTCGTTCAGACGATCAGAGACATCGAAAGCGGCGCGTGGGAATTCTATGTCCAGGAAGACGGGCTGACTGCTGGTTTGATCGTGGCCAAACACGAAGGGCACAAGTACATCAAGACGACGGCAGACGGCATTCAGCCGGACAATCTTCTTTCACTCGCTGAGTGTCCGTGATGCTTGTCCATCCCAGATCGCCGGTAGTGCGGGCGCAACTCGGCGCCGTTCGGCTGCGCGGTGTCAGGCGCTGTCCCCGCCACGCCCGCACTACCCTTTGAAATTAGCGGCAACATGACTAGGCGCTTGAAAAGTTTCTCGCGTTTACCCTGAGGAAGCGCTGTCCCTGCGGCGCACCGCTAATTTCGGGGGCAGCCAGCCTCAAGCGGCGAAAGAAGCTGACCAGGATCTTATCGCTCGCAGAACGAGCATAGCTACCATGACGGGGCTTAGCCCACGATGGAAGCAGCGCGGGCGCGCCTCGGCGCCGGAAATGCGCAACGACGCTGTCCCTACCGCGCCCGCGCTGCCGATGAAGCTAGCACTGATCTTCCCCCGACACAGCGCGCTGTCCCTATCACGTGCCGCAGATCTCGGTGGCCAGCCTTCGCCCTTGGATTGGCAAGGCTAACCGGGCTCGCTCCCAAGAGGCTCAAATTCCCAAGGGGGACCAACAAAGCAATATCGTCGAAAAGTACCGGAGGACACCTACCAGCACCAGTGGGTTGCCGCGCCCCGCGAGCATGCCATATCAAAGCGCTCGGCCTGCAACTCTCGAGCTGGCTCCGAGTAACTGCCGTGCCTAGGACGGAAGTGGTAGCGGCAATCCAAGCATTCACGGACTGCGTCCGTAGGCCAAGCCATACACCGGCAGAAGACACGTACGGGCCACAGCGAACTGAAGAACAGCGGCCGATTGGCGATCCCGAGTTGAAATTATCTGCTCAAAAATGGACGCCGTGGCGGATTGCCCTCTTTCGACCTTATCCGAATTCGAGGCGCTCAGACGCGAGATGGGGACAGATTTTCCCGCAACGCCATCCGCTTTACTCAACCGTGTAGCGGACGCCTTTTACGCCGTGGTTCGGCGCATGCCGGACCCTTAATCAGGACGGAGCGGATGATGCCTAGCACATGCTCGCTGCACACGATCGGCGAAGCTATACGCGACCTCGAAGAAAAAGTCGCTCACGTTGCAGAAATCAGCCGTGAGGAGCTTGCGAGCGGCGTTCTGCGCATTACGAAGCGCCTTCGAGATGACTCGAAGCCGCGCTCAAGGTAATCGATGGCCTAAAGGATCACACCGGTCCCGGGGCGGCAGGCCGCTTACGGTGATTGGGAGTTAGCGCTGTCTCCGCCACTGGCGAGGAAGCACGGGGTCAAGCTGCGGCGGTCCTATCTTCGCATTGCCAAAACCGCGACAATGATGGCGGGACGCTACGGCCATGCCAAGCAATTGAAGCGGCACCAGCGGCAGCTGCCCCTCCCGCTCAGCCGGGCCTCGCAGATCCGCTCGCAGCAGCAGCGCCAGCGCGGCTTCAAGCTTTCTTCCTTCCACGCCCCGGAGGTGGAGTGCATCGGCAAGGGCAAAGCAGCCGCGCCTTACGAGTTCGGCGTCAAAGCCTCCATCGTCACCAACAACCGCCGTTCTCCCGGGGCCTGTTCGTGCTGCACGCCAGGGCGCTACCCGATAACCCGTACGACGGTCACACCTTGCGGGACGTCATCGACCCCACCGAGACACTCACCGGCTGCGCGATCGAGCGGGCCTATGTCGACAAGGGATACCGCGGCCACGACGCACAAAATCACCGACGGATCTTCATCTCCGGCCAGAAGCGCGGCGTCTTCGGTGTCATCAAGCGCGAGCTGCGCCGCCGCTCCGCCATCGAACCCATCATCGGACACCTGAAGGCCGATGGTCACCTCGGCCGCTGCTACCTCAAAGGCCGCGCCGGCGATGCGGCTAAAGTCATCCTCTCAGCCGTCGGCCACAACTTCCGCCGCATCCTCGCCTGGCTCAGAGAACTCTTGTGCCTCATCCTGCTCCAGCTATGGCGCACGTTCGGCCGTCCCGCCCCGCTCAATTCGCCTTCTTAACGGACGACTGACTACAACTGAAATCGGCGTGCTCGATCGCCTCGTCACCGACATGACACTGTCCCCGCGATTAACAGAACGGACTACTATTCGGCGGAGGAGAGGCGCGAGGCCACTGCTGGCTCAATGTAGTAGAGGCAGATCCAAGGCCCTCGGAGACGGCGAACGTTGCCTGGGGACATGGCGCGTGCGGCGACACCTTGTCGGCCATCGTCGCAGCAATCTGGCGTAGCCGCGATACAGCGGGCGGGACATTACCGATCCGGGTTGTCAATCAATAAGGGTTAAAGTGCCAGCGCTCCCAGATTTCACGGCGTGACCCGTCAGGGTCCGCAACCGCCTCAGAATCTGCTGACCACACCATCACGACGCGTTTGTTTGTGTCGTAGGAAGGCCATTCCGGCACGCCAACGCCATTAGGGTCTCCCTTCTTTGCGAAATTCGTCCACGCGGTCAACATCTGATTAGTCAGCCGAGAGATATCCGAGCCCGGGGCCTTCGACAGCGCAAGACCACCTGGAATTTGGCTGAAATCACCGGTGCCGAACATGAATGGAAGTTCAATTGAATGAAACGCCCCCAACGGGGGCAGCGCAGGATCGAGATACTTTGGGGGCACATGCCAAGTGAAGCGATAGAGCCACACCTTGCCGCCCGAGGCCGATTGGCGCTCGGCTAGGTGTGTTGCCGGTTGCGTCATTATCACGTCATCAACCAGCGCCGCTTCGATTGTTCTTTGATCCGTCGTCCCGAGAACCTTCTCATACGTACTCATGAGCTTGCGTTTCACTTCCTCCCGTTTCTCCTCTGAGGTGTCCCGTATGGAGGGTAACATAGAGAAGACATCGATCTTTGCGCCGAGATCGGTGTCTTCCACGAACGGATTGCGGAACTTGCTGTCATACATTGCCCAGTAGTTCATTTCGTTTGCATTCGTCCCAAGCATGATCCCAACATGTCTTGACGTTCCGGAGGCGAGTGCTTCGGCAGGATCGAGGGCGACCCCCGAACCATCTGCGACGGGAGCGAAGAAACCATCCGGCTCACCGGTAGCGTGGGCCTGCAGCAATAGATCTCGAACGGGCGCCGTTTTGATCTGCGCCATGGTTTTCAAGGATCCGACGTCCATGACTTTTTTCACTGTCGCTTCCGCCGATCTCCTGGTGCGAATTAGATTGTAGGCCCCGCTTTGCAGGATCGCCCGTTGAAATGGCTTTTTCAGCGAGGGAGACACGAGGTGTGCGGCGATTGAGATCGAACCGGCCGATTCACCGAATACCGTGACATTATCAGAGTCCCCGCCGAGCGCCGTCGCGTTACGTCGAACCCACTCAAGCGCTGCGATCTGATCGCGCAGGCCGTTGTTGCCGCTACCGGAATAGGAAGGGTCGAGCGCACCTACCTCCGCAAATCCCAGCAAGCCGATACGATAGTTGATCGTGACGACGACCACATCCTTTCGAGCAACTGCTGCCCCATTATAAACGTCGGACGCGCCACCGGCAATGAAGCCTCCGCCGGGAAGATAGATCATGATTGGCAAATTCCTGACCTGCTTCGCAGGCTTCCAGACATTAAGGTAAAGACAATCTTCATCCTCGAACAAGCGAGTTGTGACTCCGCCTACGACAACCTCATGCGCCATGGCCGCTTTGGGATAACTTTCGAGCGGATCCTCGATTTGTGGACAGATTGTCCGATAGTTCGCTGCCTCAAGAATTCCTTGCCAATGATTAGGCAAAGATGGTGGGCGGAATCGCAAATCGCTCACCGGCGGAGCCGCGTAGGGAATTCCTTTGAGGCTCAGGATCCCATCCTCGATCACGCCCTTTGCCATCCCTCCCTCAAGTGTTACGCATTCAGGGCATGTTTCGTTTAATGCCCCTGCCACGGCACTTGTCGAGAACATCACAAATCTCAATAAGATCATTATGATTGACTTGGTTTGCACCGAACACTCCTGCATAGAGACGGCCTACATAGCGCGGCCTAACTACAGTGTGCTGTTGAAGCATTTATAATGCCAAGTCCTATTTCTACGGCGAGGCAATAGATCCGGCGGCACAGCCGTCAAGCGATGGTACAAATTCGGTGCGCCGAGCGAACTGCGCGCCAGCACAGCAATCAGAGGTGCGACTCGGTTCTTAGTCCAAGCTTTGATAATGCCCTTTTGTCGCTGTAGCGAGACCGAACTGTGAACCATTCAGAACTAGAGTTTTTCGCCGTGATCACGTTGGCGGGCTGGATGCGCCGACGTGGTTTTGCAGTAAAATCGGCGGTCGATTGCCGATCGCGCAATGGGGCCGCTCTTCGTTGTACAACAAGACTCAAGAACGCCCACAAAACCGTTTTTCGCGAGGTTCTTTATCGATTTCATCCCTGGTTTGGTCGCCGAGTTTGCGTTCATGGAACGGTCGGGAAGGCTGATGATGTCACTTTCCGCTGCTCTCTGGATGGATCGCAAGCGGATCGATGGTTGGAGGTTCCAGCATGGACGTTCGATCGGGCAGCATGCCCTGACGCCGAGCTTTTGGCAGCTCAGCCGTTTGTCAGCATCGATGCACTTGCGGCGCTCTCTGCGCTTCTCGATCTGGCGTTGAAGGGTCGAACGTCATCAGCTGCCCTGCTTTCTGGCGCATCCAGAGTCTCTCACGACCAGAATCGGGGAGCGACTCATGTCACGCCAGACGGCAATGCCAGGGAGCGGATACCGACACAATCGACAACCGCGGCCGCAGCCGCAGCCGCAGCCGCGGCCGCAGCCGCAGCCGCAGATGGATCTGTTCGGGAGTGGCCTGTCAAACGGCGCCATCGGCGCGCCCGCATGGCTGGAGTTGCCGGCGGAAGCCCGGGCGGCCCTCACGAGCCTGATGACGCAGTTGATCCTCGACCATGCTGCGAGGACAGCAACGCTGCCCGCGAAGGAGGTCGATCATGATCTCTGACAAGGTCAGGCCTCATCATCTGGAGCGCAAGGCGATTCTTCACGTGCGTCAATCCTCGGCCCATCAGGTGTTGCACAATCGCGAGAGCAGCGCGCTGCAATACGCCATGCGGGACCGGCTGACGGCTCTCGGGTGGTCAGAGGTTGAAGTGATCGATGATGATCTCGGTCGTTCAGCCGCCGGCGGCATACAACGCGCTGGTTTTGAGCGGATGGTAGCGGAGGTTTGCCTTGGCAAGGTTGGTGCGGTTTGCGCCCGCGAGGTCTCGCGCTTCGCCCGCAACAGCCGGGATTGGCAGCAACTCATCGAGATGTGCCGCGTGGTCGACACCGTTCTGGTCGATCAAGAGACCATCTATGCGCCAAGACACGGCAACGACCGCCTGCTGCTCGGGCTCAAGGGCAGCCTCAACGAGTACGAGCTGGATCTGTTGCGCCAGCGCTCGCTCTCGGCACGCTACGAGAAGGCGCGCCGGGGCGAGTTGGTTGTGACAGCGCCCGTCGGCTTCGTGAAGGCCGGCGATCGTTATGAGAAAGACCCGGATCGGCGTGTCCAGGAGGCGATCAAGCTGGTGTTCGACAAGGTCGAGGAACTGGGAAGCGCGCGTCAGGCGCTCTGCTGGCTCCACGAGTACAATCTCGATCTTCCGGTGAAGCAGACCAACGGCGACACGGCCTGGCGGCGACCAAACTACTCTGCCATCCACCGGATCATTGAGAACCCGGTCTACGGCGGCGCCTATGCCTATGGTAAGACAGCTGTGGCGGCGGGATATGGCACCGCGGGCGTGCGCGTGAAGATCCGCCGCAAGGCGCGGAACGAATGGCTGACGCTGAAGCCCAACACTCACGAAGGGTATGTGAGCTGGGAGAAGTTCGAGGCGATTCGCACCATGGTCAGCAGCAATGTTCCCACCAGTCGGCATCACGGCGCGCCCAAGCATGGTGACGCGTTGCTGGCCGGTCTGATCCGCTGCAAGCGCTGCGGTCGTAAGCTCACACTCCGCTACTCCGGCATGGAAAACCATATCCCGCGCTACAGCTGCAGCCGTGCCTGGATGGATAATGGCGGGGCCCACTGCATCGCCTTCGGCGGACTGCGCGTCGATGACGCCATCGAGGAATCGCTGCTTGGAGTCGTCGGTCCGGGCGCTGTCGCCGCCGCAACCGCTGCCGCCAAGGGAGCCAGGGAGCGGCGCGATCAGGTACGCGATGCTCTCAGTCGCGACCTCGAAGCGGCGCGCTATGCCGCCGACAGGGCTTTCCGGCAATACGATGCCGCTGATCCCGCGAACCGGCTGGTGGCCAGTGAGCTGGAAGCGCGCTGGAACAGGGCGCTCGCTCACGCGGCGGAGGTTGAGGCCAAGATCGCCATGCATGATGTGGCGACGCCCGCACCCCTTGCTGATCCAGCTTCGTTCGGCGTTCTGGCCTCGAACCTCAAAACGGTCTGGGATGCGCGGACGACGGATGCTCGTCTTAAGAAGCGCATTGTGCGCACCCTCATCCATGAGGTCGTGGCCGATATCGACGACGCGGCCTCGGAGATCGTTCTCATCGTTCATTGGGTGGGGGGCGCCCACAGCGAGTTGCGCTTGCCGAAGCGCCGGCGCGGACAGCGCAACAGCACCTCGGCCGATATCGTCCAGGCCGTGCGTCAACTGGTGCTGATCGCCAGCGACGATCTGATTGCCGGCCTCCTCAATCGCAACGGCCTCAAGACCGGCAACGGCAATCGCTGGACCCGCGAGCGCGTCACATCAATGCGCTCGAACTACCACATCCCGGTGTTCAAGCCTGCCGAGGACGGGATCGAGCCATGGCTCAACCTTGGCAACGCCGCAAAGCTCCTGAAGATCGCGCCCAAGACGCTCCGGCTGGCCGCTGAAGCCGGCGAGATCGAATCCATCCATCCTCTTCCGGATGGTCCTTGGATCTTCGCCCGCACCTCGCTGATAACAACTGCTGCTCGATCTATCGCCGAACGAGCGCGACAGAACCCAAAATACCCCGCGGGATCGCATCCCGCTCAACAAAATCTCTTCTCTTCAATCACATAGCCAGATGGGTGTTCTGATGCGCAGTTGTAGTATCTGCGCCAAGTCTCCACCTTTTGCTAGGCGTCCGCAAGAGACAGGAACCAGTGGGCGTTGAGGCATTCGGCCCTGAAGCGGCCGTTGAAGGCCTCAATGAACGCGTTGTCGGTTGGCTTACCGGGCCGCGAGAAGTCCAGGGTGACACCGCGCTGGTAGGCCCAGAGGTCAAGATCGCGGGACACGAACTCGCTGTTCTTGATCCACGCGGATCGTTGCCGGGACTCCCACTTCCTTGCAGGCCCTTTCCAGCACCTCCACAACATCGGTGCCGCGGAAGGTGAATCGCGGCGCCAGCGCCGCGAGAAGCGGGAGAAGGTATCGACAATCGTGAGCACGCGCAGCTTGTGTCCGGTCGCCAACTGGTCATGGACGAAGTCCATCGCCCAGGTCTCGTTCGATCGCGTCGCCGGCCTGCGATCATCGCGCAGCTTGGCCTTGACCCGGCGCTTCGGCGTTTTGTTGCGTAATTGCAGGCCCAATTCGCGATAGATCCGCCGCGTCTTGTTCTGGCCATGGCGCCAGCCTTCACGACGCAGCAGCACGTGAACACGACGATAACCGTAGCGGATACGAACATGGCAGATCTCCTTGATCTTCTGTTCGAGGGCAGCCTGGCCGGAGCGACGGCACTTGTAGTGGTAGGTCGAGCGGTCAAATTCGAGAGCGTCACAGGCCCTGCGGATCGAGACCTGCCATTCGCTGCGGACCGCGTCGACCAGCATGCGCTTCCGACCGGGCTTCATAGCTTTCGGCGGATCACGTCCTGCAGCATCTCCTTGTCGAGCGACAGGTCCGCGACCAGCTTCTTCAGCTTGCCGTTCTCCTCCTCGAGCTGCTTCAGCCGACGCATCTCGGTGGGCAGCAGCCCGTCATATTTCTTCTTCCAATTGAAGTAGGTTGCCTGGCTGATCCCGGCCTTACGGCAGATCTCCGCCACCGCAACCCCGTCGTTGCCCTGTTTCAGGATGAACGCCTTCTGAGCATCTGAAAACTTCGAGGCCTTCATGGTCCATCGCTCGTCCCAGCCGAGGGATTCGGCAGCGAGAACTCTAGCCAAAAATGGTCCAGTTTGTCGGCCTCAGATCATCGCACGATTCGAAGGATGCGCCATGGGACAAGTTTTACACGGCTGCACCACCACGACGGAGGGAGTCCGTCGAGCAATACAAAATAGTCAAAAAGAGCCTAAGAGCACTCGCCAAGCGCTATGGGATCAATAGAAGACTGTCGCGAAGTGAAGCAGCGCGAGACCGTCGCCGATCGTTCGACAGGCCCCAAGGGAGCCAATCGACAATCCTTCCATCGAGAAAGAGGTGATCATCGCCGCTTTCCGGAGGCACAGTGCTGCTGCCGCTCGATTGGCTCTAAGCCCTGCAGCCGAGCATACTCCATCTGACGCGGAGCTCCAGGGCGCTACGTTACGATTGACCCTTCGCGGTGGGAGCGCGAGTACGGGAAGAAGCCAAGGGGCGCCGCTATTGGCGCATCCGGATCGTATCGCCCAGTATTTCGGTCAAAGACTATGAATTCAGGACGGAGATCCCATTGATGTTCCCCAGGACGCGCAGGGCGGCAATAGAGAGGGCGCGGCAACTCGGTTCGGATCAACTGGTGCTACCGTGAGGAACGATGACGGCTTGGACAATCGAACGCATGGTTTACCGCAAGACGCGCCGACGTGAGATAATCGTCGGCCATCGCACCGCTGATGTCGCGTCGCGGGAAAGACCTCGTCGAGCGCCTTCCAGAAGCCGAGCGCGTCATGACCAACGGCCACTTTTTCGGGGCGATCTTCAGCCCACGGGTTTTGGCTTCGACGAGCAGTTCGTGCCAGCTTTGCGCGCTCTCGCGCACGCCGACTTGGAAGCCGATGAGTTCCTTCTTGCCTTCCGGCGTCGCGCCGATCAGCACCAGCATGCATTTGCTGTGGTCTTCCATGCGAGCCTGCAGGAAGACGCCGTCCGCCCACACGACCTCCAGCTGAACCGATGACAAATGGAGGCTGTGTCGTGATGGCGAATGAACAGGATGGTTATCATTGGACGTATTGCCGGATCGAAATCGACAAGCCGGGTGCCATCATAATTGAGCAGATGGATGATGAAATCTCCATTGCCATTGCGAGCGTCGTCGGCGTTTACCTCCAAGTGACGCCGGGGCAGGCACGTGAGTTATCTCTATCTTTAGCTCTGCCGGCGGAGAACGCGGAATAATTCCGCGCCTCAGCCAAGATGTAATGGTGCGCGCCCCACCATCGCCGCGGGATTTCAGTCAGATTCCGCCATACGGGGCGGGCTGTTGCCCTGGTGAAGCGACAGCTCAGCTCGGTCCAGCTTCTTAACGGTCGACCAGTTAATCGCAGCGTGCAGGTACCTGCACGCCATCGTAGCTTATGAAGTCTCCCGGCCGCCCAATTGCGCAGTTTCTTTTTCGATCGCGGTCCGTTCATGGCTGTTTGAATATCGCGCTCCTCTTCGAATTCCCGAATTCGTGGACGGCTGATTCGCGAGGTTGACCCATCCTGATTGGTGATCAAGCTGGTTTCGAGGATGCTTTCCGCCCAGCGAAGAACGAAGCGGCCAGTGTCGCTGGTCTCGCGCCATTCAGTTGTTTTTACAAGTTGCTTCATCATTTCGCCCCATCCCCGAAAAAAGGAGTCGCCGTGGGAGGTCCACCCGAGCAGGGGTAGAATAATCAACTCCAGTCGCCCCTGAAACCACTCGTGAATTAACATTTCAGGTGAGTGATTCGGGCCGAACGCATACTGGCAGTATCTCAGACAGAGATATACCTAGCGCGCTGTCTGCATGGATGTGAGTGTCTTGTAACTGCAGTACGCGCCAACCTGATGTTGGGGCATGACCATTCAAAGCAGAAGCGAACTGGTATGTGGACCAGCCTCCGCAAGGAGCTGGATATCGCGCCGCATTTGCCGCTTTGCCCCTGGCGTCTCGCTGAGCATCTGGAGTTTCCGGTTTTTCCGCTCAGCGACTACGCGAAGTTGGCTCCTGACGCGGTCGCTTACCTACGAACAGGCAACGGTCAGAAAGACTTCTCGGCCGTGACGCTTGCGGTCGGCCAGGAGCGCTTCATTGTGAATAACGATGCCCACGACAGGAAATGGCAGGCCGCTGATATCAGTCACGAATTGGCCCACGGGCTGCTGTTGCATCCGCCGATGCAGATTTCGACCCGTCAGGCACCCGCAACTACGACAAGACTATGGAGGAGGAGGCCAACTGGCTCGGACCGGCGCTCCTGGTCTCGGACGAGGCTGCCATGCACATCGCCGCCCTCAGCCTCACGATTTCGAAAGCGTCCGACATGTATGGCGCAAGCGAGCCGCTGGTCCGCATGCGGCTCAACGTGACCGGCGCCTACCAGCGAGTGGCGAACCGCCGCCGCTTCGCGCGGGCCTAGCTGCGCCCGCTGGATCGCGGGAGCGATCTAAGCGGCTGCTTGCGGCGCGGCGCGGGTGAATTCATCAAGCTTGCCATCAAGCTCGAAGAAATTTGCGGCAGCTTGGCGCAGTTCCCGAGCCGCTTGACCCCAAAACGCCACCTCGACCTTGAAGCCGCGCTCGATCAGCTTCTCGACGACCGGCACATAGTCCGAATCCCCGGCCACCAGCAGGATATCGTCGTTTTCCTTGTCGATGACGTTGAAGTGTCATCCATCATCGCCGTGGCGATCGCCACGTCGACCTTCTTCTCCTTATTGCCGGCGTTCTTGTTGTAGACGTGGGTCTTGAAGCCGACCTTGTCGACCATCTTCCAGAAGGAGTCGCCGGGAGGTGGCGAGCCCCACAACTTGGCGACGGTGTCCTCCCCGCTGACATATTTGTACAGCGTGCCGTAGTCGAGCATCCAACCGTGATCCACAATGCCGTTTCTCATGGCTTCGGCAATGTTCTTCGCCTTGCCCTTTTTGGCGGCCGAGACGCGGGAGCCTCGATGTAGAGGTTGGAATTGTCGACGTAAGTGTAGGTGGTCATGCGGGCGCTTCTCCAATGAGGATCGTGAGAAAATGATCAAAATAATGATTTAGGAGAATAATGACCCGAGCGAGCCGGAGCTTCGTCGATATGGGCATGCGGTACCAGGTCGCAAGGCCTCGCCCCCCAGACGCCGCACATTTTTGATCGCCGATGAGCTTCGCGAGCGGACTAGGCCACTGCGGGTGAAGCAGAGCCTTGGCCAGCATCAAGCAGTTGGGCTGGAGTTCTAAGCCATCACCACGCCCGCACCTCGACAGGAGGTCTCGAGTGCCTCTAAGATGTAGGGGAAATAAGTTCGCGGAAGCCGGGTACGGAGTGGGGCAGTGAACTTCCAGGTGACGGTTCTCAAGGTGCTGGTCAGCTATCCAGACGGGTTCGCCGCCATGGCCGACCTCAAGCGCGATATGGCGATCCTGGCGACCAGCGGACGGGACTGGAGCGAGCGCACGAAGCGATTGGCGGCCCGCGTGCCCGACCTGGATATCTTCTCCCAAGGTCTCATCGAGCGCATGAACGGTGGCTGGCGCATCACCGACAAGGGTCGTGCGGTTCTCGAGATCATGGAGGCGCGGCCCGCACCCGCCCAGGTGATGGAGCCGCCTAATGTCCACGCGGTCGAGGGGCCGACTGCAGCCACGACGCTGCCATCGATGCCTTCGATAGCGCTAGTTCGACGTATGCGGAAACGCAGGCGACGCCAGCACGACGCTGTCCGCCGACGACAAGCGAAGGCGTCGTAAGTAAGGCGGTTGGTTGGAAATTAACCAGCGGTTTCGGTCATTCGGAAAATAGGAAAATATTCCATAAAAAAGTTATGCGAGCGCGGTGCGCTTCAAGATTGCTGGGCAATTATTACTTCCGCCGCCGCTTCATGAACGATCGTTGCTTCACCCGCCCTGGCCGCTCGGCGTCGACTTGCTCAACGCAGACCGCCGCCGCCTCGTCAATCGCGATCTATGCGATCCGGCGGAAATCGAACTGCTCGTAGCCATCACGACACTCCATGCCTCCAGCGACAATTTAACGGAGAGCTTGTTTCAGGAATAGCGCTTCTGTCGATGAACGCGGCGCTGTACGTTTCGTACAAAGCGATCAGCGCGGATCCAGCACTCACTGCGGATCTGGCCCGGGGAGAAGACTCAATGCGCTGGATTCCCGATGATGTCCGTTGTCAGCTCAACCCGCGATCTCGAGCGCTTTTGAAGCGGGGTGCCGCAGCGCTCGTCCGATCTGAGCGAGTTGGTGGAACATCACAATAAGCGCGATCATTCCGGGGTCCAGCTCAGCGATTGCTTGACTGGCCAAAAGTCCATTGAAACCCCACATGAGCGGGAATAGTACGGCCGGTACGAAGAGATATCCCTGCCTCGCCAAGGAAACAACTGCACTGAGACGTGCTCTCCCGAACGACTGAAGCATCGTTGTGACGACGCTCTGAATAACAAAAAGCCCAAAAAAGAGATGGAAGACGATGCAGGTCGAGACCGCAACTTTCGTGACATTCTCGCTATCACTGAACAGCCTGACCAAAGGCCGGGCAAAGATCACAACGGCCGCAGAATAGGCAACGGAAAGAGCGACAGTCATCGAGAGCATCAACTTCGCAGCCTTCAATACGCGAGCAAAATCTGGTGCGCCCCAACCGAAACCCAGGATAGCTTGAGAGCCTATACAGAAGCCGGTGACAGGCAGTGCGCCGATCGTCAGCAATCGAATAGCTATTCCCACCGCGGCGATCGCATTCTCGCCGAACGGCTCCGAAGAGCATCAAGCCAACGGCAGATAAACTGTTGGTTATACTCGCCCGCGACCCTATGAATGCGAGCTGTCTGATGCGATCTGCTCGTACTGACATGTGAGTGGCCCTGACGCGGACTATCCCGCGAGCATTCGTAGAATACGCGATATATAGAGGCTTATGGCTGCGATCTGAGATGCCAGCGTTGCGAGGGCTGCGCCTCGCACACCAGGTCCAGTAAGAATATGAAGACCGGATCGAGCACAACTTTCAGTATGAAGGCGGTCATCATCGTCCACATGCTGAATCGTGTGTTACCCTCGGCTCTTACGATGATCGTGCCCGCGGCGAGCGAAATGTGATGCTTTGAGCCGCCAGCTTTGGCGCGACGCCGCGGCTGACGCGTTAGGAGTGTCCCCATCCGTCGTGCAGTTCACGATGAACCGGACCATCTCCGGTCGACTCGCAGTAGTGGTTAAAGACGAGGAAGATTCTGCCACTGCTCGTCACGGCGGTGATGCAGGAGGACCGCGAACCGGTCAAACTCGACGGCGTGCAGCATCAACGAGACTGGCCAGCAGCGCGTTGGCGCTTTCGAACGCGAGACCAACCTCATATGTGCATCCGTTGGCCCTATGGTTGAAGCTAGCGGCACGTGACTCGGCGCTCGATGAGAGAGAAGAAGCGCTGTCCCTACCACGCGCCGCTAACTCCCACACAGCCAGCCTCAGCGGCGGAAGAAGCTGACGTGGGATACATCCATCGGAAAAAGCTGCGGCACAACTACCAGAATCGGTCGGCCCCACGTCTTCAGGCACTCTCTAAGCTGGTCCGACAGCTTGCCGCAATGGGAGACTGATCTTCCCCCGAAAAAGTGGACGGGTTAAGCGGCTTTTAGCTCCATTTCGATCGGGGCGACATATCCGATGGCGGAGTGGAGCCTTGTTCGGCGGTAGAAGCCCTCGATATGGCGAAGATATCGTGCTGGGCCTCGCGCGGGTGTTGTAGTCGCGATGATGGACCAGCGCGGTTTTCAAGGTATGGAAGAAGCTCTCCATCAGGGCATTGTCGTAGCAATCGGCCTTGCGGCTCATGATGCCATGATGCCGGCGCCGGTGAGGACGTTGCGATAGGCTTGTGAGGCATACTGCACGCCGCGATCGGAGTGGTGGATCAATCCGGTCTGCGGCCGTTGCTGGTTGATGGCCATGGTCAGTGCCGCGGATGCGAGTTCGACCTGCATATGGTCTTGCATGGCCCAGCCGATGATCTTTCGGCTGAACAGATCCATGACGGCCGCCAGATACAGCCAGCCCTCCGCGGTCGGGATGTAGGTGATGTCGGCGAGCCAGACTCGGTTCGGGGCGGGAGCGGTGAAGTCGCGCGCGATCAGGTTCGGTGCGATCGGGAGATCGTGACGGCTGTCGGTGGTGCGCCCCCGGCGTGGCGACGCCATGATGGCGCGGATACCGTGCCGGTGCATCAGCTGCTCGATCCGGCCACGGCTGGCGCCACGTCCCTGCTTGCGCAGGATGGCATGGACGCGAGGACTGCAGTAACGCCCGCTGCTGTCTTGATGGACTTGCCGGATCGCGGCCAGGAGGCTGGCATCGGATTTGGTCCGCTCACTGACCGGGCGATCACGCCAGGCGGAATAGCCGGCCGGCGAGACCTCGAGCACGGCACACATCAGCCGCACCGGATAGGCGTCGCGATGGTCTTCGATGAAGCGGAAGCTCATGTCCGGGTTCCGGCGAAGATCGCGATCGACTTTTTTAAAATGTCGCGCTCCATGCGCAGCGTTCGTTCTCCTGGCGCAGACGGGCGATCTCCGAAGCCTGGTCCGCCGACATCGGCGTCGCCTGCGTGGTGGGGCGCCACGCCGCCGATGTCGGCTCCTGCCGCAGCTTGTCAACCCAGCGCCGCAGCACCGAGTCACGCAGACCGAGTTCCTTGGCAACAGACCCGATCGAAGCGCCCACTCAAAGCCAACTCAACGGCTTGGCGCTTGTACTCTTCGGTAAATGAACCGATGTTGACGTTCCATTCGACACCTCCGGGCTCAATGAGCCTACTACAGGTGTCCACTCATTCGGAGGAGGTTCAGTTGCGTTGGATCAGACCCTGTGCCTACCCCGCCCGCACCACTAGTTAATGGCCACGTGACTCGGCGCTGACCATCCTGGTGCCATTGCGCTGTCCCTGGCGCGTGTCGCTAACCCAAGGGCTCCGTATCCGCGCTGGCTGACGAAAGGCTGACGAGACCTGCGCGGCATCCACAAAACGAAAAAAAAAGCCCGCGTGGGCTGTTCAAAGCTTAGCCGCCTTTGACGACAGTGCGCTCAATCTGTTGTGGGGAATCCTGCAGCCACGCAAAGACGCTCGCTAGACTGTAAGGCCGTGCGACTTCATGGCCGCCAAGCTTAATGGGGTGATCTTCGATAAGATAGAACTGCCCTTCGGCTGTTCTGACCATACGATCTCTTATCTCAAACCACACGCCCGTTGCCGGCACTCTTCTGTAGAATACGCGCGTTGCGAAATGGAACGCTTCAGCAAGGTCGCGCGCTGTCGGAATCCGTTTCCGCGCGCGGAAATGTCTTAATGGCTTAGCCCTTGATGCCGTGGTTTGTCGCTTGAACATACGCTTTCCTCGTCGGCTCAAAACAGCGCCGATGCGACTCGGCGCCTACATCGGCGAGCCTTGAAAGGCGCTATCCTGCCGCATCCGCACTGCGGGTGAAGTTAGCGGCGGCATGACTCGGCGCATTCCGCTGGAGGAAGGAAGGCGCTGTCCCTTCACGTGCCGCGAACCCCGGCAGTGATTTTAGCGAGGGAGCGGCCTTAAGTGACCTACCAGGATTGGTATTCTCACAGAGCAGACGACTGAGCGACTTAACGCCGCTCAGCCTGTCAGTCTTCAGAACGATCAGGCCGACGCGAACGGTGCGCTGACCTCCCCATATCTCTGTTTCAGTTGCCGCAAGCGATGGATACCGAGCGCCCTCTCAACCATCGGCTCACCGCAGCATTTCATCACGACCCTGATGGCGCGAGCCGGAAGGTCCTGCCGTCGCAAAGCCGCCCAAGCAAGGAACGGCAACACGATTTTAGGCAGCTCCTCGTCAGACGCAGGACGTTGATCGCATCGCCCCAGCTTCGCGAGCGCGTGAGCCAAGACATCGGGACAATCAGTTTCGAGAGGGGCAGTGCGCGGCGCGAACTGTAGCTTTGCTACCCCCATCACTCCACACCCCTGCCAAGCCTTACGACGTTGATTTCGGTACGCGCGACGCTATCAGACTTAATGTCGGTCATCTCAAAAGGCTTCACCCGTGCGAAGAAGCGTGATGCGATATCCCTGCATCAGCGGCCAGGGCAAAGTGATCTTCCCCTGAAAAAGTGGACGGGTTAAGCGGCTTTTAGCTCCATTTCGATCGGGGCGACATATCCGAGGGCGGAGTGGAGTCTTGTTTCGGTTGTAGAAGCCCTCGATGAAGGCGAAGATATCGCGCTGGGCCTCGGCACGGGTGTTGTAGTCGCGATGATGGACCAGCTCGGTTTTCAAGGTATGGAAGAAGCTCTAGAGAACCGGGCGGGGACCTCTAACGTGAGGCTCCCATTGACCCCCCCACCAGCCCGGGTAGGTACCACTGCAAGCTTTTAGCAGTACCCTGCCGGGCATCGACACCCACGCAGGAGGTAGGCCGTGTACTTTCAAATTTACCGCGACACGCGCGATGAGTGGCGTTGGACGCTACTCGCTGGAAATATGCGCAAGATCGCTGAGTCTGGCGAGGGCTATCACAACAGAGCCGATTGCCTTGCGGTCATCGAACTCGTGAAAAGCACCGACCGCGACACTCCGGTGCGGGGGTAACCCCACCCTCATTCCATCAGACTTTCAGGTCGGACAGGCGATAAGATAATTTTCCTTCTCACCCCATCCTGTCCGCCCCAGAGTAGAACGCTCGTGGCGGGACATTCAAGGTTTTGGGCATGACCCCGACAAAAGTCCCGGCCCGTCTGGGCTTGCCTTTTTCATCAATCTTTTCAACTGCGGTAACGCGGACGTTTCGGAATTTCCACCCGGACGCGACCCGGACAAATGACGCTCCATTCTCTCCAGATGTCACTCCGGAGCACATTATCCCCTCCCGCCTGAAGGCTCCACGCCTGAACGCCCGAACGACTGAAAGCCTCGACGCCCGACAAGGTCAGATCGCCGCCGCGCCAAGCGCGGCTCCAAATGTACCAGGCGTGGAGGCTTTCAGTCGTTCGGGCGAGCCGCCAAGCAAAAGGGCGGCCTGTTTGGACCGCCCTACAGCCTCACCGTCTCGCAATGCGTCTCAGCCCGCATACGTCTCTCACCATACGAAGCGCAGGATGCTTTGCCGCCCCGACCAAGCTGTTTGCGCCGCGCCTCTGTAAGCCGCGCAGATTCCTTCATTTTAGCTCGCGAGGCTGGGGCGAAGTGGTCTAGTGCCCTCCGAGAGCGCTTCGCGCAGATCGCCAGAGAGAAATGTGGGG
This sequence comes from Bradyrhizobium sp. CB1015, assembly GCF_025200925.1. Taxonomy (GTDB): domain Bacteria; phylum Pseudomonadota; class Alphaproteobacteria; order Rhizobiales; family Xanthobacteraceae; genus Bradyrhizobium. The sequence goes on along the minus strand of NZ_CP104174.1, from coordinate 1,577,835 downwards.
ACCGCCTTCGCATCGCGCGCGCCTGCAACCGTCCTACCGATGTGCTCGACAATGTAATCTCCCAACGTGTCGCAGGCTGCCTCGACATGACGGCATCATTGGCCTCGTCTGAAAACACATCACCGAACGCCTCACCGACTAAGAGGGCTCGCCCGGCACACAGATCAACTCATGTCGCCATGTTACCCCATTTATTCAACCCTAGCCGCCGTAACTGGTTCGGGCATTTACGCAAAAGGGGCCGCAGCCGCCGGCTAAGACCAGTTCTTGCACTGAAATCCGATGCAACTCCAACATTCACCCTCCAAGGATCGCAACCGGCCTCTTGCGGATCCGAGCCCTTAATGTCAGCCCCATAGAGCACCCCTCGCGAATCAGGTGCTCAGTAAGGAATCACAAGTGATTCTTTCGACTCAAGATTTCGCCGATCAGCAAACCAGGCCGAGTGCTCAAAGTTATGGGTAATTGAAAGCCTCACCGGATGCTCACCCCCAAAGGCGGCCTTTTCGCGCTTATTCAGCTGGCCGCTCCTGAGCAGGGCGCTTCCCTTCCGCTCGCCTTGCGGTTGCAGGCTCCTTTTCCAGCTGCCGAAGGCACCGGGCGGCGCCGCATGTCGCCGCAGGGGCGGCTCGCGGGCTACCCCCAGCGCCGCCCGACTGCACAGAACCCCCTCGCCCAGAGCTCCCTCCCAAGAAGATGTGGCGGATACGGAGGGGCATCAACGCGGCCGATTGATCCGGGGAAAACGGGGAATTTCACCCTGCCGGTAAATTCAAGAATGACGGCTGGCCTTCACACAGGAGAGGTCCAAGGTTCGATCCCTTGTGCGCTCACCATTTTACGGGTTTTTTGAAGCCTCCCAGGTTTTTCCACCCTCACGTGAGAGGGTGCTTGTAAGCGAATCGCCGCGTTCACATCGCCGCGATCAGGTCGCGAGCTTGAAGTATCTCCGCAATCGCGTTTGCGGCTTCACATTCCCAAGCGACCAAAACCTTCCACCTAACCTTAAGCTCGTTGGAGCGGCCGGGTAAATGCGCAGTTCCTGGCACGCTGCGTTTCCCCAGCCCTCCACAAGGCAGGCACCCCTGACGACGATCATCACACGCTTTGCGTGTTATATATTCGCATCTAGCGAGTCGCGGGCATCCGACGAGGTCGTCTCGACGATCAATTTCTTGGTTCAACACAGAGGCGTCACATGGCTCAATGCACAGCACCGGTGGAAGGCCATCGCTCAGCGAGCGATGCTGCCATCCGGCACTGCGCTATTGTTCAATTGGAATCGTCCCGCTGAGCCAGAGCCGTGATCCGCCTTCGAACGACCAACCAGCCGTGTAAGCAATCGGTGCGCCGGCGGGTGCTTTCGCGTACAGCGGCGCATCGGACCATTGCGCCGTCCGCGGGTCGGCGCCAAAATGGTAGTTCAACCCGATCTTTCCTATGTGATAGTTGCTGGACAGGCTGGTTGTGTTCGCCGGAAGAACTGCGAACGGCTGGTTTCTGCACCGTGGGAGGCGTTGCGACGCTCGGTCCCCCGAAATGCAGATAGTTATGCTCAGCTTTCACCGACCATGCAGGCGTAAGCGCTTGCTCGACGCCCAGCCTCATGGTGGCACCGAAGCGACCATAGTCAACATGGGTTTTCTCCTGTGGCCAATCAAACTCGTGGTTATTGAAGACGTCCCCTCGATTGTTTTGCCAAGCGACGCACCTCCCTCGAGATAGGCCGGCGTGCGGCCCAGCGCGCCAAACGCGTAGCCGATGCGGCCGGTCCTGGTGGCAAAGACGTTGGGGCCTGCTGGCATCGAGTTCGACACACCACTCAGCCGTTCTTCTGCCAATTGTAGCCGATCTGGCCGCCGGCGAGGAACACTGGGGTATCGACGACATCGCCATAGATTGGCGGACCGTAGGATTGCTGAAGGAGGTGCGGCCGTAGCCGCCGCCGACGTGCCCGCCAATATAGGCCTCCGCACCAGTTCCACACCGCCGGTGGCAGTTTCACTTCTGGCTCAAGGTCTGCCGCATTCGCTGCACCGGTTGCGACGAGCGCAATTGTCGTGGCTCCCAAAAGAAGAACTCCAGATCGCATCCAAGACGTCCCCGCATTATCTCCGGTCCACAACCGAGCGCCCTTAACTTATCGCGCAGCAAACCGTCGGAGCGGATCAGACGCTAAAAGCGACGCGCGCCGAGTCCGTCCCGAAGACCATCGCACTGCGATTGGTGATGATGCCGCAAAGAGAGCAAGTCGCGTGCCGTAGGGAATTCGCGGGCTCTGCAGGCACTTCGTCGCGGCGTGCGCGTCAAGTTGCTGACATTGTGTCAATACCGACAGCCGCGCAGCCACTGCCCCCAGCAATACTTAGCTGGCGCGGTGTCATGGGTCTACGCTCACAAGGCGCTGGTCTCCCTCGGCTGCCGATCGGCGTCGGACCCCCGCGTCCACTCAAAATTGGCCCTCAGCTCGTACTTGGTCGGCGTCTGCACGGGCAGATCAGCTGGCTTCGCGCCGGCACCCTTAGCAGCGCCATCTTAAGCCATGCAGGAGCGGCGCCGACGTCAGCCTCCTCTTCCTCCAAAACGCGGACGAAGTTGCCGGGCGGGCCTCGGCCTCAGTCAAATCGGACGCATGCCCGCGCTGCTTAGCTTTACACTTCTGGATCTGAAATGCGGGTCAGCATCCTCACGTGCGGTCCCGCCCGTTTGAAGATCGGCTCCCAAAAGGCGTAGGCGTCCTCGACGAAACTCTCGGTTACGGTGAACTTCGTGAGCGCGCCCCGATATGCGGCCTGTCGCCGGCAGCCCTGCCCCTCGACAAGATGCCAGATGAATTGAGCGACCTGGCGTGCGTATGTGCTCGGACGACCTTGGTGGTTGTGTACGATCTCAAGTCGCATGGTCCCAGCGTCACGCGTCTGCGGTTCGGTGATATTGGCAAGCCAGATGAAAATTGATGGATCAATGCTCGCAGCATAGCCGTCGCGCTTGAGCTGCTGATTGATGATAGAGAACGCGCTGGCGGCTTCTCTGAAGCATTCGCTCAGGATGAAGTTCGCCTCATTCTCCAGCTTTCCGCTCCGAAGATCGTCCAGTAATCTGACCGCCTCGTCAGTGAGCCGCCGCATGTATCGCGGTTGGGGCTGCTTTGCGTCGTCGTTTGGTTCCTCTTGTATAATCAATTCGACCGCATCCGCGCGGAACTCCGTTGCGGCATCTTTGAGAACGGGCAAAAAATCGCTTTCAAGGCAGGAATCGCCGACGTCTTTCGACACCGCGTCGCCTCCCACCCGTGTCTCCACAAGATTCTTTGCGTGGTCCAACGCAACGTTCAGGCTGGCTTTGAGGTTTTCAGAAGCTCTTTCTTGAGAGTCCTCGACAACCTTTACCATCATCTCCGCGGTACTGTCGGAATCTATGAGTTCGTCCTTAAGCGGCGCCGCCGCATTCCGAGATTCAAGCTCCTCAAAGGGGCTCGGAGCCGTCGCTTGCTTTGCTAGGATCGTTTGATCAGACATATTCGCGCCTGTGCGCTCCGACCGCGGATTGGAAGCAGCAATCTCGCCGGACAATACAAACAGGCCATCGTCAACGGCTCGGCTCGCCGCCGCGGTAAGATCCACCAGCGAGCGCCGCACGCACCGCGTCTGCCTAGCGCGCCGCTTTTTCGTTTCTTGCGTATGGCTCATGATCTGACGACCCCCTTGAAGCGGCCAAGACGATCAATATGTCGGTTCAGGGGCGCCCTAAACGAACTCCTGACTGAACTTCCGTCTCTTGGTCGCTCAATTCCGTCCTCTTGAACACCTAATCTCAGTGTCCAGCAAAGCTGGTAGCAGCTTATCTGAGCATAACTCAGAATTGAACGAGGCCACAAACTCATCGCTCACTGTTTACCTGGATTTGTGTCTTCCGATATGATGTCAATCACCTTGAGCCTGGCGTCATACTCCTCGTATGAGCCGAGCACGGCTTGGCCAACTGACAAATTGTGCACGGGGTCCACTATTGAGGGGGAGTCGTAGGTTAGGGAGGTGGGTCCGGTAAAGTGAACTTCCTCACCAAACTCGTCGCGTCGCAACGTTCTGGCGGTGCACCACTTGATGAGTTGCGTTACTGCTCCTTTTCCGCTCTCATTGATGGGCGGAAGATGTCGAACCGAATAGAAATACGTTCGCGCAGAGTGCGTCTGCTGGGAGTCCGAACTCTTGCGCTGGTCTGGTTGCGCGGTGAGGGTCAGTAGGCGCTTGCCGGCCGGACGCTCGAGCGTTCCCTGAAACAGACCGCCTTCTCTAATCAGAGTAATGTGCGCCAGCTTTTTTGGAGCACCAAGAACCTCTCGTCCCGAGGCGAGCGCGGCATCGTTTGTTGTCACGTACATGTAAGGAATGTAAAAGCCAATCTCACCGCCAGAATCACGAACTTGAATTCCTGAATAGCACTCCAAGTATGACCCCACTATGCTTGAGGGATAGCTCGCGACGCCAACAATGGCGATTGCTGGGTTTGCTGACGGTACTAACCCCTTCGGCAATAGATGGCCAACCTCGTTCCCCACGCTGAATATATGGTTTATGGCTCGGCAGCGGAGGAACGTGCTGCCAAGGTCTTTGCTCCCATGGTAGAGGGGCGCATCAAACGGAATACCTTTAACGTCGGGCATGGCATCCCTCCTCGCTCTTGAGAGTTTACAATCGGAGATGCAGCTGACTCATCTCACAAAGACATCTGGTTGTGGAAGCATCATGAAGAGAGTGCAATGTGCGGCCTCGCATCCGGCTTACGCGTTATAGTGAAGTCGGAGGCCGCCTTGCACCTCAGTTTTGTGCTGCTGACTGGGCCTGACGTTGTGCATACACTCCGGAGAAGCGTGCTACTGAGGTGACGTTGAGTCGAATGCGACTCGCTATGGTTATGCAAAGTCGATGCCATCTTCCCTTTATGGGGTGCTAGACGGACTGCTCGGCTACAGATGTCGAACTGGAGTACGAGAGCTCGGACAACTTCGCTTGTCTTCTTGCCTTCCGCTTGTTGGCTTGATGACACAGAATGTTGAAAGTCCCACATGACCAAACGCGAACGCAACGATGAGGAGGTTCGCAAAGCTATCGAATTCGGGGCTAGCTTGACTAAACTAGATCGGCCGCGACAGCTATCTCGGTGCATGGCCGAAATACATGCTCGCGGATACCGACGTCCTGCGAGGCACGTCGGTAGAGCTCCAGAACCCTGTAAGTTCTGGTGAGTTTGCGTTCTTGTCAGTGTCTGGCGCGGCGCTTGCACAGAATGGATACTTCAGTTCGCACATTCGGAGAACATGCATCGTTATACTCCAGCTCCTCGCGCTCCCGCTCACAAAGAGCTCGGTACCATCTGCCCATTGGGATACGACATTATTGGAGGCAACCCAGCCGAAGATTAGTCGTGCCTGAGCGGCGAGCGCATGTCCGCGACCTCAGGATCATCAGCATGAGTCTCATGCGTGATGCAGGAAGACCTTGCCCCGCCAGTGACCGAGGAAGCGCGCCGGAAGTGTCACAAGCATTTCTTGGTCCTGTCAGCGCACGAGCCCTCTTACCTTGCCGGCTAAGACAATCGTTGTCGATGGCGGTCTGACGATCGGCGTCCCGCACGTGTCAGGCCCCCGAAAACATCTTCTGACTATCAGCTGAGGGATCGTCTCATCAAAACGAGAGTATGAGTCGCGATACTACAGAAGTGGAAAGCCAGGAAGCTAAGCATCAGCGACAGCTGTGCGCCCTGCGCAGCTCGCTTGGCCGGGGAATCCGAGACGCCCGGCGGATGATAGAGATCCTGGGGGTCGCGGGCCGGTTCCGCTGCGACCCTGTTCTTTGCGAACGTCAAAGCGTCAGCGCGTCACCGAAGGGGCACCATTGCGCGGCGCGCGGCGAGCTAGATGCTGTCGTTCATCAACTCGGTCTAGCGCTACGTTGGCAGAAACTGTTTTCGCCACTGTTTTTCAAGGGTTTACTTTCGGCAATATGGACACTGCTAAGAGGGTGGCCGAAAGGGAGAGATCGATGATGGCGTGACGTGCGGTGGGCATGGTTGATTGAGGCGGAGGCCGGTTGATTCTGTTGTTTCCGCCCCGCGTGTGCGAGGCGACGAGTTGCAGGAGGCGTAGGCGATCATTGTCATCAGGGGCGTGGCGATGAAGTCCCCTGCCATGATCGCCCTTCGAAGTGATCAAGTCCAAGCTCCTCCTTCTGCTGATGCGCCTGCTCACAAATCCACCGTGCCCTTGATAGTTGCGGCCAGCGTGCGCAGATCCGTCGCCGCCGGAAGATTGGCGAGATTCTCCCCCCGAGGCGCGTCGATCGCCAATGAGCTAGGCTTCGTCGCCTGGGAGATGCTGCTGACCTTTATCCCATATCCGCTGCGGAGGGCGGTCCGCGGTGGGGACACGGAAAGCAGCAAATCGGGCGTTTAGGGTCTGTACTCAATAAAGGCTTCCATCTGGAATTAGACTGTGATTGAAGCTTCTTAGCGGGGGAACGCTTGAATCCTAAAGTAGCTCCAGCATAGCGGCAAGGCTCACACGGTCAAACGGTCGCGCGACCGCGGGAGAGATGTCCGTTTCGCCCGCACACGAGCTGAACCAGCCGCTCGCTGACATTCTGATCAATGCCGAGCCGGCCCAGCAGAAATTAGAGAATCTGACACCCGACCTCGGCGCAATCGGGGGCACCCTCGATCACATCCGCCGTGACGGTCAGCGAACCGCTGAAGTCATCGGCCGGCTGCGGTCTTTGCTGAAGCGAGACACGACCTAACGGCGCGAGCGCGACCCCAATGCCACGGTCTGCGAGGTGTTTCGATTCCTTTCCGTGCAGGCCCTGCTCAACGATGTCGAACTGGTTACGGAGCCGGCCCGCAGACACTCGCGTGGCGACATGGTCCAGCTCGGCGACTCAGTCTCGCTCAGGGCAACCTCGTCCTTGTCTCTAGTACCAACGCAGGTCACGGCATTCTTGCGGGGAAGGTGGCCGGGATCTTCAAGCCGTTTTTCATGGTGAGGCGCAATGCATGGGCATAGGCCTCTCGATTGCGCATACTATCGTCGAAGCGTATGGCGGCCACCCGTCAGGGGGCGCGTCTTTCACGTCAGCCTGCCGCTTACTGTGGCGCGATGGCGACGCCCTTCCCGGCGAACGCCTCACGCGAACGCTTTCTCCAGCGTCGCGAAGATCACGGCGAACGACTTGTCGTGGCGCGTCACCGGCGGCACCGGGCAATCGATCTTCATGAGCTGATAGACCGCCATCTGCGCCGCACGCACCGAATATTCGACTGTGAACACGACGTCGTCGGGAACTTCGACGAACTGGCTGACGAAGGCGAGGTTGACGGAATTCCTGGGCACCGGCAGCGGCCGGTCGGCCAGGTTGCGCGGCATGAACATGCTGGTGATGTAGGGCATGCGGCAGGGAATGCAGATCGCGTCGTCGAAAACGACGGGATCGAAGTTCAGGTGACCGCAGAGCTCCTTCAAGATCTCGGCGCCGCCGCAATCGGACATCGGCTTTGCCACGAAATTGCCGATGCGGTCGGGATGCAGCGCATAGCCCCAGAACACCTGCACGTTCTTCGGCTGTCCCATGAAATGTGGCTGGTGATAGAGCACGACGGACATCAGCCAGTTGGAATCCTTGAACGTGACAAGCCCGCCGGTGCCGGCCCTATTGCCGGAGAACGCTTCCATCTGGTCGAAGAAGCGTGGATCGCGGCAGGTGACGGTGAAGGACAGCCAATAGGATTCGGGGATCGAATTGTTGAACACCGACGGATTGCCGAATTCGGGACGTCCTTGCGCGATCGTCTCCCATAGCGCCCAGCCCTGACTTTCGGCCTTGGTCAGGCGCGGCGGCGGCTCGGTCATCGAGCCTAGGCTCGAGGCATCCGTCATCGAGCCGTTCTGGAAGAAGACGATGTCGTCGTCTTCGAGCCGGACGTTGGCGGTGCGGCTGTCGCGGTCGAGCGTGAGCTGGCGCACCCGCAAGCGCGCGCCGTCGGTCTCGAACGCCATGTCGACGACGCGCGTGCCGCGCACGAACTGCACGCCCTGGCGCTTGAGCCAGTCCGCGAGCGGCCGCACGATCGCGTCATACTGATTGTACACGGTGCGCTTGACGCCGCCGAGCGTCTCGATGCGCGGAAACTCGTTCATGAAGCGATGCAGATAGCGCTTCAGCTCGACCGCGCTGTGCCAGGGCTGGAAGGCGAAGGTGGTCTGCCACATGTACCAGAAATTCGATTCGAAGAATCCGGGCGACAGCCAGTCGGTGATGCGGCTGTTGCCGAGCGTCTCCTCCGAAGCCTCGGTGAGCCGGAGCAGCTCGAGCCGGTCGCGTCCGGAGAAGCCCATATGCGAGACATCGACCTTGAAGCGGTTACGGTCGACCAGACGCGCGCTGGAGTGCGCCGGAGTCTCCACGTTGAATGCGACCGTCTCCTCGCGCACGCTGCGGCCGGGATGCTCGAGCGAGGGAATGCTCGACAGCAGATCCCAGGTGCATTCGTAATGGTCGGTGGTGAGCATGCGCCCGCCGCGAAGCGAATAGGCGCCGTTCGGAAGCTGCGCGCCGTCCAGGCTGCCACCAACCAGCGGCTGCGCCTCGTAGATCACGATGTCGCGCCCCGGCAGCTGCGCATCGCGGACGAGGAACGCCGCGCCCGCGAGCGATCCAATGCCGCCGCCGATAAAATACGCCTTCATGGCTTGCCTCGATTGCAATTCGACAATTCGAAGCAACATAGCATGGCCGGACGCATCCAAGGTTGCGCTGGATCAAGCGGGGTGAGGACTGGCTCAGCTACGCGGAAAGGCGGCCGATTGAGCCGTTGTTGCCGCGAGGGCGCAAGGGAGCGCATCGGGTCGATGATCGATGCGTGATCAACGGCATTGTCCAATTGCCAAAAGCAGGTTCGCGCTGGCATGATTGCCCGGAAGTCTACGGTCCGTACACAACGGTGTACAACCGCGTCAGTCGCTGGAGCCGAGAGGGATTTGGACAAACGTTTTTACGCTCTGACTGAATCAAGCGGCGTGTCCGGCTCGATCTCGGTGGATTCCAGCTAAATCAAAGGCCATGGCCCCGCGGCCGGCCCAAAAAAGAGGGACCTTCAACAAGGTGATCGGCTGCTCGCGCGGCGAACGACCACCAAAATCCAAGTGTTGATCGACAATATTTGGCCGCCCGCTTCTTTCCTGATTACTCCTGGCAACACTCACGCAGCCCGCGTCGTCGGCTGATCGAGCCTACGCCGTCAGAAGCTTGCGCGACGAGTTGGCCGCACGCCGCATCAAGGCTGTCATCCGGCCGAATCCGCGCCGCAAGCATCCGCATCGCTGCGATAGGGCCTACAGAGGGCGCAATGTCATCGAGCGATGATCCGCCCTCTCGCAGACGTCACGCGGTCTGCGATACGCCAGCATCGTCTATAATGTAACACCTCGGATCGTGATCCTGTTGCTGGACGAGGAGCCCCGCAGTCGCCCGGGGACGGCTCGCTGCGCATCACTCAATCGCGACCCTCGCCAGCGACCGGCGCGGAGGCTTAGGGCGACGCCGAGGCAAAAGGCCCCGCCGCACACGGTTCAGGTCGCAGATCGCTGGCATTTGATGGAGAGCGCCTGCCGGGGCTTCCTCGAAGGATCGGGAATTCTGCCCAGCTCTGCGCCTTTCCGCACGCCGATCTGAAGCCGATCAGTTCCTTCTTGCCCTCCCGCGTCGCGCCAATCAGCACCAGCTTGCACTAGCCGTGCTCTTCCCTGCGGGCCTGTAGAAGAGGCTATCCGGGCGCGTGCGCCCGACGTGCCTGCAAACGCACATCTCTTCGCGACGCTCGGTCATGGCGTATCGCTCTCTTTGAGAAGTTCTGTGGTATTCGGCATCCGCCTCCTACGCTGCCCATCTCAAGCAGTCACCCCCTACGTTACTGCATAGCACTGCTCGAAAGTGCTATTTAGGACGAGTGTCTCAATCTGGAAAGCGGTGTCGGGGTCTGCTGGAAGGCGTAGCTAGTGCGCTCGCACGGATGCGCGTTCTTTGCCACGCCCGAAATATCTCATGACTACGACGTAGAAGACCGGCACAAAGATCTGCTTGGACGAGACGAGCGCGTAACGCTTGCTATCTGAGGCCGTCTTTATGTGATACTTGCCGGATTTCGATTTGCCAACGGGAACCCAGTGGCCTTCACCTCCATCGATTCGACTGGAAACGAGATCGGCTGCCACGCTGGCGAAGGCCGCTCGCAATCCAGTTTTCGTTTGCAGTTTGTTACAAGGGATAAAATCAAAAGTTGCCCGGTTGTGACGGGTTTCCTCGCTTGGCTCGTCATCCGTAGCGCCGGGGACGACGTGCGGCTGCAGTCCCGGCTGTCGCGAAGCCAGCGCGACCAGCGCCGGCACGTTCAGAACTTTCGGACTTGCGACCGGCGTCACCGCCGGCTGCTGCGGCAGTGCTGCGGTCCGCTTCGCGACCTGCGCTGGCGCACAGTTGGGCGGCGCGGAGGAGCCCGGGACAGCTTTGGGCAAACACTGATTGCGTAGCCCTACGCTTGCGTTGGATAGTAGCGCTTAGAAAGACCTTCGCGGCAACTACGAAAACTGGTGGCATCCATTCGCTCCTGGAAGATGGCTGTCGTACAGCGGACTTCGAATGTATCAAGCAGGTCTTCGCGACAATTGAATTCCTAATGCAAGCTGCCGAGCCTCGCTAGGAGGAGACAACCTTGCCCAGGGGCTTCAGATCACTCACAGCGCGCTAGCGGTTGATGCGCACGACATTGCCGCGCTAACGACAGGGCCGTCACTAGGATCCTCGATGGCGTATCCCCGAACACAAACGCGGAGCCATGCTTGCCATCGAGATAGCCTCCGGTCCGGCGATTTTTCCGAGGAGCTTTCATGCCGAAGCGAGGTCGATCGAGAGTCACCTGTTCGTTTTTATGCGGCTCATTGGCGCGGTCGCTCAACAGCCTCCGGTCGGTTTCTTCGCTGTACCGCCAGCTTCGATTATCCCGCGAACAAGCAGACACCTGGGCAATATCGGACATGGGTAAACGTCCCGTGCAGCGTCTCCACGTCTGGAAGATGAGATTGCCGGATTAGCAAGGCGCCGATGCGAACCGGCCTCTCGTCGCAGACGTTAGAGGCCAAGAGTCTTCTATTTGGTCACCGGACAAGACCCCGGATGGTTGCAGCGTGGAGGCGTCGATCGCGTGGTCGCGCTAACCTCCTCGGACGCAGGTCCTTCTGCTCCATTGAGAACGGCCGAGACGCGCCAGCGATATGTTGTTTGCGGCCTAAGATCGGAATCGCCGAAGCTGGCTCCTGCAACCCTGCCGATCCTCTGAAATGTGTCATCAGGGCCTGCACGCAGCACGCGGTATGTCGTTGCTCCTGGCAGCGGCGACCAGACCAGATCAACGCTAGTATCCGAAGCATCGATCACCGTGAGCCCCTGAGGTGCTGATGTCAATTGCCGCGTCGCGCTGACGGGCGTCGCGCCATCGGCCGCGAGCGCGTCGAGCATAGCCTTAACCGCTTGGATCTGCGCCCCAGACTTCGTCACGTAGCTGCTCGTGTGATTGACGTAGCCCCACCAGTCCCAGCAGGCCTGCGGATTGGTGGGCCGATATAAGCTGGTCCTGGTCTGTGGATAGAGAATGATCAAACGGTTCGTATCCGCCCAGGCATTATAGCCGGTATCATTGACGAACTTGAGCCCGATCTCGCGGGCATTCTGGCGGCATCCGTGCAGCGCCACGTGGACACGGCAGAGAGCACCTTGCTCGCAGTCCTGAGGCACGAAGAGATAGCCGGTATCGCTCAGGCTCAACGCGGCGGGCGCCTGCGGCCTGGTATAGAGTGACTGATCGAAGCTCTTCACGACGCCCGCGAGCTGCCCGCGATTAGGTGGATTGAGGCGGCCATAAATATGCTGCAGGATGATTCCGGCCTGATCGTAGCCGCATTGGTCAATATATGGTTCCTTGTTAGCACTGCAGCTATTCAGTCCGGTGTCGCCCTGCTTGGCCACCACGAAGGAGTGCCCGGCGCCGAGGGCGGTCTGAAGAAGAGATTGCCTCGATTGGCGTCACCTAGATAGCGACGGTAGAAGTCGGCAGCCGCATCGGTCACGGCCCTATCGACGACCGCGTCGTTGTAGCCGTGAAAGAGATAGATCTTCTGCCCGGCAAGATTACTATCCGGATCGATCTTGCCTGCTGACGCGTTCGCATCAGCCTTCGTCGTGAACGCCGCGATGTTCAGGCCCGATGCAGGCCCTTTCATGCACGGACCCGTCGCACGCCACATCTTGGCCTCAGCGCACCAATAGGGACCGCCAGCGACCACCCCCACTCCCTTGACAATCGAGGACCAGGCTGCGCCGAACTGGACTGCCATGAAGGCGCCTGATGAAATGCCGGAGATCGAGCTCTCGCCGATCGGCGCGTGATAGCTGCGCAATGCCAAAGGCTCGGCAGAGAGCGGCGACATTCCAACGACCGCGGCACAAATGCCGCCGATAGCGTGTTGCCGCAAGATGGCCAAGTCCTTGAAAAACGTGCTAATCGAACCGACGGGCGGTCTCCGGTGTTCATGTGAAAACGCGCCATCGGAACAAGAAATCACTCGCCAGTTCGGAAAAGGATTCTGCGGATTACCATAGTCGACCGTCTGCCTGCCGTCCCGCGGCAGCGCCGACGTGATGACCGTGTCGGGCTGGTTCGGCTCCGAGGCAACAGGCGTGATGAGCGACCCCTTGAGCATCCGTCCGCTTTGATTGATCAGTTTCTGGTAGGCCATGTCTGATCTCCTTCATCTGGTCAGACGTTCCCGGACGCCGCCGGGAAAGCGGGGGATAGGTGCTGGTGAAGACAATTCATGACAGGCGATCAATGCGCACGTGGAATTCGCGTGTTGAAGCAAGGATACCGAAGCTGGTTTCCAGGGTTTCGCCAGCCGAAAACCACTAGCTCGATTATGATACGAGTAGAATCCCAGCTGATGGCCGGCCTCTGCCCCAATGAACTGCTAGGCGTTTGGACATGGTGGCATTCTACGCAGCCGAACCGATGCCGACGTCAGCGGTCGCTTCGCTTGGCACTCCTTATCAACAGTTCCCTAATGCAAGATGTTCGAACCTTCCAACCAACCCTAGTGTTGATTCGTTGAACGTTCCACCCGCCAAAACTTGTAGGTTCAACCTACCCTGTTGAGTTCAGCGCGCCTGCGTGTGTCAATTCAAGTCGTTGCACGAAATGCCGTCAAAAGTCGACATTGGTATGTTGGTCAACTGCACAGTTATTCATAAGACCGTCGTTTGATTGCGGGATTTGCAAGCGACCTTCACGCACGCGTTTCAGAATCGCAATCCTTGTTGCGAGGCTCTACGAGCCCTTCGCTCCGGCCGAGAGCACTTTGGAGAAGGTGATAGGCTTGGGTCGTGGGTGAGGTAGAATATTCAGCTTCCAATGAGCTTGTTCGTGAGAGTGAAGCCGAGCGCGAAAAAATAAAGGCGGAAATCATAGCCGCCGAGCAGCGGTGACCTAGTGATCGCACGAGAGACGATTCTGCTCGGAGCAGTTGTCGGTTGGGCGCGGGCGGTCCGAACGCCCCTCAGACCCAGCGAAAAATCGAGCGCTGGCATCAGACGCTGAAGAACTGCATTCTGCTCGACAACTGCGACCGACCCGATGATCTCGAAGATCAAGTAGGGGCCTTCGTCGAACCCTATGATCACGTCCGCTATCATGAGAGCATCGACAACCTCACGCCAGCCGATGTCTACTGCGGCAGGGCTGAGGCGATCCTCCCCGAACGAAACCGCATCAAGCGCGACACATCGCAAACCGCCGCATGCAGCATCAACTGCAGGCCGCTTAACTCTAACGCTGATGAGCCAGAGCCTCCCTTGTCGAAGAGCCTGACCAGTCGCAAATTATCTGACGATGGCCAAGCGACGGCTCCGGTTTTAGGCAGTTTTTGGCTGATAGAGCGGTCGCAAGTTCCGTCCAAGACTTCAGGGGCGTCTCCTGTGGTCACGGCTCCGCCGCCTGGCGATCGTTCCAGCCGGCGCGCAACATGTACACATGCTCAACCTCCTAACAATGGTAGAGTCGAGATGCCAGCCGTGGCCGCGGACGTCACCATTCCTTTCCCACGAGGTCCTTCAAGGCCGCGTTGTCCAGCATGGCGTCGGCCAGCAACCGCTTCAGCCGGGTGTTCAAAATCTCGATGATCTGCTCTTCCGAAAACCGGCTGCGCTTCATGCTCTGGTCCTTGTCGTGGGCCAGAGCGAACTTCAACCTGTATTAAGCCTGAGGGGCAAGGTCACCACCGAAGATCAATTGGCCAAAAAGGGCGTTGCCCGAAACTGATTATCGTTCGCCAGAAGAGTGTGAGTTGCTCCTTTCCCAGGCAAATGGCCTAGTGCACGAACTAGTTCTGACGGCGCTGCGGACGGGTATGCGGCAAGGAGAGCTCAGCGGCCTTTCAGTGGTCGTCTCTCGATTGGCTCACGCCCAACGTTGCGGTGAGACATTCATACGATGATCGTGGGAAGACGCTAGTCGCGCCGAAGAGTAACCGCACGCGGCATATACCGCTCGACATTGATGTGTACACGATGCTGTACCGGCGTAAGAAGGACACTGGGTACGTGTTCCGAGGCTCGGAGGGTCGCCCGTTCACTGGAACTACCACTACGGAATGCACTATGCGATCCGCAAACTCTGTAGGAAGGCGAAGTGTAGAACCATCGGCTGGCACACGCTTCGCCATAGATCGAAGCTGAAGGAAAAGAGTATCGCCTCGGAACGAAACTAGACAAAAAAGGCATTGCTCGAATACCTCAAGATGACCCGTTGCGTCATTTGCTCCTTGAGCATGTTCAAGAGGCGGTAAACAATGTCGCTCGAGAATGATGAGGCCGTCGGCAAGTCGGCCTCTGAACAATCCGGCGATACGACAACGCGAGAACTCTTAGTGGATGCTGCGGGAGCGAAATAGGCGTCGGTATGAGAGCGCATCTCCGGCAGCGTCTGCGCAGTTGCCTGTTGCCTAGGGGAATTCCATGACGCGCTTGATTGTGCTCCTGCTCTTTGCCGTTACGTCGATGCCTGCTCACGCGCGGTTGCCAGTCCCTCTAAATGGGTAAATCAGCGAGGCTCTCTTCTGTCGATCCAAACGCTCGATGCATCGACGGGGATTTTCGCCGGAACGTATGTTAACAATGCGACTGGAGTTTCCTACCAGGGACAGCCCTACCCTGTCGCAGGCGTCGTTACCGCAAATAGGATCGCTTTTTACGTCAATTGGACGGCACCCGCAGCTCCAAACTGCAAAACGATCACCATTTGGAACGGCCGCGTCGCTGATAAGAATATTCCAGCTGCGGGGACCCTGTTCTACGTGGGATCGAACTGAAAGTGTCACAAATGACGGGGCGGGTTTCTTTACGAGGAGGTAGAGCAATCGTGTTAAGGCTGATTATCTCTCGATGGCCGACGTCTTGCTGATTCTCCCAATCTGGGGGCAGATGAACCTCTAGTGTCCTGAGTCACAATTTCGCAATCGTAGATTCGCAGTAGAGTCGCGTCGCTGTGCCAGATTTGGCGGCTGCCGGCCCAGCGACTTGCGCCACTGATATTGAGCGATGATGAGTTCGCCGAACATCAGTCGCTGACGATGCGGCGGAAGACCGCAGGCGCTGGCTCTGAGGGCCCGGATCGTGCTGACCTGCGCGGAAGGCGGTCAGAACAAGGAGGTGGCGGCCAAGCTAGGCCTGGAGCGGGGAACGGTAGGCAAGTGGCGCGTTTTGTAGAGCAGCGCGTGGCCGGGCTGCACGACGAGCCGCGTTCCGGGGCGCCGCGCACCATTGACGATGCCCGCATCGAAGCCGTGATCGTGCGGACGCTGGAAAGCTGCCCCGAGAACGCCACTCATTGGAGTTATCGGGGCATGGCCAAGGCCAGCGGCCTGTCGGTGTCAACGGTGCAACGCATCCGGCGGGCCTTCGGGCTCCAGCCGCACCGGCTGGAGACATTCAAGCTCTCCACCGATCCGAACTTCGTCGCCAAGGTGCGCGACGTCGTCGGCCTTTACGTCTCGCCGCCGGCACACGCCATCGTTCTGTGTGTAGACTAAAAGTCCCAAATCTAGGCGCTGGACCGCAGTCAGCCGATGCTGCCGATGCGTCCCGGTCAGCCGGCTCGAAGAAGCCATGACTGCAAAAGGTACGGCACCACATCGCTGTTCGCCGCCTTCGACATTGCGACCGGACGGGTTATTGGCAAGTGCTACGGACGGCACCGTGCCGCAGAGTTCCGCAAGTTCTTGGACGAGATCGAGGCCGCTGTGCCGCGCCAACTCGACGTCCATCTCGTCATGGATAACTATGCAACGCACAAGACGCCGCTGATCCGGAAATGGCTGGCCAAAAGACCGCGTTGGCATGTGCACCTGACCCCGACCAGTTCGTCATGGCTCAATCAGGTCGAGCGCTTCTCCGCGCTCCTTACCGATAAGAAGATCAGGCGCGCAGTCTCGCTGCCCTTATGGCGGACATCACCTCGTTCGTTGACGACACAATGCCGATAAGAAACCATTCCGATGGACCAAGTCCGCTGACGGCATCCTTGCTTCCATCGAGCGCTTCTGCCGATACAATGCCCCGGCACAAAACGCAGCAATGTTGCGAACTTCTGGTTCAGGACACTAGCTAGTACCCGGAATCATAGCTGAGTGATACGTCGGCCTTTGAATCGGCGTCGCCTGACCTTTTTCTTGGTCCAGACGAATGGCTCAGCTCTGTGCTTTGATATAGGCATCGATGTGCTGCTCAAGCTGTTTGAGGCTTGTGAACGAGGCGCCGCTCAACGACTGCCCCTGTCAGATCGAAAACCACACCTCGACCTGATTGAGCCAGGACGCGCTGGTGGGCGTGAAATGAAAGTTCACGTTGGGATGTGCCTCAAGCCATTCCTCGTTCTTCGTATGGGTGCTGAGGTTGTCGAGAATGACGTGAAGCTGTCGGTTCGGAAATGCTGCGGTCACGCGATCCATGAAGTCGAGAAACTCGACCCGGCGACGTCGTTTCGAATGCGTCGCAAGAATCTTCCCGGTGGCGACTTCCAGCGCTGCGAACAGCGTGGTCGTGCCGTGCCGTTTGTAGTCGTGGCTTTGCCCGGTCAAGGATCTGCCGTTGGGTAGTTTCAGATAACCCTGCGCTCTTTCCAAGGCCTGGATCGAGGGCGCTTTCGTCCACGCATAGCACGATGGCCTTCTTTGGCGGGGCGACATACAGGCCAACCACGTCGGCGGCTTTGGCCGTAAACTCCGGGTCGTTGCTCTCGCACCAGGACTTGCGAGCGGCGAGATCGAGTTTGTTGCTGCGCAAGAATCGCCAGACATATTGCACGTCGACATCGCCAAGTTCCCCAGCCAGCAGAGGCCCAGTCCAGCGCGCGTACCCGGCAGAAGGCGATTTATCGAGCAACTTTAAAATCCGTTTGTCAGTGGCCTTCGTATAGATCGGCTGCTTGCCCGGGAGAGGCTTGCTTTGCAGACCTTCAAGGCCTTGATTCGCATAGCGATGCCGCCAAAGGCTGACAATCCGCGGCTGGACCCAACCTCCTTGGCAATCGATCGGGTGCTGCGACCGGCAGCAGCCAAAAGAACGATCCGCGCCCGCTTCAAATCGCGCTGCAACGTCACCGGTGAGCGGCAACGTTCCTCAAGCACCTTGCGATCTTTCCTCGAAAGGTGGACTTCTCTTGCGTCGGGTATCATCCCGACGTTGAATCATGACCCACTTCCCAAGGAAAGTGGGTACTAGTTGTCCCCACCCGGTCCTTGGATCGAATTGCTAACAGAGTGTCCCATCAGCTTCGACTGGATGCGAGCGAGCGCGTCACTGAGCCTCGCCGCTTCATTGAAGCGTGTCTCGGAATATGGCGGGTGCGCGGATGGATCGTGCAAGAGGGCCTCGGCTGTATTCGAGAGCCGGCGAAGGGGCGTCCTCAGCCACTGCGCCGCACAAAAGAGCAGTGCTAGTATGGCAATGGCACAAGCACCGAAACTACTCCAGAATGATCGGATGAGATTACGGGTGGACGCAAGCGCCTCGTCGGCACTCTGCCGAACCAGAAGAGACCAACCGAAGCTTGGAAGGTTCGCGAAGCCGACCGTCGGAACGATCACTGTGAAGTAGTCCCTGCCGTCAGGCCAACGTTCGCGCAGAGACGCAGTCGTGACGCGACTAGCCGCAAGTGCGGAGCCGATGTTGAGCGACTTGTTGATAAGATCCGGCGGACCAAACAGGACGGTTCGATCCCCCGAAAGCAGCAGCACATCAATGCCGGGTACTTGTAACGAGTCCATGCTTTCTGCGACCCATTTCCAGTCAAGGTGAGCGCCGATGACCCCGGCAACGGAGCCGGCGTGGCGCAACGGCGCTGCCAGGTCGATAAAGCGATAGGGCTCACGAGGTGCCGGCAACTGGGTGGCCAGTAGTTGAGCGGCATGCACATCGATAGCCGCCGGCGAGACAAGGCCCCGCCTAAACCAAGGTCGCTGTGCAACGCTTACTCCTTCGAGCATGCCGTCTTTAGCCGCGAGAATGGTCCCTTCGAGATCCGCGACCCCAAGCCAAGTATAGCGTCGATCAAGGCGGCTCAAGAAGTCGATGTGTTCTCGCGCATTCTTAAGATCAGTTAGGTCAATGAGCTCAGCGGACCGCGCTACATCCATCCAAACTCCATAGAGCCGGCGGGCCAACAGCGCGGAACTCATTTCGCCGCGAATTCTTAACGCGTCGAACTGCAGCTGCTCTCCCCCTTGCTGTAGCAAGGCCGTGTAGATCGTCGCGGTCACCATGGCCGGCACCGATATGAGCAAGGCGCCTCCACAGAACACCAAGGAGAGTAGGCTCGGTCTTCTCGGCATCTCGCGCTCCTCAACTCGTTAGAGCTCGCGCCAACTCACGAATCATTTGCAAGATGTTCCCTCGATCGGTCCCTGGCATGGCGGATTCAGTGTGAAGCTTCTTGATAATTTTCGCCCTTTGCTCGGGAGTTGGAGAGAACTTGATTCGATAGCCGTCACGGGTAGTCGCAGCAACATGCGCGTCTACGCCGCTAATCCCGGGCAGGTCGAGCTGCCCTGCTGCTCCGGCGGAAAGTCCGGATGGACCGCTGATTCGCGCGCCCCCTCGGCCCAGATTGAGAAGCCATCCGCGATGCTTCTCACCTTGGATCACCAACGTGATGGGTTCTGGAATCTGGCGCTGAGGTCGATCGTATCGCGGTCGCTCAATGCACACCACGACTGCCACGAAAAGCACCAGAATGTTGTAAACTGTCCAGAACATCACGACAGTTGTGCCGTCCCCCGCTGTTGCGGACGTATCGAAGACAAAATCGGAGTTCAACGGCACGATCAAGCCGCCGATTGTCAGAGCGAGCAGGAGTACAAACGGGCGCATCAACGCCCATTGAACTATGACCTTGGTGCGGTCGCCGCCTTTGGCCGTCACCGAGAATTTATGCGATCCGCTGGTCAGAAGCCCGAGAGCAGCTGCCTGGCTGATGGGCCAGGCCGCGATCAGTTGAGCCGTATCGTTGAGAAGCGGGACAAACAACCCTTTTGAAAGCCAGTTCAGGGACACAAGAACCATTAGGTAATAAGGTATATAGTAACTGATAATTTCCACCAGCGACGCGTTCACGATGGTGATGCCGAACCACCAATACAACAGCGGGCAAATCAGGCTGGCAAGCCTGAAGGGAAAGGTGCTGACCCAGTAGAGCAATGAATCCAGGATCCCGATTCGATGCATCAGACCAAGGCCGCGCATGACAAAGGGGCTGTATGAGTTGCGGACGATTTGCATCAAGCCGAGGCACCACCGTCCACGCTGAGTAATATATTCTTTCAGTCCTTCGGGAGCCAAACCTTCAGTCAACGGCTCGTTTAGGTATACAGTTTGCCAGCCGTTTTCCGCAAGCTTAAGGGTGAGCAGGAAGTCCTCGGTTACGCTTTGTGTTGGAATCCAGCCAATCTGCTCGACGGCCTGGACCCGCATTACGGATGATGTCCCACAGCAGATGGCAATCCCCCAAGCGTCCCGCGCTGGCTCGACGTTGTCAAAGAAATGACGTTGTTCATCCGGATATGCGGTGCTTATTCCAAGGTTATGTTGGATCGGATCAGGATTGAAGAAGTGCTGCGGGGTTTGCACGAGCGCGACGCTTGGCTCGTGAAATAACGCTAGCGTCCGCTCGATGAAGTCCGCATGGGGAACGAAATCTGCGTCAAGTACAGCGACAAAGATCGGGGGAGCTGGATCGCGGGCGCGCGCGCGAAGTGCATGGTTAATGTTCCCCGCTTTAGCATGCTCCTTATCCGAACGTGCGAGATATCCGATTTCGTGCAGCTCGCAAAGTTGCCGTACCCAATTCCTGGCGCCGTCGTCGAGGATAAAAATCCGAAGCTGTGAATAGCGGATTTGCGTCGCGCCAATGATCGTGCGCTCGAGCACTTCCGACGGCTCGTTGTAAGTCGTGATAAAAACGTCCACACGCGGCGCTTCTCCAGGCAGCCACCATTCAGAGTACTGGTCTGCTTCTGCCGACCGGTCGTTCACTCGGGACAGTATGAAAAACGCGATGGTAGAGGAAAGCATCGTCAGGGCCTCGAGGGTGACGAATCCCCAACTGAACAGCGCGTCCGCAGTCCAGTCGAGCGGTGCCAGCGTTTCGGTGAAGCGCCAAGCCATATAACGCCAAGACAGTACGGCAGCAGCCCCGAGGAGAAGAGCGCGCCAATACCACTTCATCGGATTGAGAAATGGAAAGACGGTAAGGCGAAGCCCAATTATGAAGGCGGCGCCTGCGAAGGCAGCAACGAGTGGCGACAGCTGAAGCATCAGAGTCCGTACCGCGTTATAAAGCGGCGGAACTGTGCGATTGGGCCAGCTGTGAAGATGACGCGTCCAGTGCGTCCAATCGCGCAACCGACATCTGCCTCTCCTGCAAGATCTGGAACTGTCACTGTGACGTCAAAGCGCTGGAGATGTTGAGCACTTGGCCCTACAACAAGATTGGTGTAGAGCGAGGCCGCACCGGATCCGCCAAGGCGAGTTATGGTTCCATTGAAAATACGATCATCTCGAAACAACCGAAATTGCACGGCCGTTCCCACCGACAGACGGTCGTAGAGAGATTCGCTGACGCCGGCGGTGACGATCAGTGTACTGCAGTCTACGATCTTGACGAGATCCTGGCCGCGCCGCGCGTATTGGCCATCGTCTACTAGTATGTCCCAGACTAGACCAATCACGCTGGCGTTAAGGGTAGCGAAGCTCAAGTTGTTGACACGAAGACGCTCGGCAGCGATTTGCCGGTCGAGCTGTACAATACGTGCTTTCACCTGCTCCTTGTCGACATTCAGCTCGGCCAGCCGCTGCTCGAGCTCTCGGATACGTTGAGCCGAGGAAGGAGCGTCGTTACAGGACTCCCCGATGAAGATGCCGTCGCGAGCGGACGTAAGTTCCGTCTCTAAGTATTTCACTCGCTGCTGCGCACTCTCCAGTTCTTGCTGCGCCACGTCGTAAGTGGCGCGAGCCCGATCCAAATGCGCCGCCGTCTGTACACCACGCGTGCTTAGTTCGTTTGCTCGCCTAAATTCTGCGTCCGCTTGACGAAGGCGTGTGGCCGCAGCGTCTTGAGCTGCTTTCGTTTCGGCAATTCGAGCCTCAATCTGCCGAACCCTTCCGCGCTGGTAATCAGTTGATTGAACATCGAAGCGCGACCTGGATGCGGACAAGGCCTCTCGCTGGCCATCGAGACGGTCGAGCTCGATCTGCTGGTTTGTGCGATCGCGATCAAGCTCAAGAAGCCTCGCGGTATCGAAGCGTTGGTCGGTGAGTTCTGCTATCAGCGCGCCGGGACTAATGCGCGCGCCGATGCTCTGCACGGCAAGCGTTACCTTTCCTTCGATCGGGGCGCGAACGATGTAGAGCCGCGCATTGAGTGTAGCATCCGCCGATGTTCCAGCGAAGTGCTCACCGATAATAATGTACAATCCCACTGCCAACAGGGCCAAGCCGACGATTGCACGTACGAGCCTCATAAGCACATTCCAACTGTTTATGACGGGAAGGTCGCGCAGGGTATTACTGAGCAGCCTACGGTACAATCGTTTTCGCCTAAGGGCCCCCGCGGCTTTGGGTTGCCAGGTCCAATGCCGCTCGGATGCGAGCGTTAGCGGCTCAGGCGTCATGATCAGACTAACAGGCTGGTAAAGAATAGCTTCGTGATCTCAGCGGCAGGAGGATCCATATCGTCAGAAGTGAAAACAGTCATGAATTCATTCCTGCAGTTCCAGCAGCGCCAGAGATCTTGGACCTCCCGCGCACCCATACGTTCATGCCACTCGAGGTGGACAAATGCAGAGCCACATTGAGGGCAGTTTATGTGACGCGCTATTGAGACCGACTCCATGTGGCAGCTCGTGTCATTGCACCAAAGGGCCACAGCCGAAGAAGCGTTAGTGTAGCCGCCGCTTCGGGGGCGGCTGCGGTGGATGCACCTCTCTGTTCAAACCCTGTGCCAACTGCGACAAGCTTGATCAACAAGGAATATTGCTTCAAGGAAGTTTACCAGACCGACTGCATGTCAGAAATCGGACAGTCTAGGTCATGTTCTAACGTAAGGTCGCAAATCGGATTGAGTCTCGTTATGGAAGCCTTGGGGATCGTTTGGTGCTGAGCAATGCGGCCTGGGAGGTTTGGCTGACCATAAACGGCCTGATCAGGAGGGCTCCCACCTGAAGGCACCTGAAGGGGACCAGCGGATGCCTGAGTTGGATCGTGTGCGTCCGGCGCTCCCCGGAGCAATCAGGAGCCGCTAGACTAGGAGACCAGAACGGTCAGCTCCGGCGCTTCAGTCGGAGGGGCATCAGGGGATTCAAATGGCGGATCTTCGAGACGATATCCAGAGTTCGGATGTCTGATCCCCGTTGATTCAGCTCATCGTGTATCTGTGCGCCGCTACAGCGAAGAGGAGTAGTCGAAGATCAGGCGCTTGGCCGCTCGCGCACCCTGAGCGCATAGGGCCCTTCGCGAGCCCCTGTGCGTTGATGTTGGAGTGTCAAACGGTGATGCACGGCAGGCCTCCGCCCGTAATCGCGTCATCGATCCATGGTGATCTCTTAAGAGTCTGCGTCCTGTCCAAGTAAATGGACCCGCCCTGAGCAACAATGCAGGTGATGCGTCGAAAGTATCGTGGCAAATCTAGCCGGATTATTCTAATCAAGCGCCTCCCGAGCACGCGTGAACTCAGCGCGTCGGCTCACGCACGTGGGTTTCTTGCTCCGTCCCTTCAGTAACCGGCCCGCGGCTGGCTTCGCGATTGAGCAGCGCGGGAATACTGGTGGCTGGAACGGGACCGCTGAACAGGTAGCCTTGTCCTTCTGTGCAACCATTGGACACCAGATAGACGAGCTGGCGTTCGCATTCGACTCCCTCGGCCGTGGTCGTCAAACCAAGCCCTTCAGCGAGGCCGATTATAGCACGAACGATCACCCGGCAGTCAGTGCTGTCGTGGAGATGTGACACGAAGCTGCGATCGATCTTGATCTTGTCAAGACGAAACGAAAGCAGCTGGCTAAGCGTAGCATAACCTGTTCCGAAATCATCGAGCGCGATGCGGACGCCGGCTAGACGAAGTGCGTCAATCACGGTCTTCGCAGCCCCGCTTCTTTCCACAAACGCGCTCTCTGTAATTTCAATCTCCAGGCGGCGCGGACTAAAGCCGGTTTGCTCAAGGACAGATATAATGCGCTCTCCAAGCGCGGAGTCCCGCAACTGAACAGGCGAAATGTTGAAGGCAAGCGAAAAGGTCTTTGGCCACGCAGTGGCATCAAGACACGCGCGCCGAAGAAGCTGATCTCCAAGAGCGTTGATGAGGCCGGTTTCTTCTGCAATTGGAATAAACACGTCAGGCGGGATAGGCCCAGTTGTCTTGTTCTCCCAACGCGCCAACACCTCGAACCCCACGATGCGATTACTTACGAGTGAAACCACCGGCTGGTAATGGGGCTCGATAATATTCGTTGCGACAGCGCTCCGAAGCTCACGCTCAATATTGATGCGCCGCTCGACATGCATGTCCATGTCCGGTTCAAAAAAGCGAACACGCGACGCGCCGTCGCATTGCGCGCGATAAAGTGCGCGTTCTGCGCGCCTGACCAACTCGTGGGGAGTGACGCCATCAAGCGGAGCGATGGCGATGCCAATTCCAAGACTAAGCTCGGCTGCGCCAGTCTCAATCACCAAACTGTCGGCGGCAGACACCACGATACGGCGCGCCAGATTGGCGGGATCCTCGAGGGAGCTAATGTTGGGCAGGACGATCCCGAATTCGTCGCCTTCGATCCTCGCCAGGAGACCGTCCTTGGGCAAGATGTCGGCAAGCCTTGTGGCAAACTCGCAGAGTGCCTTGTCTACCGCTGCATAGCCGTGCGTATCCTTGATCCGCTTCAAGCCGTCGAGGCCGAGCATCAGAATGGCGACTTGATGCGTGTCGGTGGCGAGGCCAACGTACACATCAAGTGTGTAATCAAACAGGCGGCGGTTTGGAAAGGCAGTCAATGGATCGTGCCGCGCCGGATCGCGGACTTCTCCTTCTGTGATGGTTTGTGTGTCAGTTCCGCGGGCAAGTTCTCGATAGCGCCGAACACTAAAAATTGTGAGCCCAATGCTCAGCAAGAATGCAACGAACGCGATGAATATAATGTCGTCGAGTATCGGATTCACATAGCGCTGTCCCAGCTGCGCTAAACGAGGGCCAAGCCCATAGACATGCGCTAAGAGTGAAGCGAGAACGACGCCGCCGAAGAGAGCAATGAAATCCCTCGTGGCAGAACGGCGCCAATCGAAGTGCAATACGCGCAATCGTGGAGTTGAAACTCTCATCTCAGTCGAACCGTCGCAACGCACGGTGGCCCAGCGAGGGTCTTGCTCGCAGCATGATTGTTGAGAAAACCAGATGTTGCGCCGATTGCGGAACTTCAGTAACGGCTTCGCAAGCAGCAATGAGCCATCGGGTCGTGATAAGGTGCTTCCCGGAAAAGTGGCGGTCGAGCGACCGGCAAGTTCGCGCATCGTTAGTGCGGCCTAAGCAACGAGCTATATCCTGAATATGCCGCTTCAAGACGTTGATCACCCTGGAAGCGCCAAGGGAGGGCGCTAGTTCACGTGCGATAGCAATCAGCGCGACCAGGTGCCTACCGGTCGTGCCTCGTGATCCGGAGCTTCTGCCAAGTGCCTGGCGAGCGGATTGATGGTCGCGGCGCGCGCCAAGGGGCGGCCGCCTTGGCGGGGCGAGGCGACCGCCAGCTGAACGCTCGATGGAACGGCTGTCACGGACGCCGTTGTAGCAAGAAACCGACATAAGAGCTCCCGGCTGCTAGTGGCCGCAGCTTATTGCGGTGAGAACCGGCCTGCAAATGTTGCAATGGATGGACCATGACCGAATAGTTGTTAGTAGCGTTGCGGCTTTGGCTCGGAGAAGAGCGGACGGGCGTCCGCCCCAGACACGGGAGACGAAGTGAACGATGAACGTTATCCTAGGAGACAACCACACGGTTGCGGCCTTCAAATTTTGCGCGATAGAGTCGCTGGTCGGCGACGTTCAAGAACCCGTCGAGCGTGTCTCCATCGCGCCTGAACTCCGACACTCCAACACTGATGGTGACGCCGACCGATGGTTCGGCCCCGACATCGAATGCAGTGCGTTCGATGGCCGATCGAAGGCGCTCGGCGACCGCGCTAGCCGCGTCGAGCGTCGCCCCCGGAAGCAGTACCATGAATTCTTCACCCCCCACGCGCGCGACAGAGTCGTAAGGCCGGATTGCCTCCAGACACTTTCGCACGAATACGCGCAGGACCTCGTCGCCGACGCTGTGACCACGTGAGTCGTTTATATCCTTGAAATGGTCGAGATCGAGCGACAGCAGGGACAACGGAGCTCCGGTTCGCCTGGCCCTTGCGATCTCCGCGCCGATATGCTCGATGAAGTGGCGCCGATTCCCGGCACCGGTTAGTGGATCGGTTGCGGCGAGGCGCTCCAGCCGTTGATTGCTCAGTTGCACTTGCTGAAGCGCCTTTTGAGTGTCGGCCATCGATTTGGCAAGGCGGGCGGTCATTTCTTCCTGGCTATAGATGGTGGCGAACGATTGCGTTGTTCGGAACGCCCGGACGACGCCATAGCTGAGCAGAAAAAATCCGCCAGCAAAGATCGCGTGAGCCAGCCACCACATATGATTCCACGGCGCCGCCAAGATGAATGCGAGCGACGATAGCGCAAACCACGCGACAGAAACGCCGAAAACAAGCATGAGCGGCGAGTGAATCCGTCGCATGAGCAAGACGGCGACGTTCAGCGCACTGAATAGCAATGCGCCGCCCTCCATGGACAGGCGGACCACCGGGTGCCCAGCATAGGGTGAATAGGCGACCAGTGCGACAGCTAAGTCCATCGTAAGGAACAGGCCAATCCACGTCAGCCATGCGCGCGTGTCCGAGCGCTTCTCAAGCCCGTCTGACGGCAGGTTGTAGCTGAGTAGCCCGACGAGGAGCAGAATCGACATCGCCAGACGCGACGCTGGCCCATAGAGCAGAAACAGCCAAATGTTGCGATGTGCCATGCCGGTGAAGGCGCCGTGCAGCGAATAGATCAGCACGAAGGCCAGAAAACCAAGGGTCAACCATCGCAACAGAGGCTCGCCTGAAGACCGATAGCAGCGCCACGTCACATATGTGACGAACAGCCCCTCCAGGGTGGCGACGGCGATGGCGAATTCGTGGAACAGGTGGTCTTCAAACTTCAGCGCGGGATCTTGCTGGAAATAGAGGTAAGCGATGAACTGAGTGGGCAGCAGGGCGAAGCCGATAATGAGAAGGCTCGTATACGCCCGTGTGATCAGCCGCAGCGCGCTGGGCGGCTCGTGCAACATAAGATTGGTACTCATATGCTATACCGTCATTCCATGATGATCCCACGGGGGCCTTTCATGAACTCGTGGGGCCCCTTCTTCAAGCACCTTGGAGTCCTGCTGGACAACCATAGTAGAAGGCATCATGGTTCGCCTCCGCCGTAGGTTATCCAACACGCCGGCACGGGTGATGAAGCTGCACGGGCGCGGAAGTCACAAGAGTTACCTTTCCGTCCATCGGCTGCACTCATCCGGGCGGGGCTGCGACGGCGCCAGCATTGACTTGCCATCCAAGAGCAGCCAAGTTCGCCACTGCGGGATCGTCGGCGACGTTGCGGGTTAGGTGTTCGAGCCCACCACGTTCGTATCGTGCGTGTTCAGGACAGTATCCCAGCTGCTGCCCTTCACGATCTACGACCCGTTCGAAAACGCGCCATCGAAGGATGAGGAAATCACGAGCCCATTGAGGAAGGGAGTCTGCGTATTACCTTACTCAATCGTCTGCTTGCCACCCACTGGTAGCGCCGCTGTGACGATCGGCGCGGACTGGGTTCGGCTCGGAGCCAACGCGCGTGATGAGCAACACCGTAAGTGTCAGGCCGCTTTGATTGATGAGTTTCTTGTATGCCATCTGTGACCTCCGTTCTGCGCGTGTCCCAGGGCAAAATGCGGGACAGAAGTTCCACTTATATACATGAGCTGGCTTAGCTAACCCCCTGCCAGATCTTGTAGGCGGCCGAAAATTCGAGCCTGCAAGGACTGGGCATGTCACTTTATGCCAAGCGGCTGGAGCGCGGCTGCTTTTTGTGGCCGTCGTCGGCGGACGGCGTGGTGACAATCACCCCAGTTCAGCTTCGCTACATGCTGGACTACCCATGCCCAGCAGCCTTCGCAAAACGGCTGATGTTGCCGGTAAGTAAGGATACGCTGCTGCGCGTGGTCCGGCGCCGTCACCGTCCCGGCTGGCCCGCTCAGGGTTATCGGATTGTAGATAAGCTGGGCCACTGCCATCGTTCCAGCACGGCCGTATCGGCCGCGCGACAAAGCCTAGGTCGAAGTCGGCGTCCAAATCGTCGGGCGACGGATTTTGGCGCGTCTAGGCAACCGCCGGTTCTTCTCGCTGGCCGTCCTCAACGAGGCGATCCACGCACTGCTCGTCGATCTCAACAACCGACCGCTATGGAGCTGGGCGCGAAGCCGGCGCGAGCTGTTCGAGGAGCTTGACCGACCGGCACTGACCCCATTACCCGACGAACCCTACGAGTCCGCTGAGTGGAAGCGCTGTCGGGTGAACCTCGAATATCATGTCGAGCTTGCCAAGCATGACTACAGCGTGCCTCACAACCTCGTGCATGAAGAGGTCGAGGCACGGATCACGCTAAAAGCCGTCGAGAGCTTCCTGCGCGGCAAGCGCGTCGCCTCCCGTCTGCGCAGCACTCTGCCGCATCGACCAACGACGATCGACGAGCATATGCCAAGCTCGCATCGCCGCTACCGCGACTGGGCTCATGAGCGGATTCGTTCTGAAGCCGCCAAGGTGCGCCCCGAGGCCGAGACGCTGATCGACGTCATCCTGCGGTCGCGACCGCATCCGGAACAAGGCTTCCGCTCGGCCATCGGCATTCTCGGGCTGGTCAGGCGCTACGGCGAGGAACGTGTCGACGCCGCCTGCGCCCGTGCGCTGCTGCTTAATGCCCGTTGCTACAAGTCGGTCGCCGCCATCCTCAAGAACGCCGCCGACAAAACCGCTCCTCCTGCCCAGGAGGCGCCCGTCCTCTTCCACGCCAACATCCGCAACCGCAGCTACTACAACTAATCAGGAGATCATTGTGCTCATTCATCCGACCGTCGACCGCCTGCGCGCGCTCGGCCTCACTGCCACGGCCGATAACCTCATCGAACTGCAGAACAATCCCGAGGCCGCCGAAATGCCACACCCCGATTGGCTTGGTCTCGTCGTCGATCCCGAGGTCACCGCCCGCGACAACCGCCACCTCGTACGGCGCTTGAGCAATGCCAAGCTCCGCCAGGCTGCCACCCCCATCGAGAATGTCGACTTCGCACCGCTCGTGGTCTCGACCCCTCCTCCTTTCAAAGCCTCGCCACTTGCCAATGGATCTGCGAGCACCACCATCTCGTCATCGTCGGTCCGACCGGTACCGGCAAATCTTGGCTGGCTTGCGCGCTCGGCAACAGGGCCTGCCGCGATGGCTTTTCGCTCCTCTACGAGCGCGCGCCCCGCTTGTTCGCCGATCTCGGCCAGGCGCCTGGCGAAGGTCGTCTTGCACGCCTGATCGCGGCGCTGGAGCGCGTCAATCTACTCATCCTAGACGACTGGGGCCCGAAGCACTCACTGCCGACCAGCGCCGTGATTTACTCGAGATCGTGGATGATCGCTACGACAAGGCATCATTGTTGATCACAAGTCAGGCCCCCGTGGCGCAATGGCATGACGTGATTGCCGATCCCACATTCGGCGACGCCATATTGGACCGCATCATTCACAATGCCCACCGCATCGAGCTCAAGGGCGACAGTGTGCGTCGTTGGGCCGACGATTGGACAGCAGCGTGACCACCGCGCGGCCGATCGCCCCACCGACCCACAGGTCCCTCCCGCGCACGCCGCTGCGTCGCTCGTGAGGGCCACTCCGCGCGCACGCGGGTCCCTCCCATGGACCGCTGGACCGATCTCCAAACCCTCCCGCCCGTCTTGACGAGGAAGACCATTTCCAGCACACATAAACACGTCAGTCGTGTTCGCCTCCGCAAGTGATCACCATCGTCTGGAAACCGTGATCACGATGGCCTGGAATCGCTGATCGCAATCCCGCGGCCCCGCCACCGGATATAGCGAAAAGACAGTTTAAGTATCAAATTCCCCGCTGGTGTTCCGTCAGGAGAACACCATGTTCAACAATTGACAATCCTGGCAGCTATGGAGAAAGGCGCGGAACCGCAGATCATCGCGGCCGCGAGATGGATGAAGCCAATAAAGTTGACGGTTCGCCCGTCATAACAGGATACCGGACGCCAAGCCCAAAGAGCAGAAGCCGCGCCCGATGCTGTTGCGCTGACTTCCGCGAGGATCGCATGCATAACAGCCGATTGCCGAGCGCCGCTTCAGCATCAGACGGCGGCCGTTCGCTTTGATCATTTCCTCGGAAGGCCAATGTATAGCCGCGCCTGCGAAGCTCTGCCTCGGACCTATTGAGTGTTTCGCAAATGGATTTCGCAGGCGCGCCCGCATCAACAAGCTCGCGCAGCAGTTCGTCTTGTCGTTCCGTCCAGCGACAAGAGTCGAGAGTCAACTTCAATCCACCTTTTAGCTTCGAGATCAGGCGGTTCTGAAGAAGAGTGCTATCGGCCAGAGCGTCGCCTTTCATAGGGGCGCCTTTTTAATGTCCCAGTCATCGCGCCGGCCTCAAAAAAGGAATGGCAGGCGAGGCGTTCCTTGGAAAGCTATACGTTGGCATAGCCGAAGCTCCGGGTCCTCTGCCAACGAGAGTTTCGCGCCATCGAAATTCACCCGGCCATGGCGCACGACCTGTGTGAGATGGCAATGCGGGCAGGAATTGCCTTACCCCCGTTAGACCAGATACTCGCCCCGCGATGAGCGGCCGGCCGCAACGAATTATGTCGTCAGCTACACCAGGAACTTGAAGCACGAGTCAACAGCTATCGCCGCGATAGGCTATTGCTAGAAGAAGTTCGCTAAGCGCGCTGTAGCGGCATAATCAGCCGAGTTCGGCCCGTCCGCCTTAAGACATGCACGTCATGAACGCAACCACGGCATGCAGTCAACATGCAAGGCATGCGACCGTTTTCGCATCAACGAACGAGTGCACCGCGTTTTTCTGTTGGCACCCTTATTGCTGCGATACCGCGAGGCTCAAATGGCCTGAGGTGCATCAGGACCAAGGCGGGATTGCCTTCGCCAAAGCGCGAAAAGGAGCGAAGATGCCGAACTTTCTACGAGCGACCCAAACTTCGTGCTCGGAGTAGAGGTCGTTTCCCAAGGAGTGGTGTAGCTGATTAGCAAAGCCGCTCGCGACGCGCGCCCCACATAGCGCCGTAGCGAGCGAGCGGCTTTGCGGGTGGTCACCGATGATTCGTCGGTAAGGTTTGGGTTGCGACACCAACCTGATTCGAGGAACCACCGATGACCGACGACATGATGAACCTGCGCGCGCTCGTGGAGAAGACCCCTGATGCCGATCTGTTGCGCGAGATGATCGGCTTTGCCGCCCACCGGCTGATGGAGCTGGAGGTCGAGGGCCTGACCGGGGCGGCTTACGGCGAGAAGAGCCAGGAGCGCCAGGTCCAGCGCAACGGCTACCGCGATCGGAACTGGGAGACCCGGGCCGGCACGGTTGAACTGCGCATCCCCAAACTGCGCAAAGGCTCCTACTTCCCGGGCTTTCTTGAGCCGCGGAGGATGGCCGAGAAGGCGCTCACCGCCGTGGTTCAGGAAGCCTACGTCCAGGGCGTCTCCACCCGCTCGGTCGACGATCTGGTGCAGGCGATGGGCATGAGCGGAATCTCCAAGAGCCAGGTGTCGCGGCTGTGCGGCGAGATCGACGACAAGGTGAAGGCCTCCCTCAATCGCCCGATCGAGGGTGACTGGCCCTATCTGTGGATCGACGCCACCTACGTGAAGGTGCGCCAGAACGGGCGCATCGTCTCGGTCGCGGTGATCATCGCGGTCGGCGCCAACAGCGATGGCCGGCGCGAGGTGCTCGGCATGGACATCGGCCCGTCCGAGGCCGAGACGTTCTGGACGGCGTTCCTGCGCAAACTGGCGCGGCGGGGCCTGCGCGGCGTCAAGCTCGTCGTCTCCGACGCCCATGAGGGGATCAAAGCCACGGTCGGAAAGGTTCTCAACGCCACCTGGCAACGCTGCCGCGTCCACTTCATACGCAACGCGCTGGCGCATGCCGGCAAGAGCGGACGGCGCGTCGTCTCCGCCTTCATTGCCACCGCCTTTGCCCAGGACGACGCGGAGGCGGCACGGGCGCAATGGCGGCGCATTGCCGATCAACTGCGTCCCAAGCTGCCCAAGCTCGCGGTGTTCCTCGATGAGGCCGAGGCCGACGTGCTGGCCTATATGAGCTTCCCGGCCGCGCACCGCGCCAAGCTGCACTCGACCAATCCGCTCGAACGCGTCAACGGCGAGATCAAGCGCCGAACCGAAGTGGTCGGCATCTTTCCCAATGAGGACGCCATCACCCGCCTGGTCGGCGCTATCCTGCTCGAACAGAACGACGAGTGGGCGGTCCAGCGCGGTCGCTACATGACACTGGAAACAATCACCCCGTTGGGCGATGATCCCGCCGTCAGCTTCCCGGCAATCGCCACCTGACCGATCCGGACCATGCCGGCGAACGCAGTGACCCGCACTCACCTACACCACGCCACGGGACACGATCGGAGTAGAGGAGCCCGGACGTGTCGAATGGAACGTCAACGTCGGTTCATTTACCGAAGAGTACAAGCGCCAAGCCGTTGAGTTGGCTTTGAGTGGGCGCTTCGATCGGGTCTGTTGCCAAGGAACTCGGTCTGCGTGACTCGGTGCTGCGGCGTTGGGTTGACAAGCTGCGGCAGGAGCCGACATCGGCGGCGTGGCGCCCCACCACGAAGGCGACGCCGATGTCGGCGGACCAGGCTTCGGAGATCGCCCGTCTGCGCCAGGAGAACGAACGCTGCGCATGGAGCGCGACATCTTAAAAAAGTCGATCGCGATCTTCGCCGGAACCCGGACATGAGCTTCCGCTTCATCGAAGACCATCGCGACGCCTATCCGGTGCGGCTGATGTGTGCCGTGCTCGAGGTCTCGCCGGCCGGCTATTCCGCCTGGCGTGATCGCCCGGTCAGTGAGCGGACCAAATCCGATGCCAGCCTCCTGGCCGCAATCCGGCAAGTCCATCAAGACAGCAGCGGGCGTTACTGCAGTCCTCGCGTCCATGCCATCCTGCGCAAGCAGGGACGTGGCGCCAGCCGTGGCCGGATCGAGCAGCTGATGCACCGGCACGGTGTCCGCGCCATCATGGCGTCGCCACGCCGGGGGCGCACCACCGACAGCCGTCACGACCTCCCGATCGCACCGAACCTGATCGCGCGCGACTTCACCGCTCCCGCCCCGAACCGGGTCTGGCTCGCCGACATCACCTACATCCCGACCGCGGAGGGCTGGCTGTATCTGGCGGCCGTCATGGATCTGTTCAGCCGAAAGATCATCGGCTGGGCCATGCAAGACCATATGCAGGTCGAACTCGCATCCGCGGCACTGACCATGGCCATCAACCAGCAACGGCCGCAGACCGGATTGATCCATCACTCCGATCGCGGCGTGCAGTATGCCTCACACGGTCCTCACCGGCGCCGGCATCATGGCATCAATGAGCCGCAAGGCCGATTGCTACGACAATGCCCCGATGGAGAGCTTCTTCCATACCTTGAAAACCGAGCTGGTCCATCATCGCGACTACAATACCCGCGCCGAGGCCCAGCGCGATATCTTCGCCTTCATCGAGGGCTTCTACAACCGAACCCGCCTCCATTCCGCGATCAACGGTTTGGTGCTTGTACTCTTCCGTAAAGGACCGACGTTGACGTTCCATTCGACACCTCCGGGCTCAATGAGCCTACTACAGGTGTCCACTCATTCGGAGGAGGTTCAGTGGGCACGCCGAGAGCCCGGGGCAGAACTCAGGATTGGATGAACTCCTGAAGCTTTATGGACCGCTGTTTTCCTGGATTTGCCGTTTCCGAAAGGATATCAATGGCCTGGAGCTTGGCGTCATGCTCCTCGTATGTGCCGAGCACGCGTTCGCCAAGTGCCAAATTGTGCACGGGATCGACAATCGAGGGGGAGTCGTAAGTTAGGAAGGTGGGTCCAGTAAACTTCTTCGCCAAGCTCGTCGCGTGGCAACATTCGCGCGGTGCACCGTTTGACGAGTTGCGTCACTGCGCCCATCCCGCTTATTGATAGGGGGGCAGATGCCGAAACCAAGTAGAAATACGTCCGCGCAGAAATCATCTGTTGCGAACTCGAGCTCACGCGCTGGTCTGGTTGAGCGGTAAGGGTCGGCAGACGCTTGCCCGCTGGACGCTCGAGCGTACCCTGAATTAGACCACCGTCTCTAACCGGTAATGTACGCCAACTTTTTTGGAGCACCAAGAACCTCTCGTCCCGAGGCGAGCGCTGCATCATTCGTTGTCACGTAGGTAAGAATTAAAAAGCCGGCCTCACCGCCGGGATCACGAACTTGAATTCCTGAAGAGCACTCCAAGTACGGCCCCACAGTGCTTGAGGGATAGCTCGCGACCGGCACAAGGGCGATTGCAGGGTTTGCTACGGTACTAATCCCTTCGGTAATAGAGAGGACACCTCGTGCCCCACGCTGAATACAAGGTTTATGGCTCGGTACCCGAGAAACGCGCTGCCACGGTCTTTGCTCCCAAGGTAGAGATGCGCATCAAGCGAAATACCTTTCACGTCGGGCATCGCATTCCTCCTCGCTCTTGAAGTGTTTAGGCGCAATCGAACATTCAGCTAACTCATCTCACCAAGACTACTCGGTTGTTGAGCATCCTGAAGAGACTGTGATGTGCAACTTCCAGTGCGGCTCGGTGATCCGTCGGCTCATAGATCCAGTGATCGCGATCGTCTTGCCCCCGACGCGTCCAGTTCTGCGCGTTGCACTTCGATTCTGTGCTGCAGAATGAGCTTGACGATTGTGCGTTCATTCCGGCGAAGCGTGCTCACCGAGGATGACGATAACTCGATAGGCCTCTCTATCTGTCGTCTGCGATCGATGCCAAGCGCCTCATTGGGTGTTATAAGACTCGCTCGGCTGCAGATGCCGAGTTGGAGTACGAGAGAAGGCCTTCGACAACTTTCGCCGCTTCTTCTGTTGCCTTCCCGCTTGTTTGATTGGCGACGCGGAGTGTCGAGAGTCCGACATGATCAAGCGGGAGATAAACGGATGAGGAGCTCGCATGGCTATCAAAGCTGTGTGTGGCTCGATAAGTCTTGATAAGTCGAAGCGCTATCGCTGTGCATGGCCCGAAAAGCATGCTAGCGGATACCCAGGTCGCGCGAAAAGGTCGTAACAGCTCCAGCAACTCTGCAAGAGTCGCGTGAGTTTGCGTTCGTATCAGAGTCTCGGCGCGCGGATTGCACAGAGTGGATACTCCAATTCGCAAGGCTCGGAGAGCTTTATGCGTTCTGCGCCCTACTCCCGCGGCCAGCCTCGAACAGCTCAGTACGTGCGCCTGTGCGGAACCGGCATTGCCTCGCGTGCAGTTCACGCCCATCTTCCGGAGGAAACTCGGTCGTGAATTGTCGGGCTCAACAAGGTGGCCCAATGTCGCGATGCTAATTCAACACTCCGACGATAACGCCTGAGCGGCGGACGCGTGTCCACGACGTGAAATCGTTATCGAGTTGGTTTTCGCGGCGAGTTGCGCGGCCACTACGCACAGCCGTTGGGCATTGCAGCGGGACACAGCAGATCGAACAGGGCTAATTGACATAGTGGATGTCGCAAGACCTTGCGCCACCACACTGATCGAGGAAGCAAAATTATGGGACGTCTCAGCGAAAAGGTCATTCTGGTGACCGGCGGGGCTCGAGGGATGGGGGCCGCTCATGCGCGCCTGCTGGTAGCGGAGGGAGCTAAAGTCGTGATCACCGATGTTCTTCGTAAAGAAGGAGAGGCATTCGCGGCCGGCCTTGGCACATCCGCGATCTATGTGCGTCAAGACGTCGCTCAGCCAGAGGAATGGCGCCGAGCGATCGCGGCTGCGGAGAGCAACTTTGGCGCGCTGCATGGCCTCGTCAACAATGCGGGCATAGCCAGTATTGCTCCTATCGAGCAGTTTCCACTCGAGCAGTGGACGAAGACCCTTGCTGTCAATCTCACCGGTGTATTTTTGGGAATGCAGACTGCCCTGCCCGCCATGCGCCGCGCGGGCGGAGGCTCGATCGTCAACATCTCGTCGGTCGAGGGGCTGAGGGGTAGTGCAGGGCTTCACGCCTACGTTGCTTCCAAGTTCGGTGTGCGGGGCATAACCAAGTCCGCTGCTTTGGAGGCCGCTGCGTCTGGGGTTCGCATAAACTCAGTCCATCCGGGGTTAATCAACACTTGGATGACAAAGGACTTCGATTCTTCCAGTTTTCCCATTCCGCTTGGGCGGGCAGCCGAACCGCCGGAAGTGTCGCAGGCAGTTTTGTTCCTGCTCAGTGACGAGTCCTCTTATCTTACGGGCTCCGAAATCGTCGTCGATGGCGGTCTGACGATCGGCGTCCCGTACAAGTGTCAGGCTCCCGAAAGCATCTTCTGACTACTGTCACATAAACGAGATCTGATCCTTTGCTCGCCCGGGCAAGCCCGCTGGTGTGGACAGCAAGACGCCGTGGTTCGTTGGTTCGAGCTTGGCGGCACTCTCCGGCGCGGCGTTCATGATCCCCGACGAGCATATGCGTGGCCGATCGCATTACCTTCTCGAGCGCTGAACCTTCCGGGTGGGGCGTTGGACGGTAGTTGGGACCCGGAAAGAGGGGTCGTCATCCGAGGTGATCCAGAGATGGAGGAACATTTCGAGTGCCTCTGGGATCTGTTCCGTTCGGTTCTACTGGCTGAAATACTCGGTCAGACGGCGATGGAAGCCGTCTATATCCTCCTCAGATTGAACGCGGCGTGCCCGAGGTATTCAATTGACCTATGATATCAGCAATCGCTAGCAGCCAAGGGTAGACTACGTGACGGCAAGGAAATTGAGATCCCAGGACCGGCGTTCCTACCCCAACATATTCTGAAACAGATTAGCCCAACCGAGCTTGGTGAACTGATGAATGAGTACCTGAGTTGAGGTGGGACGCTGTCTGACGTAGCGGACATCGGGCAACGGGCTGTGCCGTGCTTCTCCCGCGCGGTGACATTACCATCGACGTTGATGTCTAGAGAATAGCGCGCCCGGTGACCAGGTGGGGCTTTCCACTCCTGCCGCTGATGTCAACGGGCACCTTAGACGCACAATCGAAGCTGCCTAAATTGGGAAGCCTCGCGGATCGCGGCGATCTGCGCGCCAGGCAGGAGAATCGGCGCGGTCACGATCGGCGATATGGTGCTATTCAATACGCTTCTGCTTCAGCTCAATATGCTCTTTGAGACGGTCGCGAGGGCGATCTCTGACGTAGCGCGGTTGCGAGCCGACCTCATCCCTCTAGCTAGACTGTGGGCCGCACTAGAAGAGCGGCAAGCATCTCATGCTCACGATTTCAAGCCCTCCGCTGGCCAGCTCTCTTCCGAGAGCATTGGTCATGCCTACGACAACGGTCGCGGCGTTACTAACGTCTCGTTTAAGGCCGGGCGATCAGCAATACGGATGCATCGTCCCGGATGATCCAAGAGTGGCGAGACTGCTTGAGATTTTCCAACCCCCGAACGCTTTCCTTTCTCTCGATGGGAATCCGGGTCGGTTGATCTTCATTTTAAGCGCTGCCGTCCCCTCGAATGTCTTCCGGGTCCAGAACTTAACGGCCGCCAACCCCAGTGGCACACCCTCGATTGTAACTGCGAGGCTCGAATGAATCAGGATGCCGCAAACCGTGTGCGATCTGAGGCGGCCCGCCTTATCCCGTCCACTGTTTATGCTCTTGGTGATGCCGATCGCTTCTGCGGCGGCGCGATCACTTGTCAATTGGAAATGGCCGGCCAGAATGTCCGCTTCGCTGACCCGGTCATTAGAGAAGAAGCGGTAGGCGGCCTTGGTATTCGCCCAATCCTGGCAGACGAGCGAAATGCGTTGTCCCATGGGGCGTCCAATCTGCGTGAGCAGTTTGCGGAATTGTCGCCAAGCCGCTCGTCCCTAAACTCGCATCCACTACTCTCTCGATCAATCCAACATTCACCTTCCAAGGACCGCAAGCGGCCTTTTGCCGATCGATCCCTTAACGTCAGCCCCATAGAGCACCCCCTCGCGAATCAGGTGCTCAGCAAGGAATCACAAGTGATTCTTTCGATTCAAGATTTCGCCGATCAGCGGATCATCCCGAGTAGTCAAAGTTATGGGTAATTCAAAGCCTCACCGGATGCTTACGCCCTGTTCGAAGCTGCCAACGTTGTTCTCAGGCGATCAACCCGATGGTCTCCGATGAAGGCCTGGGCGGTGCGTGTTGCCCACCGGCAAGGAAGCAAGCGTGCAAAGGTCGCGCTGGCCAGAAAGATGGCTGACGACCATCCATATCAATCAGCTTAACGTCGCGCTTCCGAGCGCGATCTCCGTCGTAAACGTCCACGACTTGGTTTCTGATCAGATGAGCCTATGCATCGTCCATTATTGCCTTTGCGCTATGAATGATATGTAATGCGCACGCCCGCAGTAGGATACGCGATCTTTCAATCGATCAGCCTGACCTGGACGGCTCTGTACTTCGAGCGCTGTTGATTGAAGCGAATTTCGAAAGTCACGCGCGTGACCGACACCAGATCAGACCCTGCGCAGTCGCGAAGGTCCGATATGTGCACGAACAAATCCTCCTGGTCGGCATCGTCAGGAGAATGAACCCCCAGCCCTTTTCAGCGTTGTACGATACCACCGTTCCAGTGCGCATCTCTGCTTCCAATATCTTGCGAGCTGAGATCGCCGCCTGCTGCTCCGGAGCTGCGGGTGCACTTTCCGCCGTTAACTCGTCTCGAACGCGGAACTCGTGGATTGGCCATCTGCTCTCCCGCTTAGGTGAGGCTGATGCTGTGCTACTTACCTGCCTTCTTGGTGCCGTCGTCCGACATGACGGCGACGAGCGCGAGCGAATGAGCGCCACCAGTTGAGAATCCTGATCTGATTCACCTCGCCTCACAGCAAACCGGCGGGGCGCACCAGGCGCTAGCCGCAACGAGCCCGCCCCTAACTCACCGCATCTGGAACATTCGGTGATGCTGCCCAGAACCGAGCAAGGGTCGTGCTGAATCGAGAATTGGAGGGTCTGCAGGCGCTTCGTGTGCGTCAAATTTGTTCGCCTTGGTCTGAAAACTGATGCTCGGCACTATCCGTCCCTGGTGGTCCCGCCGAACTTCGGACCAATGCAGGATGACGCTGGCGTGTCCGATACCGGGGTCACTGATACGTCGGGGTCCACAATTTTAAAGGCGTCGAACTGTCACTTTCTCTTTCGCACTACTTTCGGCGAAAGTTCGACCAGCCTCACTGATCAGCCTGGTCGCTGGGGAAAGGCAAACGGAGCAAGGGCGGAATCGTTCTTCGTTTTCCCGCTTAATTCTAAACGGCGTGTACGTGCCACACGCCGGATGATTTGCGCGCCGTCAGCCTATTTCACGCCTTGCGCCTCTTAACTTACCGAAGACCGATGGCTGTGCCTGAGACGATCCAACATCTTCCAGCCTTCGCCAAACAATTTCGAGCAGGATTGCTCCGCAAAATCCAGGTGGCACTTCAGTAGCTCAGAGGGAGTTTTAGAGTCCGCGAGAGTCTTCATGAAGGTGGCCTGATCGTGCAAAGAGGAAGCAGCCAGCTTTAGCGCGTCGCGGAGCGACGCGGCGAACAGGTTTGCTGTCGCTTCGATGGATTTTTGCCATTCCGGAACCGTAAATGAAATGCGCGATGCAGCTGCGGTGCTTTCTCCAGTATCATCCGTGGGGCCACCGGCTCCAGGGCGCGATGCCTCGGCCAGTTCGGGCCCTCCACGTGGTCGCCGTTCGCGTTTTCCGTCTTCGCCTAAGGTCTCTGGCATTGCATATCTCCCGAAAAGATTGCTAGGAGCTGGGTGGTTCGCTGCAGGTTTTCGAGCACCAGAGGTACCACAACCATCAACATGTTGTACCTGTCTTATCTGGTAGCGTTGGCTGCGAGGAAGAAGCGCGACATCCGTTGGGGCTTCCGTCCTCAGAACATTGGAACGGTGATCCAACAGCGCTAATGTGGTGTGATCAGGTTGTGTGCCCAGGCGGACTCGGCCACTTTCCGGCGCATATACGTTGGAGAGACCAATATCGAACTGCTTAGCGGCTGCCGCCGCTAGGCGCCGCATGAACCCTCTGTGCGTCCCCAATTCTGCTGTTTCAGGAGTCCATCGCTGAGCTCGAAATTCTCTGCGGTTGTGTAGTGACAAGCGGCGCGTTTGATCCGGTCTGAAGACGGAATATTGAGCTAAGTGACCTTGCCCCACGGGCTTAATCCAGTGTGAAGTTCGCTCTGGCCCACGACAAGAACAGAGCATGAAGCGCAGCCGCCTTTCGGAAGAGCAGATCATCGGGATTTTGAAGTAGCACGAGGCCGGCGTTTCGGTCGCCGGTCTGTGCCGCAAGTATGGCGTCAGCGACGCCAGCATCTACAAATGGAGGGCCAAGTTCGGCGGGATGGATGTCTCCGAGGCCAAGCGGCTGAGGACGCTGGAGGACGAGAACACGAAGCTGAAGCAGCTCCTCGCCGACACCATGCTGGACAACGCAGCCTTGAAGGACCTCCTGGGAAAGAACTCGTGGGAAAGAAATGGTGACGCCCGCGGCCCAGCGGAAAGCTGTCGCCCATCTCCTAGACGCCTTCGGGATGAGCGAACGGCAGGCGACCTAAAGCACATCGGCAGACGCGATAGCCGAAGCGGAGGCGGCTGTTCCGGCTCTACCGGGAAGAGAGGCTTCCGGTTCGTCGCCGTGGCGGTCGCAAGCGAGCGATTGGGACCCGGGCGCCGATGACGGTGCCGATGGCGCCGAACGACCTCTGGTCGCGGCGCCTACGCCAACGGCTATGCTGCGCAAGTGTCCCTCCACCGCTGCCGAGCAGCCGTGGGCACGTGCGTCGTCGCGTCGGTTGGAAGTCGCCGCTTGGTCAGTGCCGTGCCAGCGGCGCCTGGTCCGCGCGCAGCAACGTGGCGACAATTCCAACACCGCACCTCCGGCGCGACAGACCACCATGAACTCGTCGAGGCCGAGGCAGTCGAAAACGACCGGCACCGCGCGAACCGTAACTGCTCGGAGAACCGCTCGGAGGTGCGGTTGATCGGTAAGCGTTGTTCTCAGGCCACAGCTTTGAGGTCGTGACGGCAATAGGCCCACGCAAGCGGATCGACGTCGCCCAGCTTGCAGGTTTATGCCGCCCGCCGAACTATGCCGAACAGGGCAGCCTCATTCCATTCGGCATAGTCTTGCCGTTAAGAGCGACTCGAGGAAGGCGAGTAGGCGGTCGTTCGGCTGGAGCGGGTTCGCTTGCCGCGCTCGCGCCGGTTAACGTAGTGGCGCAGCCCAGTTCTCGTCGTCGGATGCAATGGCACGAACGGCGACTTGCCGAACTTGGTCAGCCGGACCGTCAGCACGCCGGCGTCGAGGTCAACGTCATCACGCTCCAGGCCATCGCCTCGGATATACGCATGCCTGCAGCCGGACAAGGTATGGTAGCTCCATCGGCGCAGCCCGTCCGCTGGCGCCAGAGCCAGCGCTGCCGTCAACAACGCATCGATCTCCGCGTCGCTAGAGACATAGGGCTTGGCGCGGTGGACGCCCGGGCTGATGTCGAGGGGCGACACCTTCGTTCTCGGATCGAAGTTAGCGACAGCGCGCGAACCCGCGCACGTCGCTCAATCGCAGCGCCCAGGATGCATGACGATCGGGCGGCAGCGTTGCCCATTTCCATTGCCAGCTTCTTGGTGATGATCCTGGCATTGCGCTTCTCCATGAAGGCGACGAACGTCGTCCATGACCAGTTGGCGAGCGGACACAAGCTTCGCGTGCTCATAATGGTCGATACCTTCTCGCGCTTCTCGCCGGCGCTGGCGCCGCGGTTCACCTTCCGCGGCACCGACGTCGTGGGAGGTGCTGGAAGGGGCCTGCAAGGAAGTGGGCTTACCGGCAACGATCCGCGTCGATCAAGGCAGCGAGTTCGTGTCTCGCGATCTTGACCTCTGGCCTACCAGTGGGGCGTCACACTGAATTATAGCGGCCCGGCAAGACGACTGACACGGATATCGTAAACAAGCCCTATGTCGCAGAAGCCTTGCTTTGTCGGGATCGCGGCTTTGCCCGCCACCGGGACGTGAACCTCGTATACTCCTTCTCG
The DNA here is from genome assembly GCF_025200925.1 of Bradyrhizobium sp. CB1015. Lineage (GTDB taxonomy): Bacteria > Pseudomonadota > Alphaproteobacteria > Rhizobiales > Xanthobacteraceae > Bradyrhizobium. Next base: position 1,535,730 of record NZ_CP104174.1, on the reverse strand, counting down.
GCGCATTCCACGCGTGCTCGTTCCTCGGCCCTCTTCGCGGGGATGTTGTATTCATAGGCCGATCTACGCTTGGCATGACTGCATTTCACTGATGAGTGAGCAGGGATTTCGCGCGATCATGAGCGCCGAATTCAGACGATCGTGAGCAGCCCGCTCCGGCCGAGGCGGTGATAGAGTCAGCGTTCTGGCTGCTCGTCAAGGGTGACGGTTTTGGCGTTGCGTTTTCGCATGCTTTCGCCGGCAAGCTGGAGGCGGTGAGCGTTATGGACGAGGCGATCTAGGACGGCGTCGGCTGTCTCCGATAACTTCGTGCCATGTGTCCACAGGGAGTTGGCGGGTTACGATGGTGGAGGCGCGGCCATGGCGGTCCTCGAGGACTTCCAGTAGATCGCGCCGCTCGGCGGCGGTGAGCACCGATAATCGTCCAAAATCAGAAGCTGGGCGCGGCCAAGGGTTTTGAGCAAGCGGGCATAGCGTCCATCGCCCCGCGCGAGCGCCAACGCTTCGAACAATCTTGGAACGCGATGATAGAGAACCGAGCGATTGTCGCGGCAGGCCTTGTGGCCGAGGGCACAGGCTAACCAACTTTTGCCCAATCCGGTCGCTCCGGTTAGGAGCAAATTCTCGTGCCGATCGATCCAGTTGCCACTGACGAGCTTGGCGAAGAGGGCCCGGTCGATACCCGCGGCGTGCGCAAATCGACGTCCTCCACGCAGGCATTCTGGCGGAGCGCGGCCAGCTTGAGGCGCGTGGTGAGCCGCCTGGTGTCGCGTTCCGCGGCTTCCCGGTCGACCAGCAGGCGGATGCGATCTTCGAACGGCAAGGCCTCGAGATCAGGCGATCGTCGCTGCTCCTCAAAGGCCTTGGCCATGCCGCTCAAGCCGAGCTCGATCAGGCGTTCGTGGGTGGGATGGTTGAGCATACAAGTCTCCTTGGCTTCAGTGGAAATAATCCCGGCCGCGGATGTTGCCGTGGCGCAGGGGTTGGTGTTCGGAGGGTTCGTCGAGAAAGGTGCGATCCAGGCCGTTCTGGAGGATGGAGCGGATCGAGGCGACGGATCGCGCCTTGATCAGAATGCCGCGCCGACAGGCTGCGTCGACACGCTCGGCGCTGTAGCTTTTGACCAACGACAGAATGCCGAGGCAGGTGCGAAAGCCTTGCTCGGGATGCGGCCGGGTGGCGATCACGGCCTGGAAGAAGGCGGGCCGATCCGCTCGCCGGCGGCGATCACACCGGCGGGCGTCCATTGGCCGTAGCGCAGATGGGCGCTGGGCATGTGGTCGGTGATGGTGGTGTGGCCGCGCCGGTTGGGCGCGCGAGCGTGGCTGGCGATCCTGCTGCCCTTGTGGAAGATCTCGACCGTCCTTCGTCAATGCGCGCATCGACGAGCTCACGGATGAGCCGATATGGCGTGGAATACCAGTGTCCATCGATCTCGATATGATAGTCGGGGCCGACCCGGCATCGCTTCCAGTGCGCGAAAGCGTAAGCCTGGTCCGGCAGCTCTATGAGCTTGGGGCTTGTCGAGTTCAGCGAACAGTTCGGCGCGGCTGGCGCCGAAGTCGCGCATCTGCCGGGCATTGAGTTCGACGACGAGCATTTTGATGGCTGCGTTTAGCTCCGCTAATGAAAAGAAGCGTTGGTTGCGTAGCCGCGCCAGAATCCATCTTTGGGCGACTTGCACCGCAACTTCGACTTTTGCCTTATCTTTTCGGCGCCGCGGCCAGGCTGCGAGAATGGCCGCGCTGTAATGGCCTTCCATCTCCGCATAGGTCGGTTGAGGCCGAGATCGTGGCGGTCGGATTGGTGACGGCGGCCTTGAGGTTGTCGCAGACCACGAATGTCGGCGCGCCGCTGAGGAAGGCGAAGAGGTTGATGTGGACCCAGACCCAGTCGGCGAGCCCCTCGCTTGGCAGGCCTCGGCGTAGGTATAGTTGGACGCACCCATCGCCGCGACGAACAGCTTCATCGACTGTACTTCCCCCCCACTTGAGGGGTCGATAACGTCGATGGTGTCGCCGGCGAAATCCACGAAAACCTTCTCGCCGCCCAGATGGGTCTGCCGCATCGAAGGCCGGGCTCGCCCCTTCCAGGCCTCGTAGGTCGTGCAGAACCATGTGTAGCCGAATCCATCGGGATGGGTGGCGCGATACTCATCCCACAGCAGCCGGGCGGGTCACGTTGCGCCGGCGCAGCTCCTTGTCGACATAGCCCCAGTCGGGAACGTACCGCTGTAAGCTCTGCGATGCAGGCCTCGGCGCAGGGAAAAGCAGCAGCTCCAGGTCTTCGTCAATCATTCCGGCCGGCAACGGCCAGTTCAGCCCGGCCGCCCGGCTCAGCGCACATAGCTGTGCGCAGCGCCGTTGCTGATGCCCAGGGTGTGCGCGATGGCTCGCTCCGGCAAGCCTTGAACATGTTTTAGGCGGAGAACCCCTTTGATCCGGCGCATCGACAATCTCTGGGTGGGCATCGGCCTTCGTTCACTGACGAGGCAGTTCCTAAGCCGGTTGAGTTGTCGGCCGAAGCGGGCTGAGCCGTTGAAAAGTTGCTCACGATCCCGCGAAACATGCAGCATGGCTGGTGGGTAATCCAGCGGGCGCAGTTCGACGCACGCGCGCCGCTCGCCACTGCACAACCGCAGAAAATTGCAAGCTAAGCAATGGCCTCCTGACCGCCGGAACCGAGAAGCCGACAGCGACGGTACATGCGGCGCAGACGCTAAAGCCGATCGAAATCGGTGTCTCCAACCTTTGTGCGCCGGCAAATGGCCAAGTCCGCCTGGGCACACGACGTGACTACACCCTTCATTGCATCGAGAGTCTTTGGGCGGCCACCCTTCTCGAGCTTCTTTCAAAACAATGCTGGGGCCCGCCGCCAAGCTGGTTGCGGTCGCGCATCTTCGGGCTGTCATGAGCCTGTCGGAACCGGCAGGCCTGTTCGATCGCAGCGCTGATGGAAAGATCTCCGCTATAGCTTCCTCCGGACGTGGCTCTCCGTGGTCGACTGCGCGATCTCGCCAACGAGCGGCGGCGCTTCGGATACCGCTGGCTATTCGTCTTGCTGCGGCGGGAGGGCGAACCGTCGGGGATCAACCGGATCTGCGGACTTTATGGCAAGGAACGGCTCACCACGGGCAAGCGTGGAGCCCGCTGATGCAGGGGATTTAAGCAGCACTTTGGATACCGTTCGGGTGCGTTCATGTATAAGGCTTGTTAATGCGACCGATGCCATGGCCGCTGACCCTGATGGAGATCGCGGCGAGGTCTCATCTACGGGTCGCGCTTGTTGCGCCTAAAGCTCTTCGAGCTTGCTCGATGTCCAGCTCCGCCGGTGTCCATCATGCTGTCATTTGCCATCACAACGTAAGGTGGTCAAGATACGCTGAAGGGTCAGGCCGCGAGCTTAGGCCCATAGAATTCCCCAATCGTCATCATCGCTCAGACGATCCGTGGCCAACTTGTTGGCAACGGCGACGACCATGGGCCGACGCCGTTCAAGCAGGGCTTCGATACCGCCACCTCCGGCCCAGGACCGGGCCCTTGGATACCGAACAACGTTGCGTGTTCCGATGTCAAGCCAGTACCTGAGATCGGAATCGCCCTGTTTCGTAATCCGATCTAGCCGGTCCGTCCCGCCGGTGGAATTCCGCTTAGGCGTCAGGCCAAGCTAGGCCGCGAACTCCCGCGCGGAGCCGAACATGGTCGCGTCCAGCATCCGACGACACATCACCGAACGCCTCACCGGCCGAAGACGGCTCGACAGGGACCGCGCCACGACTGAAGTGGCAACACGGTTTGTTGAGCCCTAGCTCCACAAGTTCCAGCTCGAACAAATGCACGCCGCCTTTGCGCCCTCGCGCATTTTGTCCGAGAGGACCGCGATTGAGCCGGGCTTCATCTCAATCCTGAGCTTCTTCTTTTTGGGCCGTTTCGTGCGTCATAAGCTCAAGTTCGAAGGCGACGTCCACATAGATAACGTAGCTGCCGCGCGACCGGCTGTGGTGTCCTTACCCGTATGCTCGAGAGAAGAAAATTACTGCCTGTCCGACTTAAAAGCCCCTGATCGACTTGAAAGCCGGTAGTCCTGGTCCTCCGCTTGAATGAGCAAGGTGGGAGCGGAGGTCAGGGCGTGCGCCGCGACCTTCAACGTGATGGCAGCCGACCATTTCTGGCAGGGTGCCAGCCGGAAACTTAGAGCGTAAGATGGTAGGCGACTTTCTCTCACCCGGAGAGCAGCACAATGGAACCTCGCATCCAAATCCTCCGGGAGCTTATTGAAGATCAAATTGAAGTCGTCGCGGCGGCCATCTGCGAAGGCAACGGCGCTTTAGAAGCCGAGCTTCGTTTGGAATGGCTTACGCGCGAGCTGGTGAGCGGGCAGCGCGTTTTTACTGACCAGAGCATAGCCTGAACGGGCTTTAGAGGCTGCAGTCGGCCTCTCGCATGCCTCGGCCCTTCTCTCAAGCAACCGCGCTCAAACTAAGAGCCTTCTAGGCCAAATGAGCTGCTGCCGGTTTGATGGACACCAGGTTAAGCTAATCCCACCTTGCGCTCGAACTGAACCGGGCTGAGATAGCCGATGGTCGAGTGCCTGCGGATCATGTTGTAAAATCTTTCGATGTAGTCGAACACATCGGCTCGTGCCTCGTCTCTGGTTCGGTAGATCTTGTTGGCGGTCCGTTCGGTCTTGAGCGACGAGAAGAAGCTCTCCATCGCTGCGTTGTCCCAGACGTTGCCGGAACGGCTCATGCTGCAGAGAATGCCGTGGTCGGCCATCAAACGCTGGAACTGCTCGCTGGTGTACTGACTGCCCTGGTCGGAGTGGTGCAACAGGGCGTCCGGCTTGCCGCGTCGCCAGACGGCCATCAGCAGGGCATCGGTTACCAACTGAGCTGTCATGGCGGCGCTCATCGACCAACCCACCACCCGGCGTGAGAACAGGTCGATCACCGCTGCGACGTAGAGCCAGCCCTCGGCCGTCCAGAGATACGTAAAGTCGGCGATCCACTTCTGGTTCGGCCGCTCGGCGGCGAACTGCCGGTCAAGGAGGTTCGCCGGCCCGGTCTCGAGCTGTCGATCGCCGCTGTCCTTCGGCAAGCGCCGGCGTCGCGGCCGCGCCCGCAAGCCTTGCAGGCGCATCATCCGTTCGATTTGGTGCAGGCCACAGTCCGCCCCATCGGCGAGCAGATCACGCCACACCCGGCGCGCACCATAGGTGCGGTCGCTCGCCATGAAGCTGGCCTTCACCTTGCCGCCGAGCTCTTCGTCGCTGCGGGATCTGGCGCTGGGCGAACGATTCAGCCAGGCATGGAAGCCCGACCGCGACACCCCCAGCGCATCGCATAGCCATGCCACCGGCCAGATCGCCCGGTGCTTCGCGATGAAGACGAACTTCATGTCGCTTCCTTCGCGAAGAAGGCTGCGGGCTTTTTTAGGATGTCCCGCTCGGCCTTCAACTTGGCGACCTCACGGCGCAACCGCTCGATCTCCTGCTGCTCCGGCTTCATCTGCCCGTGGCCGGGAAAGGCCTGCACCGGATCGGAGCCGAACTCTTTCACCCATTTGCGCAGAACGTTCTCATGAACATCCAGGTCGCGCCCGGCCTGCGCCACCGACACCCCACGCTCCCTAACCAGTTTGACCGCCTCGATCTTGAACTCGCGACTGAACTTCCGTGCACCTCCGGCTTCATGAAACACCTAATCTCGGTGTCCATCAAACCGGCAGCAGCTCAAAACCCGTTTAGTCGGGCGGGCGAGTCGCTCTCGGAGCTTTAAGGCGCTCAGTTGTTCAGTCGTTCGGCCGGGCAGTCGTTCAGCCTAAACGGTTTACCGGGAAATCGCAGAATTAGTGGCGGCGAGTCTGCCTAGGGTGGGATCGCGCTGTTGCGGCCAGTGCGTTGTCCTCCTTTCCGTGGTGAGGCTCTGTGCTTGAGAGGTCCGGAGCCTCACTGGCCCATCGCCAATCCCGTCAAGAGAGACCTGCCACAATGAACTACGAACCGTGGCCCGGTCTTTGCCGGCCTGGCTGAGGGCTTGCGAGCGCGCCATCGCGCCCGAGCCTAAGCCGAGCGAAACGATCCACCCCGACCCGGAGCTGCTAGCCGCAGCTGAACGACTTCAATTACTCATCACGGCTGAACGTCAGCGGGGCACCGACGAGAGCCTCGCCGCGCCGCTCCGAAGGCATGGCGGGCGCAGCATCATGCTTCTCGTGTTCAACTACCAAGACAGGTAAGGGTGACTTGGGGTCGCAGGCAGTGCGGAGACTCGGCGCTGTTCGGTTGCGTTGGAATCAGACACTGTCCCTATCCCCGCCCGCACCACCCTTTGACGTTTGCGGCAACGTGACTCGGCGCTTATCCCCCACGCATACACGGAGGAAGCGCTGTCCCTGCCACGAGCAGCCAACTCCCACACGGCCAGCCTCATAGCAGCGGAGGAAGCTGGCCGGGAGGTCATCGTCGTCGGAGGACGAGCCTGACTACTTGATCCCTGCCCACCAGTCGGAAGCAGCGAGGGCGCGGCTCGGAGCCGGTTAGCCATGGAGGCATCAAGGCCCGTATCCTGCCACACCCACGCTGCCGATGAGTTTAGCGGGCTGCCGCCCTCGCTAAACCCAACCGTTTTGTACCGGGGCCAGCTGACTGAAAGCTGACGAGACCGCGTAGCAATTCACCCAACGAAACGCGGCCCGCGTGGGCCACTTGCCGTCAAGAACAATGAAGACGTTCAGGCCGCAGACAAAAGGCGTTCGGCCAGCTTACGATCAGCGGCAGCCGCCGCACGACAACGGGCCGGATTGGCGATCAGCACCACTGCACGCTTAAGACTGATCGCCCTGACGACCTCACGCTCTCCCGGCTCGTGCGCATCCACCATGGGATCCATGAGGTGGCCGTCCATCCGATTTGTGCCGGTCGTCGCCGCCGCGTCGTCGACCCCGAGCATTTTGCGGGCCTGACTGGATCGAACCGCGCTGGCGCGCTCGCAGGATCGTCCGTTGTGCCGCCGGCGCTGCTGCGGCCGCTCGGCGAGTATGAGGCAATCGTCGGGGGGAGCTTCTGATGCGCGCCGCTGTCTCCGATCGCCTGAGCGATATGCTGACCCGCCTGAAGCTGACCGCCGTCCGCGACCAGTTGGATGGGCTATTGGACGAGGCCGGCCGACAAGAGCTGAGCCTGCGCGAGACCCTGGTGCTACTGTGCGAGCGCGAGATCGCCCGCAAGGACGAGCGGCGCATCGAGATGACCCTCAAACTCGCTCGCTTCCCGTTCGTTCGCGATCTCTCCGGCTTCGACTTCTCGGCCCAGCCGTCGCTAGACCCCAAGCAGGTACGTGAGCTTGCTGGCGCGCGCTGGATTGCCAATGGCGAGAACGTGCTGCTGCTTGGGCCGCCTGGCGTTGGCAAGACGCACCTGGCGGTCGCGCTGGGGCGTGAAGCGATCCTGACTGGGCATTCCGTGCAGTTCGTCGCAGCCACGACGGTCGTTGCGCAACTTGCCAAAGGACACAGCGAAGGCAGGCTTGACGAGAGGCTCGCGCAATTTGCCAAGCCAAAGCTCCTGATCATCGACGAACTCGGCTATCTGCCCTTTGAGCCCAATGCCGCACATCTCTTTCGTCCAGCTCGTCAGCCGCCGTTACGAGAGAGGCGCGATCCTGCTCACCAGCAACCGCAGCATCGGCGAGTGGGGCTCAGTCTTCGGCGACCCTGTGGTCGCCACCGCGATCCTTGATCGCCTGTTACACCACAGTCACGTGATCACAATCCGCGGCGACAGCTACCGCTTGAAGGAAAAGCGTCGTAGCGGGCTTTTGCAGAAGGCCGCGGCGCAAGAAGCTAAA